>CAJMOT010000138.1 GCA_905214995.1 uncultured bacterium | reverse complement strand
CTTTCCCCGAAACGGAGCTATTCGCCAAAAGCATTGCGCCAAATCTTAAAAAAAACTTGCATAATGCAAAATATAGTTAAAAAGTGGGAGGAAGATAAGTTCATCATTCAAAGGCCGCTCAAAAATATGAAAAAAATCATAGCCCTCATATCTCTCGCATTTTCCGCGTTTATGCTCGCCGCGTGCGACTCTATGGACAATCCGTCGCCTCTCGACACCCGCCCCGGGGCTTCGGGCAACGAGCTCAACCCCGGAGGCCTTCCCTCCGACGCCGCGATGAGCGCCGATTCCGGATTGCAGGAACGCGGAATCAACAGTATGAACGCTTTTGATCCCGAAAACATCAATCCCGAGGATGTCGTCGTAACGGTGTATTTCGGGTTTGACCAATACGCCGTCGCCCCCTCCGAGCGCGCCAACGTCAAAAAGGCAGCCAATTTCTTCGCGGACAATCCCGACTTTAGAATCGCGCTTGTGGGGCACACCGACTGGTACGGCACGGAAGAGTACAACATGCTGCTCTCCGACAAGCGCGCCAGGGCGGTATCCGACTACATGTCGAGCCTCGGCATAGGCCCCGAGAGAGTTGAGATAATCGCGCGCGGCGAAGCCGGAGCCGCCATGGACGTTGCGAAAAACTCCCCCGAAGCGCGCCACGACCGCAGGGTGGAGATCGTAAAAGTGCGGTAGGCCGCCGAGAAATTAAAATTCCGCAGGGGCGATCCGGATTTCCGGCTTCGCCTTTATTTTCGCCAAAACGCGCGCGGGAAATTTTGAAGGGATACCGCTTTCCGAAAATCGTAAGATACCCCGCCCGCCCCGATTGGGACAACGGCGCGTTCGACGACTTCGCCGTCGGAGAGGCCGGCAGGCCGCCGGCGTTTATGAATATCGAACGCTCCGAAGCGTCCGCGGAGGCCGTAGGCGACGGTACCGCTCAGGCGGGGCGCGCTCTCGAGCCCGGCGGCGCGCGGGTATAGCAGTACCGCCGCTTTTCGGAGGGGAAGAATCTCGAATTTTCATTGGCGTTCAAGCTCTCGGAAAATTCGGACTTTTCATGCGGAACGGAAAGCGGCGCGTTTTTCCCCGTAAAGGGCGCCGCGATAAGGGGCGCGGAGAACTCCGCCGTTCCGCGCGGCAAATGGATTTCGGCGAGGGGGCAAAATCCCCTTCCCGCTAAAAGGCGGCGAAAAGCGGACTCTTCTCATAAGCGGCGAAGGAGAAGAAAAAAGCTTTGAAATGCGGCTCCCCGAAAAGATCCGCGCTAATCCGTCGAGGTTCGCGTTTGAATCGGAAGATGGGGCCCACGCGCATTGCCGATATAAAAATGGACGCGAGATATGACTTTGCTTCGCCCCCGAAGCGAAGGCAAGAGAAATGGCGGCAGGTAAAATTTAACGCCCCGCGAAAAGGGCAGCCGGGCGCATTCGCGCCGGAATCGGCGGGCATGGGGAGGCGCGGCTGAAAAAATAAAATCCGCAGGGGATTGTGCGCAAGTTTTAGCGCAATGAAAGTTTTGGAGAAATATTTCCAATTTATTTGACTTGCATTTTCGCGTCAATATTATGAAAAGTTATACAGCATTCAAACAACAAATACAGCCAAACTCTTATGAATTCCCGCAATTTGATCTGCTTTACGGTTTTCGCAGCCGCCGCTTCTCTGGCGTCCGCCGAAACCTTGACGTATAACGGGGCCGAAAGCGGCTCTTTCTATGACGGCTCCTACTGGGGCGGGACTGTCCCCTCCTCTTCTTCCGACATATTGTTTAACGACGCCAATAAAGAGGTTATATACAGGATAGACGCAACCGAGGGTGTGACGATAAACAGTTTGACCGACAACTCCATTACAAACAGGACTGCCCACGAAGGTTACAGTCCGTGGGGTAAAAACATAGAAATAAATATAGGAGACTCCGCTTTTACGATATTAAACGACATCACTCTCGCCTCCAACCACAATTTTGTGCCGTTCTCATTCACCTCATCAGGCGACGGGGTCGGGCGGGTCGAGATAGGCGGAAACATAATATCCCAAAGGGCCCCGGACGGCACCGAGGGCGAATCGCTCTTCGGAAGCGGAAAACTTTTGCAAGCCGTTGCGGTTGGCGGAAACATAGAATTGCAGGCCTCAAGGCTGCGCTTCCACGCGCAAAACCTCTCGGTGGCCGGAACATTGAACTTTTCCGGCGGACAGCTCAACTTGTTTTACGGCTCGGGCGACAACCAAACGCTTTCGTATTCTTTTGGGGGAATAAACGGCACGAACAAAGACATTCAATTTGGCGGCAATCTGGACTCCAAGCACATGCTTCAAAATTCGACCGCCACCATTACGCTCACAAACACCGGAACCGCGAGGTTCAGCGGAGGGCTCATATACGCGGCTTCGGGCGTTGCGGAAAACAACGAGTTCAATCTGGTCATGAACGGGGCATCTTCCGGCGTACAGTACTGGGACGACACCGGAAGCGACATGACTTTCAGCAACGTCACCGTAAAAAGCGGCAAGCTCAACTATTACAGCAATCTCGGCACGTCCGCGATATACCTCGAAGGCGGAACGCTGTCGCCCGCATCTGCGACAAACGAAATCGCCATCCTGAAAGCCGAGAGCATTGCCTGGGATGCCGGCAAAATATCTTTCAACTTAACGGAGGACACCGCCGCCAGCGATAAAATCGTCCTTTCTTATGCGCTCTCAAAAACCTCTTTTTCGGTCGTCGGAGGAACCCGGGAAATTGAGCTCGTTGCGGACGCATACGACTTGGCGGCGTGGATAGAGTCCAACGGCGGCTCCATAACCTACACGCTCATGGAGTACTCGAGCACCGACATGACTAATTCCGACATCGTATTCACGCAGATCGACGGCATAAATATCGAATGGAATTTCGGCGATACCGCACTAACCGTCACCCTCGGACTGGTGCCCGAACCCGCCGAAGCCGCCGCCGCCCTCGGCGCAATCGCCATAGCGTTCGCAGCATTGCGCAGGCGCAAATAGCGCCGGCAATACTCCCGAAAAATTTTCGCGCCGGAGCGGTTTTTCCGTCCGGCGCTTTTTTTTGCAAACCGCCGCCCGCAAAAAAACTCGGTAATAATTTGCAATATCGCGGCGAATGCCTTTACTGTTTCGGATTTATGAAAGACGCCGCGCAAAATGTTTCGGGTGACGACGAACCCATCATAAAAGTCCGGGGCCTGCGCCACATGTACAGCGAAGGCGACGGAACAAAGGAAGTCCTGCACGGAATCGACCTCGACATATTTCGCGGCGAAATCGTCATAATAATGGGCCCGTCGGGCTCTGGAAAATCGACCCTGCTTAAACTCATGGGCGCCCAACTGACGCTTCAGGAAGGCGAAATCGTCATAGACGGAAAGCCGCTGCGCGGCGCGGACAAAAACGGACTGATGCAAATACGCCGCAATCTCGGCTTCATATTCCAGAGCCACCATCTGCTCAATTCGCTGAAAGTCGTCCAGAACGTGCAGCTGCCGCTCGCCTTCGACCCGAACGCCACGGCGAAATCGTCGCGCGCCGACGCGCTCGAGGCTCTCGCCACCGTCGGCATTGCGGATCAGGCGGAAAAGTTCCCCTCCCACCTCTCCGGCGGGCAGAGGCAGAGGGTGGCGATAGCGCGCGCGCTCATACGCAAGCCGAGCATCGTGCTCGCCGACGAGCCCACCGCCTCGCTCGACCAAAAGAGCGGGCGCGAAATCGTGGACATAATAAAAAAAATGGCGCGCGAAATCGGCGTCACGGTTGTCTTGGTCACGCACGACAACCGCATTCTCGACATAGCGGACCGCATAATATCGCTCGTTGACGGAACCCTCCAAACGGCCGCCGCGCGCGCCGAAAATCGGTGAATTTGCGGCGCCGCAAGTAATCTTGCCGCGTCCGGATAACGCAATTTTTTGCGCGGCGGTTTCCCTCTCTCCCGCGCCAATCGGGAGGGCGGAATATTCAAAAACGCCCCGCGCGCGCAAAAACGCGAGGCTGCATATCCCGAAAGGCCTCCCTAACGCCCCTCCCCCGCCGCGCGAAAATTAAGAACCGGCGCGTGAATTTCCTCCGCCGCCGAAAAAACCGCGTTTAACGCGCGCAATAAAGCCTCCGGCGCCTCCTGAACGGCCGGCAAAAAAAGCCGCCGGCCCCGTTGCGGAGCGGCGGCTTTTTTCGGAACGCGCGAAAATCAGATGGCTTTCAGCTTCGCAAGCAGCGCGTCTTTCGTCGCCATTCCGGACGCTCCGAGGCGTTTGGAATTTTTGAAAAATATTATGGTCGGAATTTGGTTGACGCCGTATTTCTGCGCAATGTCAGGAGATTCGTCCACATTGAGCTTGCATATTAGCGCGGAGTCGCCGACGGTTTCGGCGAGCTCGTCGATTGTGGGGCCGAGCATTCGGCACGGGCCGCACCACGGGGCCCAGAAGTCCACGAGGACGGGTTTGTCGCTTGCTATTGTCGCGTCGAAGTTCGACGAGTTGAGGTGTATTGCTTTATCTGACATATTTCGAGTTTTGCGTTGTTTTGCCGATTGCGCTTCCGAAGTCCATCGCGCCGGATTTTAAAATATCGGCGGATTTCGTCGTTTTATAAATCTTCCGCTAAAAAAAGACAGGCGCATGCGCGCGCCTGTTCTGAAAAAATTTATTTTGGAACGCAAAATCGCGCGGCTAAACGTCCAGAACTATCATCACGGCAAACGCTACGGCGACCGCCGCCGCGACGAAATCCGCCGCAACCGACACGGCGCTCGGGGAATCGTCCGCCATCTTCACCGGCTGGACGGGCTTGGCGGAGGCGGGCTTGAAGGCCGGCCTTGACATATTCGCCCTCGGGAGAGCGACAGACGGCTTGGCGGCCGCTCTGGGCTCGGCGGTCGGCAGGGAAATTTTCGGGGCGGAAGCGGCGGGGGCGG
>CAJMOT010000137.1 GCA_905214995.1 uncultured bacterium | reverse complement strand
CAACTTGCGTTGCGTCGTCAAAGGCAATTTACACCTATAAACAATATTATTCATTCCACTATTCTTACGAAAAATACCATAAAGCTATCAAGAAAATCCTTGACGCTCCATTAAAAAGAATCTTTATACCATATCATACTACTTAGGGCTTCGTTCCTGTCGTCTTATCTAAGTCAGTCACTAAAAATAATATATTTATATATTACAAAATAGATTTTCGCTGAAAATTCGGTTTTAGAAATAATCTTGGACGGGGAAACATTTCATTTTAGAGCGTTGGGATATTGAGGGAAGGAATCGCCGTTTTTTTGCGGGACGGCGACGGCGTGAGAGTATTTTCCGGCGGCAGTTCCGTTAATTTTGGTTGCCATATCGCACTTGGAAGGGCATATTCGGCGCAAAAATCCGCCATAATGAGGGATACGAGAGAGAGAATAATGGAGGCCGCGTTTGCGCTCATGATAAAAAACGGCGTGGACGCCGTTTCTACGGGTGACATAACCAAGGCGCTCGGCCTTTCCAGAAGCCTTCCGTACAGGTATTTTTCAACGAAGCGCGAACTCGTCTACGAGACCTTCAAGCTGTATTTCTGCGACAGGTTTTTCCCGGACCCCGGAGCTCCCGCCCCGTCAACTCTCTACGAAGCCGTGCGGCTCGTGGCGGACAGGCTTTCGGAGTTGATGGGGGCCCTCGGGAAGTCCATAGGCGGCAGGATAGACGTATTCGACTACAACGCGCTCTATCTCGAAGCCTTGAAGCGCGAGCCGAGGTTTAAAAGGTATGCGTCTTTGCAATCCGCCAAATTTTCCGAATGCGTCGACCGCGCTATCGCCTCCGGCGAAATAAAGACGCTGTCCGCAGATTTCGTAAAGCGCGTGCTTTTGGACGTCTTCGGAAGAGGGTCGGACGTCCTTTCAAAAAAGAGCCCGAAGCGCAATCTCGAAAACATTATTTCGGACATGCGCGACTTTTACGAGCTCGTGAAATCCGCCCGCCGTTAGGCCGCAAAAAAGCGGGCGGTGAGGATTTTCCCGCGCCCGCAAATTTTTTCTCCCGCGCTACGGCTTGGAAGCGAGGCAAGCAATCGCCGCCTCCGGCTTTTCGCCGGCTATCCCCCGAATTTTGCGCGGAGCTCGCGCTCTTCCTCGGGGGTTATTATCAGGTACATTTTGGACTTTGAAATCTCAACCGAATAGTTTTGGTTTTTGTCGATTCCGTAGGTCTTGCGCAGTTTTTCCTCGTTTTCCTGCATGGCTTTTTCGGCGGCGGAAATGCTCGCGCTGATTTTGAGCTGCGCCTGCGGGTCTACGGTTTTTGCGAGCTCTCCGCGCAGCTTTTCAATTTCGTTCTTGCGCGATATTGTAAACCCGAGCATGCGCTGGAGCTGCTCGTTGGCGCGCGCGCCGGAGATATTTTTGAGCACGTAAAGGGACGTGTTGCCGCGCGTGACGATTTTCAGCGGGTCGAGCTTTTGTCCGTCTTTGGATTTGAGCTCCGAGAGTTCGTCGTTTGTGAGCGGCACGCAGATGTTTGATTCGTCGTAGGTCACGCGGTAGTCGCGGTTGGAGACGAACCCGTAGAGCTTTTTCATCGCCTCCTCGTTGGTCGAAAAATCTTTCACGAGCCTGTCGAGGGCGGCGGATATCTTCTTTTTGTCGGCCGCGAGCGATTCGAGCTTTTTGGGGTCTTTTTCAAAGGTTTTTTCGGCGTCGGCTATCTCTTTCAGGCGCAGCTTGCACTTGTCTATCGCCGTCGCGTGCCGGCGCATAATGTCGAGGTCGCGCTGGAATGCCGCATTTTGCTCGGGGGTAGAGAACACCCTCACCAAGTAATATACGGAGTCCCCCTGGCGGACTATGTCGCCCGCCCGGGGCTCGCGCGAAGTTTGGGCGAATATTGGGGCGGCGGCGCAGACGGCGGCTGCGATTAGGATTGCGGTTCTCATTTCTGCTTTTTGTTGAAAGTTTTGTATGCGTCTTCCATGCCCTTCGGCGGAAGTATCTTATAGAGTCTTCCCTTTATTCCGGGCTGGGAGGCTTTGACGGACTCCTTCGCGGATTCGGATACATCCTTTTCCTCGGTCGCCTTTCCTATGAAATCGTTGGAGAATATCGTGTAGAATTCGTCGAGCTCTTCGGGCGAGGGCACGATGAATTCTATCGTCCTCGAATTTGTCGTCGCCGGAAAGATTTTCTGTATCTGCGGAACCGCAGTCGCTTCGGAGGCGAGCTTTTGCGCCTCGGAGACGCGCTCTCTTATGGAATCGGGCGTTTTGGCGTAGGGCTTAAGGGGTTCGGGAAGTTTTTCCCGTGCGAGCCGTTCGGCGGTTTTCGCGGCGTCCGCCGCGCGCGCGCAGTATATCCTGACCTGAGAGGGAGAGCCGAGCACGTCGATTACCACCTCCGTTATCTCGAGCGGCCCAGCGCAGTAGTTTTGGCGCGAGACCGACACCACGGCGTCGGCGTTGGCGTAGTACGACGTGCCGTCCGGAAGGACGATTCCGAACTTGGACTTGTTCTTTATCGCGGCATTGTCGATTTCCACCGCTCCCGCCGAGATTGCCGCAAACGCCGCGGCCGCGGCAATAAGAGCCTTGAAATTTCTCATGGCTTCATTTAGCTTGAAAAGAAACGGGACATCAACACTAATCTTCGACCTCTCCATGCTAAGCTGCAGAAATCTGACCGTGCTGCCCCAGGGAAGTTCCCAGCCCATCCTCGATTCGGCGAGCGTCTCATTCAAAAGGGGCGCAATGAACGCCGTAATCGGCCCGTCCGGATGCGGAAAGACGACCCTCGTCAAGGCGATGCTCGGGATAATCCCGTCGGAGGGGAAGTCGTTCTTCGAGGGGGAGGAGATAAAATCCCCCGACGAGCTGGTTGGCAGGGTGGGGTTCGCGCCGCAGTTTACCTGCGCGCACCCGATGCTGACAGTGGCGGAGGCAGTCGGAGGGGCGTTGGAGATAGCGGGGGTTCCGAAGGCGCGCCGCGCGGAAAGGCTTGCGGAAATTCTCGAAACCGTGGGGTTGGGAGAGCACGCCGGCAAGCTCGTGGGCTCGCTTTCGGGCGGCCAGCTGCGCCGCATAGGGCTGGGCGTGGAGCTCGCGGGAGATCCGTCCGCCATGTGCTGCGACGAGGTGACTTCGGGACTCGACCCGCTCTCCGAAAATTCGATACTCGACCTCCTGCGCGGACTGTGCGACTCGCGGGGCAAGACTTTCGTCTGCATAATCCACAATCTCGCAAAGCTCGACTATTTCGATACCGTGACGGTCATACACAAGGGCTGCGTGGTATTCAGCGGGACGCCGAAAGAGATGATGGCGCACTTTGAAATAGACACCCCCCTTTCGCTCTACGACAGGCTGAACGAATTTGACCTTGCGCATTGGCTAAAATTGCGCGGCGCAGAGGCAGGGGCGTACGATTTGCCCTCCGAATCCGGCGGCGGGCGGAAATCCGAACCCGCGCGCCGCACGGGATTTTCGGCGCAGCTTGCCATGCTGCTTCGCCGCAGGTATCTTCTGTTTTTCAGGGATTCCTCGTATCTTTTGCTGACTCTGGCGATAACGTTCGGATTCCCGATAGTGGTGGTGATTTTCGCGATAGGCGGGCTTCCGCAGATAGAGAGCCTCGCGCTCGACCGCAGCCTCGGGGCGCTCGACGAGCTGCGCGAGAGCCTCAAAATGCAGATAAGCGCGGCGAACACTTCGGCGATAGTCACGGGGCTTATCCTCTTCCAAGTCGTGCTGCTTGCGCTCATGGGCGCAAACAACTCCGCGCGCGAAATCGCCGGAGAGCGCGCCCTGTACGAAAAGGAGCGGCTTTTGGGCCTCCGCCCATCCGCATACGCGCTGTCCAAAATAATATTCACCTCGTCGCTTGCGCTCTTTCAGGGCGTATGGATGTGCGCGTTCGTCAAGTTCGTATGCAAATTTCCGGGCGGATTTCCCGTTCAGGCGGCGGATCTCGCGATGTCGTGCGCTGCGATGACGGCGGTGTGCCTGGCTTTCAGCTCGCTCTTCAATTCCCCCGAAAAGGCGAATATCGTATCCATATACCTCGTGGGCTTCCAGCTTCCGCTCTCGGGGGTTGTTCTTGCGCTTCCGGAGGCGTTGAAATGGGTTTGCAGGCCGTTCATATCTACCTACTGGGGCTGGGCGGGCTACATGTCGAGCATGAGGGACACGCGCATATACGACGCCTACGTCCAGACCCGCGCGGCGTGGGAGTACCTTCCGTCGGCGTCGCTTTCGGTTGCGGTCATGGCCGCCCAGACGCTCATTGCCGCGGCGTTCGTCTTTTACGGATGCGCCGCCAGAAAGTGGAGGTAGCTTGCGCGCGCCGCGAAATCCGCGCGCTTGGAGGCCGCAAAAAAGCTTGCAGGCGGCTTTCCGGCGGGTCAGAATGCGCCCGTAAAAAAATCACGCGCCTGAACGCGCGCAAGCGCAGCGCGCGGCGCAGAAAAATTTTTTATGAAATCCAAGACGACTCCGATAATAATAGCGTTCGCAATACCGATAGTTTCGGTGGCGCTCGCCATCGCGCTCATTTATTTCAAAAAGAGGAACGTGTCGGGGCTCGACGAATTTCCGTACGCGGCGTACTCCGCCTCTCCGGAGAGCCTGCGCGGAAACCGCTACGTCCTCGAGGCGCAGATGGACGTGCAGCTTGCGAACGTCGAGGGCGGGCGGGTCGTCGCGGCTCTCGGCGGGCGCGAGGGTTTTCCCGTTGCGGTTCTCGTGCCGGATTCCCTTGGCGCGAACATATCCGCCAAGCAGAGGTACGCGCTGGTGGTGCGCGTGGGGGAGGGCGGAAGGATAATTGCCGAATCCATGGAGAAATATTGAGCGATGAATTTTTTTAAAGCAGCACTCCCGCTTTTCGCGCTGTCCGCGGCGTCGGCGCAGATGATGGTATCGGGAATCCCCGGGGCGCCATCGCCGGCCGCCGCCGCCC
>CAJMOT010000136.1 GCA_905214995.1 uncultured bacterium | reverse complement strand
CCCGCCTATCCCCCGCAACGTTCAACTCCTTCCCGCGAAAGCCCCCCTTTCGGCGGATTGGCATAGCCAATCCCCGCCTATCCCCCGCGTCGCAACGAAATCGGCATTCGGGCAAATTCGCTTTAAAGAAATCCGCCGGCGCCGGTCTATGCGGCCGGCGGCGGCTTCTTTAAAACGGAGCATCGGCGGCAGGCGCGCTCTCAAAATCAAAAGCCGTTCGTCAAAATCGGTCGGATAGGCCGTCGGGGATTTTCCCCGAGAGCGCGGCGAGAATTTCGCCCGCCAAATATATGGAGCCCGTCGAAACAATGGTCTCCCCTTTCCCCACCGCCGGACATTTGAATCCGTTTTTGAAGAGCTTTTCCACTTCGCATTCCTCTATCGGCGCATTGCATCCGCCGGCGCACTTTCTGAGTTCGCCGAAGCCCAGCGCCCGCGGCTGGCGCGGAACGAGAAGCAGGATTTTTTTCGCGTATTTGGATATGACTTTGAAGAGCGGAACCGCCCGTTCCTCTCCGAGCACGCCTACGGCTATTACGGGCTTTTCTCCGCCGAGGGAGCGCAGGTTGCACTCCAAAGTCCGCGCGCCCTCCTCATTGTGGGAGGAGTCGAGAATAAGAGTCGCGCCGTTTGCGAGCGGTATCTTCTGCCAACGCGCCGCCCACGATACGTCGAGCAGCGCGCGCCGCGCCGAACTTTCGTCGAGAAGGGAAAATATTTTGGCGGATTCCCCCATGTCGGCGCGCCCGCGCAAAACGCGCGCGCAAAGGAGAGCGACCGCCGCGTTGCGCCTCTGGAATTTTCCGAACAGCGACGTTTCCGGAAGTGAATTTTCGTCCGGGAAATAGTCGCGTACATCGTAAAACGGCGCGCCAACCTCCTCCGCCCTCGCGCGTATGACGCCGAACGCCTCATCGGGAACGAACCCGCACACGACGGGGACGGATTTTTTTATTATGCCCGCCTTTTCCGCCGCGATCTTCTCGCAGGTGCCGCCCAGAAGAGCCGTGTGGTCGAGGCCGATAGAAGTTATCGCGCATATATCGGGGCTAACTATGTTCGTGGAGTCGAGGCGGCCCCCGAGCCCGACCTCCACGACGGCGGCGTCCACCTTAGCCTCCGCGAACGCGCAAAAGGCGAGAACCGTCATGTATTCGAAAAACGACGGATACGCAGCCCTGTCGGAGGGGTCGAAAATTTTGTCGGCCGTTTCCCTGATAGAGCGTATGCGGCGCAGGATTTCCCCGCGCGAAAGCTCCCTGCGGTTTATCTGGATCCTTTCGCCGATGCTGACGAGGTGCGGGGAGGTAAACATGCCCGTCTTTACGCCGCGGGCGCGCAGAATGCGCTCGAGCATCGCGCAGACGGACCCCTTGCCGTTCGTGCCCGCCACATGGATTACCGGATATTTCAGGTGCGGATTTCCGAACGCCTCCGCAAACTTCCGGATCCTGTCCAGCGAAAATTTCGACCCCGCGTTGCGCAAGTCGCATACGAAGTCGAGGGCGGATTGAAAGTCGGCGAGGGCGCCGCGCTCTGTCGGAATATCGGGCATAATCAAGCGCGCAACTCAACCACCGGCCGCGCGATTTGTAAAGAAGAATGATGCCCCGAAACAAAACGGGCTTTCAATTTGTCAAAAAAAGCCGAATAATGAGAGCTATGAAAAAAGTCCTGCTCATCAACGGAAGCCCGAACGAAAACGGCTGCACCGCCCTCGCGCTCGAGGAGGTTGCGGCGGCGCTCAAGAGGCGCGGAATCGAATGCGAAACAAGGAACATAGGCAAGAAGCCCGTCGCCGGCTGCATAGCGTGCGGGTCGTGCCGCAAAACGGGCAAGTGCGTATTTGACGACGCCGTAAACGAGATCCTCGCCTCCGCGGACGAATACGCCGCCCTCGTCGTCGGCTCGCCCGTATATTACGCGGGGGCGTCGGGGCAGCTCTGCGCCCTGCTCGACCGCCTGTTCTACGCAGGCGGCGGGCGTTGGGAGGGCAAAATCGGCGCGTGCGCGGTCTCCTGCCGCAGAGGGGGAGCGACGGCGGCTTTCGACAGGCTGAACAAATATTTTTTGATGAACAATATGCCCGTCGCCCCGTCGCAGTACTGGAACCAGATTCACGGCAACACGCGGGAGGAGGCGGCGCGGGACGCCGAGGGTTTGCAGACCATGCGGACGCTGGGAGATAACATCGCGTGGATGATGAAATCCTTTGAAGCCGCCGAAAAATCTGGCGTCCGCATTCCGGAGCGCGAAGAGCCCATGCGCACAAATTTTATAAGATAGCTCCCCGACGCTATCCGAGAGATCGGGCGGCCGCTTTTTTTCCGACGGCTTCGCCCATAGCCGCCGCGTTGCCCGTGACGCGATAGCTCGCGTGCGGAATAAAACCGCCGCTTATGCATCGCCCCGCCATATACAAGTTGGAAAAATCCGCGCTTTCAAGGGCGCGCATGGGAATATCGTAAGGCTTGGACTTCATTCCGCCGTCGGAAAACGCGCGCGACGACGCGTCCAATCCGTGGATGTCCGTCCAATATTCGACTCTGCATACGGCGTCTTCAAAGCGCGCTCCCCGCGCGACGTCTTCGGCGGTTATTTCGTATTTTCCCCTGATTCTGCGCCCTTCGCGGATGCCCAAATGCGAGGCGGTCAGGGCAAGCCTCATATTTTTCCACACTCCTCCCAAGGCGCGAAGGGCGGCCGCCATTTTGTTGATTTCCGCCCGCGCCGCGACGGTGTGCGCCGTATACATTCCGGCATCGTCGCACGGAACGGCGAATTCGTGGTTGACCATAAAAACGGTCCATCCGTCTCTGATTTGAAACAGAGACGGCGACGAATAACTCGGCGACATTCCCGCCGCCGCTATCTGCGCCTTGAAATTCTCGCGCCAGCGCGGGGAATCTATCAGGCCGGCGGCTTTCAACTGCGCCGTTTCGAGTCCGGAGACTATGGCAAAGAGCGTCGCGGGCTGGCATTTGCCGTCCTTATTTCCGACCGAAAAATTCGCGCCGGCATAGGCGCCGACATCGCCGTTTCCCGTGGCGTCGACAAAGGCCTTTGCCCTCCAAATTTCCCTGCCCGACACGCTCTCCGTCTCGACCGATTCTATCTTTCCGCCCTGCGCGTTTACGGCGCAAACCCGCGTATAAAGGCGGACTTTAACTCCCGCCGCCGCGCAAAAAGAGTCCAGCGCAAATTTCATGGCTTCGGGATCGTACAGGTGGGGGGCGTCTTGCGCGCCGGTTTTGTCAAGGGCTGCGAGCAGCTCGCGCAAAAGCCCGCCCTTGTTGCGCCAATCGAGAATCAGGCATACGAGCCCCGACGTCCAGATGCCTCCGAGACACCCCTGCTGCTCTATGAGGGCCGTATTCGCCCCCGTTCTCGCGGAAGCGACAGCCGCCGCCCACCCCGCGGGCCCGCCGCCGCACACGATTACGTCAAATTCGCGGGCGGATTTGACGCTTTGATTTTCTTTGCCGGCAAAAAGAAACTGCGGGCAGGCCGCCGCCGCCGAAGCAGACAAAGCCCGTTTTATCATCTCGCGCCTTTTCATAACGGCAAAAATACGAGAGAGATTTTAAACTGCAACAGTTTTTCCGTTTCGGCGCGCTATTTTCCGCCCAACTCCGCTCGGAGGGCTTCGAGCACCTCCCAGCGCGCCATCAGCCTCTCGTCCTCGGCGCGGATTTGTTCTAGGCGCGCGTTTATTTCGGCGATGGATGAGGCGTTGGCGACGACAAATTCGGAATCCGCAAGCTTTTCGGAAATCTCCGCCGCCTCCGCCTCGAGCGCCTCTATGAGTTCGGGGATTTTTTCGAGCTCTTCGCGCTCCCTGTTGGAGAGCTTCGAGCGGCGTTTAGGCTGCGCGGCGGCAATCTTGCGTTCGGCGGGCTTTTCCGCGCTCCCCGCGGCTCTGCGCGCGCGGAATTTCTCCCACTCGTCGTATCCGCCGACGATCTCGGCGATCTCCCCGTTTCCGCAGAAGCAGAACGCGCCGCTTACGATGTTGTTCAAAAACTCCCTGTCGTGCGAAACTATCAGAATCGTGCCCGGGAAAGAGACGAGAACGCCCTCGAGAATTTCTATCGTCTCGATGTCGAGGTCGTTCGTGGGCTCGTCGAGCGCGAGCAGATTGGCGGGGGCGGAAAATATTTTCGCGAGCATCAGGCGGTTCTTCTCTCCGCCCGAAAGCGATCCTATTTGCGTCATCATACGCGCGGGGTCGAAGAGAAAGCTTTGCAGATAGCCCGCGACATGCCGCCGCTGCCCGTTGACCGTCACGTATTCGGAACCCCCGCCTATGAACTCGAAAGGCGTGGAATTTGGATCGAGCTCCGCGCGCAGCTGGTCGAAGTACGCGACTTTCACGCCCGCGCCGACGGATACCTCGCCCGAATCGGGCCCCGTCCTGCCGAGCATGGCGTTCAGCAAAGTCGTCTTCCCCGCCCCGTTGCGCCCTATTATGCCGATTTTGTCGCCTCGGTAAACCGCAGCCGAGAAGTTTTTCACAACCGGCTCCCCGCCGTAGGACACCGTGAGGTTTTTGACCTCCAAAACTTTCTGCCCGCTCTCGGAAAACTCCTGCGCACGGAGCTCCGCAAGCCCCGCGCGCGACACCCTCGAAGCCCTGATTTTCCTCAGCCGCATGAGCTCCTTGACGCGCCCCTCGTTGCGGGTGCGTCGCGCCTTAACGCCCCGCCTCAGCCACGCCTCCTCCCTGGCGAGCTTCTTGTCGAATTCGGCCTCCTCCCTCTCGCGGGCTGCGAGCAGCTCGTCGCGGCGCGCCGCGAATTTGTCGAATCCGCAATCGAAGGCGATCAGCTTTCCCCTGTCCACCTCCGCTACCCTCGTCGAAAGGGCGCGGAGAAAGCTCCTGTCGTGCGAGACGAACACGGCAGTCTTGCCGCAACCCTTCAAAAATTTTTCTAGCCATACGGCGGAGTCTATGTCGAGATGGTTGGTTGGCTCGTCGAGCAGAAGC
>CAJMOT010000135.1 GCA_905214995.1 uncultured bacterium | reverse complement strand
TGTACGCTCCCACCGGCGGCTTTCCCCAAATACTCGCTCTTCATCCAAAATCATTGCGCCAAATCGGGGAAGCCGGGTTTTTTGAGAGAACGAACCCCGGAAGCGCTGACGAACCTCTTATGGGCGGTTCGTTTTTTTTTCGCGATAACGGCGTTTTCCCGTTATATTTATAAAGGGATAAGGACTTGTTTCTTGCCGCCTTTCTGCCCGCATTGCGGCGCGGGACTATTCCGGAAAAAAACAAAAAACCCGTCCGATTGGGCGGGTTTTTGTGTGGGAGACTGTTTTACCCTCCTTTTGCGGAAGGCTTAGCCTTCTTTCACGTCGTTTTTGAAGAATAACAGGAACACTACGAGCAGGACGCCGGAGATTGCCGTTTCGGTGAGGAATACGGATTTCCAGTCTATCACGCTCGCCTGCGTCACTACTTCCGCGACGGCGTTTGCGGTCTGCTTTACGGATTCCGCAGTGAGGGTTGCGGTATTTATGTCTATGAGCCAGTTGGTGAAGTACGCCCCAACGATTTGCGCCACGCCGAAAGCGAGGCAGAAGAACAGGCCTTGCGCCTGCGCCTGAAGCTCTTTGGGGGCCTTCTTTGCCATGTACATCTGGGCCGTCACGAAGAAGAATCCGAAGATTATGCCGTGCACCGCTATCGCGCCCCAGTAGAGGCCGTCGACGTCGAGAGCGTAGGCGCAGAATGCGTAGCGCAACACCATCGCAAATATGCCAAGCGCCATCGTAAGCTTCATTCCGAAGAGTTTTATGGCCACGGGCAGCAGAGCGATAAACGCCATTTCGGAGATCTGCCCGACATTCATGGTCGCAGTTATATTCTCGACTTTGAGGGCGGAATCGAGGTACATCGAGAAAAAGAGCCAGTATATGGAAAACGCCACCATCCAGAGGCAGGAGCATAGCATCATGACGGCGGTATTCTTATCTTTGAGCATGGAGAAGGCTTTGAGCCCGAGCGCGTCCACGATGGACATCGGCTGCCCCTTGGCCGCGGGCGCGGTCTTGGGGAGCAGGAGGGCGTTGGCCGCCGCGATTACGGCGACTCCCGCTCCGCAATAAAACGGTATGGCCGTGCCGTCGATTGCGGTGTCGAATCCCCACTTGGCGACTATCGCGAACGCCGCCGCGCAGACCCATCCGATGGAGCCGAACACGCGGATTAGCGGGAAGGCTTCGGGGGTGCTGTTGGTTATCGCTATGGAAGAGGTCAGTCCCCATGTCGGCATGTACGCGCACATGGCGACAAGCAGGCAGACGAACAGCACATAGTGGTTTTGGGTCGTCGCTGACACCACGAGCATGGCCGCCACAAGTATGTTCAGTATGAACAGCACTTTTTCGGCGTTCATGAGCCTGTCGGCGAGCATTCCGACTATCGGCGAAAGTATCGCGCCCCACGCCATAGTTGCCATGATGGTGGCGATCATTACGCCCTCTGCCTGTATGCTCTTCAAATACACTGCCAGCGGAACGAAAAACACCGCCACCAGCATGAATTGCAGGAACATCATGGCGCTTAGTTTAAATCTTAATGCGAACGACATATTTGTTTCTCCTAATTTGGTTTTAAAGTGGGAAAAAATATAGGCTGTTTGCGCGCGAAAATCAAGCCTTTTGCGCGCGGCGGGCATAGACCGGCCTGCGGCGCGCCCCTTTTGATATTGCGCGGACTGCCGGCGGTCCACTCCTCCGTCCGCCGCGGCGCGAATATGTTTCCGGAATCGCCCTGTTTGCGTCTATGCCCGACGCAATTTCATCTGCGGATAAAGCGCGTCGGCTCCGCCGTTAGTAATGAAAGTCCGAATGCGGGCCTCCGGGATATCCGCTTGCGGCGCGTCCGAAATTTTCCCGGGATTTCTCCCGCCGTTTTTGCTTGAAGCTCCCGCGCGGCAAAGGCAATATGCGGGGATAAAATATGGGCGGCGCTCAGGGCGCGCCGGCGTTGTTTATGAGAATACAGAAGTACATTTCCCAATGCGGCATATGCTCGCGCCGCGCCGCGGAGGAAAAAATACTCGAGGGCGCGGTGACGGTCAACGGCGAGCCCGCCCGCATCGGGCAGGACATCGACCCCGAAAGGGACAGAGTCGAGGTCGACGGCGCGGCGGCAAGGGGCGTCGTATCCGAGAAAACGACGCTTGCGATGAACAAGCCCAAAGGGTATTTGTGCTCCAATTCCGACCCGTTCGACGCCAAGACCGTCTTCGACCTCCTGCCGCCGCCCTTCGACAAGATGAAGCTGTTCTGCTGCGGCAGGCTCGACAAAAACTCGCAGGGGCTTTTGATCCTCACGAACGACGGGGAACTCGCCAACAGGATAACCCATCCGTCCTCGGGGATAATCAAGCGGTATCGGGTGCTGCTCAACCGCCCCCTCGACCCGTCGGTGATACCCGTGCTCACGCGCGGCGTGGTCTCGGAGGGCGAGAGGCTGAAAGCCCTCAAAATCATTCCCCATCCGTCGGCGGGCTCTTCGGAGGAGGACTCGCGCCGCGCGGAAGTCTGGCTTGAACAGGGCCGCAAGCGCGAAATCCGCAGAATGTTCGAAGTCATGGGTTATTTTGTCAAGGAATTGAAGCGGTTCCAGATAGGCTCGTTCGTTCTCAGAAAAATCCCCGAGGGCGCGTGCAGGGTTCTTTCGGATCGAGACATTGAAAAAATTTTGAGAAATCCGGCATTTTAACGTATGGAAAAGAGCGAAATTTTCGACAGCGTCGAGGACTGCATCGCCGATTTCGCGGCGGGCAAAATCGTCATAGTGGCTGACGACGAGTCGCGCGAGAACGAGGGCGACATGATAGTCGCCGCCGAGAAGATCACGCCCGAGGCGGTGAACACGATGATAAGGCTCGCGCGCGGCCTCTTGTGCGTGCCGACGACGAGCGGGCGGCTCGCGGAGCTCGGAATAGACGACATGGTGCGGCTCAACCGCGACGCGAAGGGAACCGCCTTCACCGTGACTGTGGACGCCGCCTCCGGCATAACGACCGGCATAAGCGCGGCGGACAGGGCGCGCACTATAAGGCTCATGGCGGATCCATCCGCGGGCGCGGCGGACTTCGTCACCCCCGGGCACCTCAATCCGCTCAGGGCGCGCGCGGGAGGGGTTTTGGAGCGCGCGGGGCACACGGAGGCCGCGGTCGATCTGGCGAAGCTTGCGGGGCTCTTCCCGTGCGCCGCGATTTGCGAAATCATAAGGGACGACGGCGCAATGGCGCGCATTCCCGACTTGGTGGAGTTCAAGAAGAAGCACGGAATGAAGCTCATGAGCGTCGCCGACCTCATAGAGTATAGAATGCGCCGCGACACCCTCGTCAAAATCGTGTTCGAGAGGCCGTTTTCCACGCGCTTCGGGGATTTCAGGCTCGCGGGGCTGCGCTCCGCGACGGGCGGCACGCACTTCGCGCTCGTGAAGGGCGAGATTTCGGAGGCGCCGACGCTCGCGCGCGTCCACTCCGAAAACGTGTTTGCCGACATGTTCGCGGACTCGTCTTTCGCGTCGGGTTCGGATTCGTTCGCCCGGGCGATGGAGGCGGTCGAGAAGGCGGGGGCGGGCGCCGTCGTCTACATCAGCCGCGAGGATTCCGGAATAGTGTCCCCCGACGGCGTCCCCGAGCTTCCGAGCCGCCGCGACTACGGTCTGGGCGCGCAGATACTGCGCGCGCTCGGCTTCAAAAAGATCAGGCTGCTGACCGCCCACCCGGGCAGCCACGCGCTGTCGGAGGGCTACGGGCTCGAAATAACCGAACAAATTCCCCTTTAAAATGAGTCTCGACAAAGGTAAAATGCCCAAAATCGACGCGGGCGGGTACAGGTACGCCATCGCCGCTTCGCGCTTTAACAAGGAACTGGTGGACGCGCTCGTGCGCGACGCGGTCGGAACGCTCCACAGGTGCGGGGTGGACGCCGAAAACATAAGGCTCGTCCGCGTCCCCGGGGCGGCGGAGCTCCCGCACGTGTGCAGCCTTTTGGCGCAGACCGAGCAGTACGACGCCATAATCGCCCTCGGCGTGGTGGTTCGCGGAGAAACCCCGCACCACGAGATAATCGCCCACAGCGCCGCCGCCGCCCTCCAGAAGGTCGCGCTTTCCACGGCGGTTCCGATGATAAACGGGATAATCGTCGCCAACACGCGCGAGCAGGCCGAAGCCCGCACAAAGGGCGAAATCGCTCGCGGAAAAGAGTTCGCGGAGGCGGCGATGGAGATGGCTTGGCAAACCGCCCTCCTGCTCGACGAGCTCGAGGAGGCAGAGGCGGAGTTTGGGGAAGGCGAATCCGGAGGCAAGGGGTACGCGTCATGAGTTCTTCCGGCCGCAAGACCCCCGGGCGGCGCGAAAACCGCGCGGCCGCCATGCAAATGGCATACATGCGCGACGCCAACCGCGACGTCCCTCTGTCCGATCTGCTCGGCGCGTTTTTTGAAATCAAGGAGGAGCCGCGCGAATTTTACGGCTTCGCGGAGGAGCTGATAGAGGGCATGGAGGCGCATTCCGCAGAAATCGACGCCGCGATTTCCAAGAGCGCCAAAAACTGGAGCATGGGCAGAATCGCGCGCGTCGACCTGGCCATTCTGCGGCTGGCGGTATTCGAGCTTCTGTTCCGCCCTGACATCCCGCCGATAGTCTCGATAAACGAGGCGATAGACCTGGCCAAGACGTATTCCACCGGCGAGTCCAAAAGGTTTATAAACGGCGTGCTCGACAACGTTAAGGGCGGCCTCACCCGCCCGCTCAGAACCCCGCTCAAACGCTGATGCTCTCTCTGTTCAAACGCTTCAAAGACGGCCTTGCGCGCACGGCGGGCGGCGCGCTCGGTAAAATCGCGGGTCTGTTTTCCAAAAAAATCGACCCCGCCGACATAGAGCTGATAGAGGAGACGCTTCTGGAGGCCGATTTCGGCTACGACACCGTGCGCGACATAGTTTCCGCGATAGAGTCCGAATTTAAGAGGGACAAAGAGCTGCGCGGGCGGCGGGCGGCGGAGATTGGCGCGGAGGTTCTGGCGCGTATTTTGGAGGGAGCCGAGGGGGAACTCGCGGAGGCGGAGGGCTCCAACCCGTCCGTTGTGTGCCTGGTTGGTGTAAACGGCGCGGGC
>CAJMOT010000134.1 GCA_905214995.1 uncultured bacterium | reverse complement strand
CGCTCGCGCTTTCGCTCGCCGCATTCCGCAGGAGAAAATAGGCAGGCGATTTTCCATCCGCAAAAAAGAACGCGCGGGGTTTCGGCTCCGCGCGCTTTAATTTGCCGTCACGCCGCAATCCCTCCGAGCGGTTCAAAAAACCGCCCGCGCGCCGCCCGCAAAAACCGCGCCCTACATTCTCCAGCCGACGCGGAAAATCCGGCGCGCCGCCCGCGCCTGCCGGCGGGCAATGCGGATATTTCAATATTAAAACCGGCGCGGCTATTTCAAAATTTTCACCGCGCGGTCGAGGCTCTTTATGAAAAAGTCGACTTCCTCCTCCGTGTTGTAGAACGCCAGCGACGCGCGGGTCAGCGAAAACTCGTCGAGCGACGTCAGAAGCGGCTCGGCGCAGTGGTGCCCCGTGCGCACCGCTATTCCGTCGGCGTCGAGCAGGGAGGCTATGTCGTTCGGGTGGACGCCGTCTATCGCAAACGACGCCACCGCGACTTTCTCCTTTGCCGATCCGAATATTCTGAGCCCCCGAATTTCCGAAAGCCCCGCAGTCAGCCGTTCGAGCAGGGCGCGCTCGTGCGCGCGCGCGGCAGTTTTGTCGATTCCCGACATATAGTCGACCGCCGCGCCGAAGCCTATGGCGCCCGCGATGTTCGGAGTTCCCGCCTCGAACCTCTCGGGCGCGGGGCGGAAGGTGGTGCGGCGCCACGACACGTTTTCTATCATGTCTCCGCCGCCCTGATACGGGGGCATGGAGTCGAGCAGGCTGCGGCGGGCGATGAGCGCGCCGATGCCGGTAGGCCCGAAGCACTTGTGGCCGGAAAGCGAAAGGAAATCGCAGGGCGCGGAGGAAATGTCGTCGAGCATGTGCGGGGCCGACTGGGCGGCGTCCACCGAAAAAACCGAGCCGTTTTGCCGCGCCATTTCGCCTATCGCCGCGATGTCGTTTACCGTTCCGAGCACGTTTGAGGCGTGCGCAACCGAGACGATTTTAGTCTTCGGGGAGAGCTTGTTTTTAAAGTCCTCCATGTCGAGCGAGCCGTCCCCGAGCATTCCCGCGACAACGAGCTTCGCTCCGGTTCGCTCCGCCGCCATCTGCCACGGGACGATGTTGGCGTGGTGCTCCATGGCGGTGACGAGAATTTCATCGCCGCTTTTGAGGTTTTGCAGCCCCCACGAGCACGCCGCAAGGTTGAGGGATTCCGTCGCCCCGCGCGTGAATACGGCGCAGTATTCGCCGTCCGCGCCGAAGAATTTTTCTATTTTGGCGCGCGATAGCTCGTACCCGCGCGTCGCGCGCCCGGCGAGCTCGTGCGCGGAGCGGTGTATGTTGGCGTTGTCGCGCGAATAGAACGCGCACACGGCGTCGATTACGCTCCGCGGCTTTTGCGCGGTGGCGGCGTTGTCGAAATACACCAGTTTGCGCCCCGACCCGAGCGTCTGCGAGAGCGCGGGGAAGTCCTTCCTTATCTTTTCAACGTCGAAGCTCATTTTTGCCCGTTTTGCCTGCGGCGCGCGGAAACCCGCGCCCATATTATAATCGCGATTCCCGCGGCGGCGCATATGCACGAGTAAAACGTCCCGCGGCTGAGCCCCATAATCGGCTCCACGCCGGCGTCGGGTTCGCGGAACGCCTCGCAGACGATTCTGACGGCGGCGTAGAGGACGAGAAATTCGCCCGAAACCTGCCCGCGGGGAAGATTGCACCTCCAGAATCTGTATTGGAAAAACAGAAACAGAAACAGCCCCTCCCCGAACGCCTCGTAGAGCTGCGACGGATGGCGCGGGGCGATCTGTTCGAGCGGGGTTCCCGCGGGTGCGGAGTGCGGGAATATCATCGCCCATCCGGCGTCGGACACTTTCCCCCATAGCTCGCCGTTCACAAAGTTTGCGATTCTGCCGAGGAAGATTCCCGGGGTGCAGACCGTCACTATGATGTCGGACAGCGTCCAGAAACTTTCCCCGCGCGACCTCGCGAACAACACCATGGCGGCCACCACCCCGAGGAACCCGCCGTGGCTCGCCATGCCCCCCTTCCAGATGTAGAGGGCGGAGACGGGATTGGAGACGAAATTGCCGAAGTCGTAAAAGAGCATGTATCCGAGCCTGCCGCCGATTATCACGCCGAAGAGCAGATAGGTTATGAATGTTGAGTTGTCGTCTTTCGACAGGGGGCTTTTGCCGCGCGACGAATAAAAGTTGAGCAGCATGTACGCAATAAAAAACCCCGCAAGATACGCCAGCCCGTACCAGCGTATTCCGGACAAAAAGAAAGAGTCGGGAAACCTCACCGCAAACGGGTCGAAGTCCACGACATAGCGGCCGATAGAGTTCAATTGCTTTCCAGAATTAAGTTGAAGTATTTTTTTTTGCGCCTAAATTTAGGAGCGAAATTTTCATATGGCAACGAAAGAATTTGACATAAGGGAGCTCGTCGAGTCGCGGCGCGGCGAAAATTACAAGCTTCACGACCTCTACATGAACCGCACGCTCTCGACGGTTCTGAAAACGATAGGCTTCGACAAGTGCTACGCCCGCGCCAAGGGCGCGTATCTCTACGACGCGGAGGGCAACGACTACCTCGACTTCATCACAGGCTACGGTGTATACGGCATGGGCCGCAACCATCCGGTTATCGCCAAAGCGCTCAAAGACGCCATTGACATGGATCTGCCCAATATGGTGCAGCTCGACTGCGCGCTGCTCAGCGGCCTGCTCGCCGAAAGGCTCGTAAAGCTGCTCGACAACAGGCTGACCGCCTGCTTCTTCTGCAATTCCGGAACGGAGGCCAACGAGGGCGCGATAAAATTCGCGCGCGCCCACACGAAGAGGCCGCGCATACTCTCGATGAAAGGCGGCTACCACGGGCTGACCTACGGCGCGCTCTCGGTGACGGCTACCGCGCATTTCCACGAGGGCTACGGCCCGTTCCTTCCGGGGGCGGAGGCGGTCAATTTCAACGACCTCGAAGACCTCGAAGCCAAGCTCAAACAGGGTGACGTGGCGGCGTTCATCGCCGAGCCCGTAGAAGGCCACGGGGTCTATATTCCCTCGCCCGAATTTTTCCCGAAAGCGCAGGAGCTTTGCAGGAAGTACGGCGCGCTGTTCATAATGGACGAAGTCCAGACGGGGCTGGGGCGCACTGGCAAATGGTTCGCTTTCCAGCACTGGAATCTCGACCCCGACATCGTGACCGTCGCCAAGGCGCTAAGCGGCGGATACGTCCCGTGCGCGGCGTTCGTCACCACGCGCGAAATCCACCAGAGCACTTTTTCGTCTCTCGAAAAGTGCGTCATACACTCGACGACTTTCGGAAGGAACAACCTCGCGATGGTCTGCGGCCTCGCCTCAATCGACGTCATCGAAAAGGAGGGCATGGTCGAGAACTGCGCCGCGGCGGGCAAAAAGCTCCTCGAGCGTCTCAACGCCCTCAAAGAAAAACACTCCTACATAAGGGAGGTCAGGGGGCTTGGGCTTATGATAGCGATAGAATTTCAGGAGCCCAGGGGACTCTTGCAGAAGGCGGCGTGGAAGGCGCTCAACGCGGCCAACAACTCGCTGTTCACGCAGATGATAGTCACCGCCCTCATGGACAACCACAGAATCATAACGCAGGTGACGAGCCACGAGGTGCACGCCGTAAAGATTCTCCCGCCCTTCACAATCACTGACAGGGAGATAGACAGGTTCATATCCGCGTTCGACAAAACGCTCTCCGAAGCCTCCAACCCGACGGGCGCGCTGTGGAAATTCGGCAGGAGGCTCATCGCGGCGAGCGCGGCAAACAGGGCGCAAAAATGATTTCCTATCCGGAGTTTTCCGACAACTGCGCGCGCCTGGAAGAGCGCGTCGCCGCAGCCGCGCGGTCATGCGGGCGGAGCCCGTCGGAGATAAAAATCCTGCCCGTGACTAAATTCCACCCGTTGGAAGCGGTAGAATTTGCGCGCAGGCGCGGGTTTGAATCCGTCGGCGAAAACCGCGTGCAGGAGGCCGCCGATAAAATCGGGAGGGCGGATTTCAAAATTTCATGGGAGCTGATCGGGCATTTGCAGTCAAACAAGGCGGGGCTCGCCGTCAGGCTCTTCGACAGAATCCAGAGCGTCGATTCAAAGAGGCTTCTCGAAAAAATCGACTTCCACGCGCGCGGGCTCGGCAAGGTCCAGAGGGTTCTGCTCCAAATAAACGCCGGAAACGACCCCGCCAAATTCGGCGCCGACCTCTCCGACGGCCCCGAGCTTCTGGAATTCGCCCTCGGGCTTCCGAACGTGTCGGTGGAGGGGCTTATGGCGATCGCCCCCATAGACTCGACGCTGCGCGCCGCGGAGGAATGCTTTTTGAGCCTGCGCAACCTGCGCGACGCCCTCCAAAGGGAATTTTCGCGCCCGCTGCCGGAGCTCTCGATGGGGATGAGCGGCGACCTCGAACCCGCCGTCGCCGCGGGTTCCACGATGATAAGGGTAGGGACTTTCCTATTCGGGGACAGGGAGAGATGATTTTCAAAATCGAAGATTTGCGCTCGGGGGAATTCGCCGCCAGGACGCCGCAGAGCGGCCCCCCGTTTTTCGCCGTGCTCGGCAAGCCGATCGCCCATTCTCTCAGCCCGCTGATGCAGAATGCGGCTCTCGCGGAAATCGCGAAGTCCGACGCCGCGTATGCGGGCTCGAAATATTTCGCGTTTGAAGTCGCGCCCGAAAACCTCGCCGCCGCCCTCGGCGCCCTGCGCGAAAAGAATTTTCTCGGGATCAACCTCACGATTCCCCACAAGGAGGTCGCCGTTCCCCTGTTGGACGATCTCGACCCGCCGGCGAAACTCGCGGGCGCGTGCAACACCCTGCTGAAAACTTCCGGCGGCTGGAAGGGATATAACACCGACGGCTTCGGGCTCGAAAAGGCGGTCGAACATTCTCTCGGGCGCGAGATTAAGGGTTCGGACATCGTGATAATAGGCGCGGGCGGCGCGGCGCGGGCGGCCGCTTTCCACGCACTGTCGCGCGGGTGCCGCAGCCTCCTGATTTTAAACCGCGGCGCGGAAAGGCTCGGGAAACTCTCTTCCGACATCAGAGGCGCGGGCTTTGAATGCGAAGCCCATTTGCTCGGGGAAAAATTCGCCTGCCCCCCATCGCCCGTCATAATAAACGCAACTTCCGTCGGCCTCAAA
>CAJMOT010000133.1 GCA_905214995.1 uncultured bacterium | reverse complement strand
GCGCCAGCACGACGTCGTCCTTCGAGATCATCCCCAGATCGCCGTGGAAGGCCTCGCCGGGATGCAGGAAGAAACTCGGGGTTCCGGTCGAGGCCAGCGTCGCGGCGATCTTGCGCCCGACGAGCCCCGACTTGCCCACGCCGCAGACGAGCAGCTTGCCCCTGTGCGACAGAATTTCGCCAACGGCGCGCGCAAAATTTGCGTCGAGCCTGCCGACCGCGGCGAGTATTGAATTTGCCTCGCATTTGAGGACTTCGCGCGCGGCGGAAATGAGGTCGGAGTCGTTCATGAGTTCAGCCCCTTCAAAAATTCCTCGGCAGCCTCGAGATCCGCGGGGGTGTCTATGCCCACGGAGCGGTACTGCGTCTCGACGATCTCAAACTTCCAGCCTGCCGCAACAAACCTGAGCTGCTCGAGCATCTCGCACTCCTCGAGCTTTGAGGGCGGAAGGGCGGCGTAGCGCGCAAGCGACTTTTCCGAATACCCGTAGATTCCGATGTGCCGCCAATAGTCGCATTTGGAAATCCACTTTGAAAGATCGCCCTCCCCCCTGTTGTACGGCAGCGGGGAGCGGCTGAAATAAATCGCCCTTCCGTCGCCGCCGCGCAGCACTTTGACGACATTGGGATTGGCGAGCTCCGCCGCGTCCGAAATTTTCGAAGCCGCCGTCACCAGATCCGCCCCGTCGCTCTCGTGCGCCTCTATTATGGAGTCTATGAGCTCGGGCGAAACGAAGGGTTCGTCGCCCTGCACGTTGACGACAAAATCGGCGTCGATTTTCGCGAACGCCTCGATTATGCGCTCCGTGCCCGAGCGGCACTTTTCGGAAGTCATTATCGCGGGCGCCCCGATTTTGTCGGCAAACTCCAGAATCTCTATGCTGTCGGTGAGAATCGCGACCTTCTCGGCGCGCGAGCTCTTTTTGCAATTCTCGTAGACGCGCTCCAAAACCGCCTTGCCGCCGAGGAGCGCGAGCGGCTTGCCCGGAAAGCGCGTAGAGCCCATGCGCGCCGGAATCGCGACCGCCGCCCCCAGCAGCATCGCCCCCTGAATCGGGGCGGCCTGGCTCTTTTTCACGTCCTCCCAGAACTTGCGGGCGTCCTCCATCTCGTCGTCCGGCTCGGCGATGTAGTTTTTATATACCGCAAAGCAAGCGAGCGCCACGCAGAAAAGCCCCACCGACCTGTAAAAGATTTTGTAGGCGGCAAGCGACATTCCCATGCCCTTGAATTTGGAGGACGAATATTTGTCGGCGTAGGTTTCGGAAGAGCGCAAAAGGAAAATCGCGGCCACAAAGAGCGGCAGGGCGACGTATGCGACTTCCAGTATCGTGTATAAAACGTTCAGCATGGCGGTTTGTGTCGGTTCCGTTCCGGATAAAGGCAAAACAAATTTTCAAAATTCAAACGCCTCGCGCGCGCGCCGTCAAATATTTTTAAGCCCGCGAAAACTCCGCATATAAAGCGCGGATTTTCGCGCGAAAAGGCGCGCGCGGCGGAATTTTCGGGAATCAGCGCGCGGATTCCGCGACGGCGCAGGCAATGCGCTCGAGCTGGCCCTTCTCGAGCTCCGGATAGATCGGAAGGGCTATCGTGTGCTTTGCGGCGTATTCGCTGTTCGGGAAGTCCCCCTCCGCGTATCCGAGCGGCTTGAAGCACTCCTGAATGTGCAGCGGCAGCGGATAGTAGATTTCGCAGCCGATTTCCATATCGCGCAAATGCGCCAAAACTTCGTCGCGGTTGCCGACGGAAATCACGTACTGGTTGTAAATCGAGCGGTTGCGGGGGTCTATGCGCGGCGTCCTGACCTGCGGGCAGCCGGCGAACGCGGAGTCGTAGAACGCGGCGTTGGCGCGGCGCATTTCTCCCCACGCGTCGAGGTGCGGAAGCTTGGCGAGCAAACCCGCCGCCTGGATTGCGTCGAGCCTGAAATTTCCGCCCACGCGCCTGTGGCAGTACTTCGGCTCCATTCCGTGGTTGCGAAGCTCGCGGACGCTTTTTGCCAAACCCTCGTCGTTGGTCAGAACCATTCCGCCGTCGCCGAGCCCGCCGAGATTCTTGGACGGGAAGAAGCTCAGGCACGCGCAGTCGCCGAAGTTGCCGACCTTCACGCCGTCGCGCGAGGCGCCTATCGCCTGCGCGCCGTCCTCTATAACGGCTATCGAGCGGGCGGAGGCGATTTCGCGGATTCTCTCCATCTCGGCGCACTGCCCGTAGAGGTGGACGGGGATTATCGCGCGGGTGCGTGGGGTTATTTTTGAAAGCACGGAATCGGGGTCGATATTGTAGGTGTCGGGGTTGATGTCGGCAAATACGGGGCGCGCGCCCGCGCGCCATACGGAACCGGCCGTCGCAAAAAACGTGTACGCCGGAACGATGACCTCGTCAGCCGGGCCTTCGTCGAGGGGCGAGCGGCATATCCCCAGCGCCATGAGGGAAACAAGCAGCGCGTCCGTGCCGCTCGACACCCCCACCGCGCACTTCACGCCCGAGTATCCGGCGACCGCCTCCTCAAAATCCGCCACATACTTTCCGCCGATGAAGAGCTGGCTTTCGAGCACGTCGCGAATCGACTTTTCGGTTTCGGCGCGCACGAGCGCGTATTGTTTTTTGAGGTCTAAGAGGGGAATTTTCATAAGTCCGGAATTTAAAATATACAATGCGGGAAATGGCAACCCATATTTGACGGCAAAATCTCGCGCGCCCAATGAAAAAAATCTTGATAAAAAATTTTTTAGGCCAAAAATAAAAACAGTTCGCAGCTTGCGCATGCGCGGTTAAACATTTTATAAATCATAAAATTATGGCAAAAACAAACGCAAAAAAACCGGCCCCGAAGAAAGCTCCGGCGGCCAAATCCGCAAAGCCGGCGGCCAAAAAGGCGGCTCCGAAAACCGCCCCTAAAAAAGCTCCGGCAAAACCCGCCGCCAAAAAAGCGGCCGCGAAAGCTCCGGCAAAGAAGGCCGCCCCCGCAAAAAAGGCGTGCGCGTGCGCCAAGGGCGACCCGAAGAAAAGCTGCGGATGCGCCGACGGCAACTGCTTTGAAAACCTCATCGCGGAAATCTTCGGCAAGCTCGCCGACGACGCCAATGTCGAAAGCCTCCTCAAAGATTTCTTCTATACGGAGCTGCTGAACAAAGGCCTCGACGAAGCGGCAGCTTCCGACATGGCAAACCGCGTGGAAATCGAAATCAAGGCGTTTGAGGCCAATATCGAAATAGCGGAATAGCCCGAAACGGGGTACGGCTTTCCGCCGCTTTCCGCAAAAATTCAGAAAACGCGCTCTCCTCTGAACTCGGCAAAAAGCCGATGCATAGGAGGCGCGTTTTTTGCGGGCGCCCAACGCGCCTTTTAATGCGCGAGCAAAACGCAAGCCGCCGGAATGCTGCGGATTTTTTTGAATCCGCACGGCGCGAAATTTCCACCGCCAGCGCCGCCTAAAAATCAATTCTGGCGAGCCCCTCTATATAATACACGCCGCCGTCGAGCGGCAGCTCGATTTTCCCTTCCGAGAGCCGCGGGGAAATTCGGTTGCCCAGATGGTCAAAGGCGGCCGCAGGCTTTCCGGAGCACGAGAACTTTCCCGTTCCCATATCCACAACCGACCACACGGCAAAGACTTTCCCGCCGTCCGAACGGACCCAGTCGAGAATGTACACTCCGCCTTTTTCGCGCATATTGGGCTTGGCCCCGCCGAGCGTTTTGGCGAGGGTTTGATACGCCAAAAACGACGGTTTTTTGGCGAGATTGCGGCGCACAAGTCCGAAGTGCGATTCGCGGGTATAGTCGGCTTCGCTGCTGCGAAAATTGTACACGAACGCCTTTTCCGCCCCCATCGCATAAGAAACTAGCAGCGAGCGCGCAAGCAGTTTCGCCTGCATGCCTTCGGGCACGACCGCGTCCAGATACGGATAGACCGCGACAAAATTGCCGCCCTTCATGTCTCCGCCGTATTTGTAAATGCCGGCTATCGGCGCTTTGACGCCGCCGCACACCCCGTACAAAATCGGAATGAATTCGTCGCCCGGCCCGAGAAGCGACGTGTCGGCAAAACACGGATAAAACGCTCCCTCGGGCTTTACCGATTCAAATCCCGGAGCTGTTTCAAAGTTTTTAATCAGGCGGGGCTTCGGGTTGAGCTTGGCGACCGGAGCGTCACCGACGCTGCCCATGCGGAAGAGCTTCGCGCCCTCCGAACCCTTTACGGAAACGGCGACCTTGCCGTCCGAACCGGGCCTAATGTCGCAAAAGAACGGCTGGCCGCCCGCGGTTATCACCGTGCCTCCGCGCGCAATATACGCCCGAAGATCCCCGAGATACCCGTACGGAAAGAATTCGGCATGCAGTATGAGCGCGGGTGTTTGCGAGACGTCCAAATCCCTTATTTCGGAAAACAAAATCTTCCTTTCCCCTTTGGGATTGTCTATGATTTCCGCGAGAGACCCGCGATTTTTGCAGCTCGAATAAGAATGCGCCGGATCGGAAATCACGGCAAAAACCGTCTCTTCCGGCGGCATTCCCAGGCTGCGCAACGCGGCGTCTATAATCCTTCCGACCGTCGGGTTTATTTTGCCGGACGAATTGCCGATCTCGGTAAACCATATCGGCTTGCCGGCAATCGAATACTTTTCCATCAGCCTTTTGAGCGACGAAATCTGGCGTATGATCCCGCCCTCTGGAAGCCCCGCCCACTGATACGGATGGACGTTCATAACGTCGAAATGCGCTCCCGCGCCCGCCTTAAAAGCCCTTTCAATGTAATCGAGCGGCACACCGGAAAGTCCGCCAAACAGGATTTTCGCGCCGGGATCTGCGCCCTTTATGGCCTTGGAACAAACTTCGAGGAGTTTCGCATATCCCTCGGGCGACGGCGGACCGCCCCAAAATTCGCGCAGGTTGGGCTCGTTCATTATCTCCCAATATTTTATTTTCCCCTTGAAATGTCCGGCGCACTCGGCCGCGAAAGCCGCGAGCCTGTCGAGATTCTCCATATACGGCTCCATGTGCGAAGACGACGCCCTTCCTCCCGGAAAAATCGGCAGCGTCGCCACGCCGTTTTCGGCGGCTATGCCGACCAAAGCGTCCCATTTGGAGAAATCGGCGGCGGCCGCGCGCTTCACGGGGGAAATGTCGAAATCCGTCCTGACATAGCCGATTCCGCATTCGCGCATGAGCGCACACTCTTCGGGCGCGGTCTCAAATTCGCCCCTGCTTATATGCGCGCACACTCCGAATCTGCCGCCTTCCGGTTCGCCGTCCGAACACCCCGCAAAAAACGCGCACTGGCAAAATGCCGCCCAAAGCGCAACATATTTTACGCCCATGCCCGCCGTAATCCGAATATTACCACTATTGACCGCACCCAATCCGCAGGGCAACTCCCTATCTGCGTCCGCGCGCGGCGAGCCCGAGCGCCAACGCGCTGAGAATCGCGGCGGCA
>CAJMOT010000132.1 GCA_905214995.1 uncultured bacterium | reverse complement strand
CTTCTTGGCGGGCTTCTTCTTAAAGAGCAGCCCAAGCAGTCCCCCGCCCTTGCGCCCGACGCCTCCGCGCTTTTTTTTCTTGGGGGAAATTTTCTCTGAAACTTTTTTAATCGCCTTGCGGACAAACTCAAGAATATTGAATTTTTCGGGCTCGGGCAGCGGCTCCGGCTCTATGGACGTGCGGGGATCCTTCAAAATTTCGCGAACTTCCAGAAAGAGCCTGCGGCTCATCCACGCGTCGGTCGCGGCGTAGTCTATCTGCTTTTTGGTGAGCGATTCGCTCGCCCAATTCGAGAGCTGCGCGGCCTTCGATATCCTCTCTCCGAATATCAGGGCGGCGAGGTTCTTCATGCCCGTGTTGATTATGCCGATTTTACTCGTCGACGCCGAGACGTCCACGAAGCCTGCGGGGTTGAACGCGCCCCGCGCGCGCAAGCTCTTTATGTCGCCCTGCACCGCAAGCCCCGCCTTTTTTATCGCCGGGTTTTCAAGCGTCTTGAAGATGTCCGCAAGGCGCTCCGCGAGCGGGTCGAGCCTTATGACCCAGACTTTCTTCTCGCCCGCGAGCTGCAATATGGAAACCGGATGCGACTTTCCCCTATTGAAGTTAGGCCGCGTCTCGGTGTCGAAGCCGAGCACGCTCTCGCGCGAGATTTCCGCCAGCGCCCTGTCCAGCTGCGACACGTCCTCGACGAGCTCTATTTCGCCCTCGTATTTCACAAGCGGAAGCGGCGCCACCATCTCGGCGGCGACCCTCCTGGGATAGACGCATTTTATTTCCGAATCCATTTTCTTTAAAGGTCAGATGCAAACAAAATTCCATTGAAAATGCGAACTTTTTTTGACCGCCTTCCGAAAGTTTGCGCGGGCCGCGCGCGCGGCAAATTCCGAGAGAAAATGTTTGCCTAACGCCCGATTTTAGGCAATATGTGCGCTTAAAAATTTATCAAATAAAGACTGCATTATGGAAGAACAACTGACTGGAAACGTTTTGGTAGCGCAATCCGGCGGCCCCACGGCCGTCATAAATTCGAGTCTCGCCGGAGTCATCACGGAAGCGCTCAACCACGACTGCATAGAGGAAATTTACGGAGCCCTCAACGGAGTGGAAGGCATTCTGAACGAGGAGCTCATCGACCTCGCGGACGAATCCCAGCAGACGGTGCGCGGCCTGCGCTACACGCCGGGCGCCGCCCTCGGAACCTGCCGCTACAAGCTCAAGAGCGAAGAGGACTTCGCGCGCGTCATCGAAGTGTTCAAAGCGCACAATATTCGATTTTTCTTCTATATCGGCGGCAACGACTCGCAGGATACCGCAAACAAAATAGCGGATCACGCCGCCGCTCAAGGCTACGATATGCGCGTCATAGGGGTCGCCAAGACGATAGACAACGACCTTCCCGTCACCGACCATTGCCCGGGCTACGGCAGCGTCGTCAAATATCTCTCCGCCGCAATCAGGGAGCTCGCGCTCGACCACGAAGCCATGGGCAACCACGACCTCGTTTCAATAGTCGAAGTGATGGGCAGAAACGCCGGATGGATAGCCGCCGGCACAAGCGTCGCCAAGCGCCGCAACCAGCCCGAAGACGCCCCGCACATCATACTTCTGCCGGAGGTCGCGTTCAACGCGGAATACTTCCTCGCGCAGGTTCAGGAATGCCTCAAGAAAAACCGCTTCTGCCTCGTGGTGGCGAGCGAAGGGCTTGCCGACGCCAACGGAAACCTCGTCGCCGCCGGAAAGATGAGGGATTCCTTCGGGCACGAGCAGCTCGGCGGAGTCGGCGAATACCTTCAAAACCTCGTCGCCGCCAACCTCGGCGTAAAGGCGCGCTCCTGCAAATTCGGGCACGAACAGCGCGCCGCCGCCCACTGCGCGTCTCTCGCGGACTCCAACGAGGCGTTCATGTGCGGGCAGGTCGCGGTCCAGGCGGCGGTCGAAGGGCAAACCGGAAAGATGGTCGCCCTTGTGCGCGCGGATTCCGAAAAATACGCCTGCGAAACGGTTCTCGTGCCGCTCGCGGAAGTCGCCAACGGCGTGAAGCATTTCCCTGAAACCTGGATAGCCGAAGACAAAATTTCCATCAGCTACCAGTTCAACAAATACGTAATGCCTCTGATTCAGGGAGAAGTGCAGGTTCCCTATGAAAACGGCCTGCCGGCGTATGTGAGGCTCGCCAAAAGCAGAGTTCCGCAACAGCTTCCCCCCAGATAGCGCCGATCCGCACAACGCGGCCAGCTTTCGCGCCGGACATGGAAGAAATGCCGCGCGCGCCGCTCGGCGCGGAAAATGCGCAAAGAAAATCCCGCCGGACGGCCGGATTTTTTTTGCGCTAAATAATGTTGCCGCCCCATCCGGAAAAGCGTCTGCAACGGCGGCGCAAAAACTGAAGAAAGCGGCGGGGTTTCAGCCGCCGCCGCTTTCAAACGCCACTCCGCGCAGGGAATTTTTCCGCAATATCCGGCAGGCAAGATTGGCAAGATACATATACGGCTTCAAATACAGCTTTACAAAAACATTGGGCCCCGCCTTCGGGTCGGCGGTCGCGGAAATGTCGGATTTGCTCTGCGCTATGGACACGGCGTCTCCGCCGACCAGCCCTAATATTGTAATGCCGAACCTCCAATAGAACTGGAGATCGAAATCTATCGGCCGGTAAAACTCGCCAACTGACAGCAGCTTTTTCGCCCCCTGAAAGGAGACGCACTCGGCGGTCGTCAAAAACGGGACTTTTCGCCACGCCGCCAGCCGGAACTCCGAGCCGGACGGCGCGCGGCACAATGCGGAGCTATCCGATATTTTCAGCGCGAGCCCCGACGGCGGAATTTTTATATAGTCCCAATTTTTCAGCCGCTTCAAAAGGTTTACGGCCTCGGGAAAATCCGCGCCCAACTCGGCGTCGTCCTCCAAGATTACCGCGAAGTCGAGCTTTTCGTCCGCTACCCTCTTCCATGCGAGCATGTGGGAATAGTAACACCCCAGCGCCCCCGTTGAAATCGGGTTGTAGTCGAACAGCCTGTTCTTTGCGGGATTGAATTTCAGCGGGGCGCCCAGAACGCGCGGCGATCCGCCGTCGCGCTTCATGTAAACCGCGTCTATGCGCTCGAACTCCACCCCGAGCCGATTCAGATTCTCCGTTATTCTCGCAAGCCTGTCCTTTCGAGAATCGAGGTTTATCACGAACACCTTATATTTTGCGAACCCCATCGGTCATTCCCGCACGTCAGGAGAAATAGGCCACCCCCGATGAAAATATCGGCTGGATTTTGTTTCCCGAAACGTTTTTGCCGACGTTTTCGCCGAACCGCTCGCTGTGGCCCATTTTGCCGAACACGAGCCCGCACGGGCTCGTTATGCCCTCCACCGCGTGCATGGAGCCGTTGGGATTGAACGGAACCGACGCGCTCGGCTCCCCGTCGGGGCCGACGTACTGTGTGGCGATCTGCCCGCTTTCGGCGAGCTTCCGAATCAGGGCGTCGGGGGCTATGAACTTGCCCTCGCCGTGCGAGACGGGTATCGAGTGGATGTCGCCCACCTTGCAATGCGCGAGCCACGGCGACAGGACGCTCGCCACCCTCGTGCGGACGTAGCATGAGACGTGGCGCGAAATGTTGTTGTACGTAAGCGTCGGGCTGTCGGGGCCGAGCTCCCTAAATTCGCCGAACGGCGCCAGCCCGAGCTTTATCAGAGCCTGGAAGCCGTTGCAAATGCCCAATATCAACCCCTTGCGGTCTTTGAGAAGCGACATCACCGCGTCCGAGAGGGCGGGATTGCGGAATACCGCCGCTATGAATTTTCCGGAGCCCGCGGGTTCGTCGCCCGCGCTGAACCCCCCGGGAATCATGAGAATCTGGGCGGCGTCTATGCGGCGCTTCATCTCGGCGATGGAGTCCGCAACGCGCTCGTCGGAAAGGTTGTTGAAAACGAAAGTGTCGGCTACGGCTCCGGCGGCCTCGAACGCGCGGGCGGTGTCGTACTCGCAGTTCGTGCCGGGGAAAACCGGTATGAAAACTTTGGGCTTGGCAATCTTCGAGCGCGCGATGTTGGGGGCGCGTTTTTCAAAAGACGGCTTCACAATATCCGACGCTTGGCAATCCTCCGCGCGGGTCGGGAAAACGCCCTCGAGCGTCCCGCTCCACGCGCCGTAAAGCTCTGAGAGCGCGATTTCCATCCCGCCGGCAAAAACGCTTTCTGCGGAAGTCGTCACGCCGATCTCCCTACCGAATATCTCATCCGCGGAAACGCCGTCGGCGAGCTCGGCGATTATCGAGCCCTCTGACAGAGCGAATATGTCTCCGGAAAATCCGCCGTCGAATTTGAAGCCTATCGAATTGCCGAAGCACATCTTGGCGATCGCTACGGCGATTCCGCCAAACCCCACGGCGTGCGCCGCGAGCACCTTCCCCGCCCTTATCGCGTTGAAGAGCGCGGAATATTTTTTCATGGCGTCCGCCCAGTCGGGTACGAGCGCGGAGTCGCGCCCGACTTCGACGAGGACGACGCGGGAGCCCGCCTTCTTAAATTCGGGAGACACCGCGCAGCGCACGTCGCACGGGGCAATCGCAAAGCTCACAAGAGTCGGCGGGACGTCGATGTCGTTAAACGATCCGGACATCGAGTCTTTTCCGCCTATCGCCGCCGCCCCGAGCCCCATCTGCGCCTCGTACGCGCCGAGCAGCGCGGCGAGCGGCTTGCCCCAGCGCTTCGGGTCGGAGCGCAGCTTTTCAAAATATTCCTGAAACGTCAGCCTTATGCGCGCGACATCCCCGCCGGAAGCCGCAATTTTCGCAAACGACGCGAGAACCGCGTACATCGCGCCGTGGTATGGGCTCCAAATCGAAATTTCCGGATTGAAGCCGAATGCGAAAAGCGTGCCGGTGTTCGTAGAGCCCCTGAGCAGCGGGATTTTCGAGCACATCGCGTCGATGGGAGTGGCGAGGTTTTTCCCGCCGAACGGATGGAAGACGGCAGACGCGCCTATGGAAGAGTCGAACCTCTCCACGAGGCCGCGCTGGGAGCAGCAGTTGAGCTTGGAGAGCTCCGCCTTCCACGCCGCGGGGTCGGAGGCGGACAGCCCCGACGGGGCGGCCAAAGGCGACGATTCGGACGGAGCCTCAACCTCCGCAGAAGCCGAGGCGGTCACTCCGTTCGTGTCGAGAAATTCGCGGAGCAGGTTTACCACGGGAGCCCCGCGCCACTTCATCACGAGCTTTCCGCTGTCGGTGACTTCCGCCACGCGCGTGCATTCGAGATTTTCCTCCTCCGCAAGCTTTATGTACTCTTCGGCGTCTTCGGGCGCGACCACTACCGCCATGCGCTCCTGCGATTCCGAAATCGCCAGCTCCGTGCCGTCCAGCCCGGCGTACTTCTTGGGAACCGCGTCGAGGTTTATCTCGAGCGACGGGGCGAGCTCTCCTATCGCGACCGGAACGCCGCCCG
>CAJMOT010000131.1 GCA_905214995.1 uncultured bacterium | reverse complement strand
CCACGAGCCTTATCGACGGGTCGGACAGGATCTCCCCGAGCGAGCCCGCGGGGCGGGCGTTCGGGAACTTGGCGGCAAACGCCGCGACTTTCGCCGGGTCCGGATCCCACACGAGCGCGCACTCGGCGCCCGCGTTTTCGAGGCCCGCCGCCATCGCGTAGATGTGCCCGTGGTCGAGCCCCGCGGCTGCGAACTTCAATTCGCCTTCCCCGATTACGGCGTTTCTGCCGCCGTCCGGGACGTAGTCGTATCCTGTCGAGTGGCGCGCCATCACCTGAAAGACTTTTGGAATTCGACGATGAAGTCCGTCTTGGGGTTTTCCCGCAGCTTGGAAGCCGCCGACTTCTTTTCGAGCATCTTTTTGTATTTCGCCCCGTCTATGGGCGAGTCCGCCTGCGAGTCCGTCCACGCCGAGAGCAGCATGAGGTTTGCGATTTCGAGAGACTTCGCCCCTTCCTCGGCGGAGTATTCGAGCTTTTCCTTTCCCTCTATCGCGCCCGCGAAATTTTTGAGCACGCCGACGTGCTGCTCGCCCTTGCCCTCGAAAGTCTCGACGATTTCCTCCGACTCCGGAACGCCGAACATGTATTTCGTCTCCTCCGTGTACTTTTTGAGAGAGCCGCACTTGTAGCGGGTGATTTTGAGAGAGTCGTTTTCCGCCACGAGAAAGCCCTTGTCTGCGGCTATCGTCAAGCGGTTAAGGCCGGGGTATTCGCCCGTGGAGGTCGCGAAAGTCGCGTTGGCGCCGTTGGAGAGCTCCATGCGGCAGCACACTTCGTCCTCCACCTCTATGCTGTGGTACTTGCCGAACTTGCACCACGCGCGGACGCTCTTCGGCATTCCGAACACCCACGCGAATATGTCGATGTTGTGTATCGACTGGTTGAGGAGCGCGCCTCCGGCCTCGCCCTTCCATGTTCCGCGCCACGGGCTTGAGGTGAAGTAGATGTCGGGGCGGTACCAGTTGGTCATCGTCCAGTCGACGCGGTTGATTTCGCCGAGGCTGCCGCTTTCGACGAGCTCCTTTATGCGCGCGTAGAGCGGGGTGGTGCGCTGGTTGAGCATCACCGCGCATAGCCTGCCCGCGCCCTTGGCCGCCTTGACGAGCCCGCAGGCGTCCTCCGTGCAGAGGGCGACGGGCTTTTCCACGAGCGTGTGGAAGCCCGCTTTCAAGGACTTCGCCCCGAGCGGAAAATGGGTGAACGACGGAGTGGAGATTATCACAGCGTCCATGCCGCCCTTTGCGAGCATGTCGTCGAAATCTTTGAAGATTTTTACGCCGGGATATTTAGATTCGTCCGTCGGCTTTTGCTCGCAAGCGCATACGAGCTGCGCCCCGGGAATTTTGCCGGCGGACAGATTGTCCGCATGCATCGAGCCTATCGGCCCGAGCCCCGCTATGCCTATTTTCACCATTGCCTTGCCTTTGTTTTAGTCAAACGTTTGAATAAAATTCCGCGCCCCGCGCCGGAGAAGAGGACGGAAAGCGCGCCAAAATCAGAAAGCGAAATACTCCTTCGCGTTCCCGTACGCCACCGCTTCCACGACGCCCCCGACGAGCCCGAAGTCGCGCGGCAGAACTCCGCGCATCATCTGGTCGCCGAGCAGCTGGCAGAGTATGCGCCTGAAATATTCGTGGCGCGGGTACGACATGAACGAGCGAGAGTCCGTCAGCATTCCGACGAACCGCCCCAGAAGAGACATCGAGGACACCGCTTCAAGCTGCCTCTTCATGCCTTCCATCGAGTCCATGAACCACCACGCGCTGCCGAGCTGCAGCTTGCCAGCCGCCTTCGAGTCCTGGAAGTTGCCGAGCATGGAGGCGATCATTTCGTTGTCCTTTGGATTGATGTTGTAGAGAATGGTCTTGCCGAGCTTCTCCTGGCTGTTGAGCTTGTCGAGGTGCCGCGAGAGCGAGAGCGCGTAGTTGGATTCCCCCATGGAGTCAAATCCCGCGTCCGGGCCGAGCTTTTCGAACATAGCCGTGTTGTTGTTGCGCATTGGGCCGATGTGCAGCTGACGCACCCAGCCCTTGTCGTAGTCCATCGCGGCGCATTCGAGCAGCATCGCCGACTTGAACGCCAGAATTTCGTCGGGAGCGATTTCCTCGGAGCTTGATATCGCTTTTTTGAAAGTGTCTTCAACTTCGTAGTAAAACGCGCTCTTGTACCACACCGTGTCCACGCCGTAGTCGGACACGCGGCAGCCGAGGCTGTGGAAATAGTCGTGGCGGCGTTTGAGGGCGTTGAGCAAATCTTCGTAGGAGCGTATTTCCATGCCGGCGGCGGCTTCGAGTTTATTGAGGTATTCTATGTAATTTTCGTGGCCGTCTATGGCGAATGCCTTGTCGGGGCGGAATGTAGGCAGAACCTTGACGCCGAATCCGCTCTCGGCGATTTTCCTATGGTATTCGAGGTCGCTCGTCGGGTCGTCGGTCGTGCAGACGACTTCGACGCGACTGTCGGACATGCACTTTCTCGCCGTAAGCCCTCCCGTGAGGACGGCGTTTGCCCTGTCCCAAACCTCCTGCGCCGTGCCGCCCGAGAGCAGCAGGTCGTCGATTCCGAAAAACCGCGCCAGCTCCAGATGGCACCAGTGGTACATCGGGTTGCCGAGCATCCGCGGCATGGCTTCGGCGAACTTCTGGAATTTTTCCCTGTCGGGGGCGTCTCCGGTGCAGAAGCGCTCGTTCGCGCCGTCGGAGCGCATTGCCCGCCACTTGTAGTGGTCGGCGCCGAGCCACGCCTGGGCGATGTTGTCCCACTTTTTGTCCTCCCAGATTTCCTTGGGGTCGAGATGGCAGTGAAAGTCTATCAGAGGAAGCTTCTCCGCGTAGCCGTGGTAGAGCTCCCGGGAGAAGTCATTTTCGAGGAGAAAATCGTCGTTTATAAATTTTTCCATTGACGAAAACATGCTCAAACGTTTGAGTGTGGTCAAGCATTTTTATTATGAAAGTCACGCAAAAAGACATCGCAAAAAGGGTGGGTTCCTCGACGTCTCTCGTGTCGCGGGTGCTCTCGGGGCAGGCGCACAAAATAGGAGTAAATCCCAGGAAAGTTGAGGAAATTTTCAGGGTGGCCAAGGAGATGAATTACGTCCCGAGCCCTGCCGCCCTCGTGCTCAAAGGCAAAAAGACGCGCACGATAGGGCTTGTCGTCTGCGACTTTTACGACCCGTACTTCGCGATGCTCACCGGCGACATCCAGGAGCTCGCGCACATCCACAACTATTCGACTCTGCTTGTGGGCTTCCTAAACCGCAAGCCCAAGAACTCCGACCTCATGCCGCTCTACAAGCATTCCGTGGACGGCATCATAATCCTCGGCACCGGCGGCGACCTTTCGTGGACGGACTCGTTCAGCGACATTCCGATAACGCGGATCGGCCACGGCGACCACCCGAACCTCGCATTTTCCGCGGGCGTGGACGAAACCGACGCCATGCGCAAAATATTTTCGCATCTCAAATGTGACTTAAATTTGAGCAATGCGGCTTACGCCTCGCGCTCTATGGACGCCCACGAAATGCGCAGAAAGGCAGTCGTCGAATCTTCAAAATCCTGCGGCGTGGACGCGGAGCTTCTCACGCCGTCCGCAAAGGATTCCGACTTCAACGCTGGCGTAGAAATCGCAAGCTCCATGCTATTGCGCGGGACTGAAAATCTGCCGCAGGCGGTCGTATGCGCCACCGACACCATCGCGATGGGAATAATAAGGCGTTTTTACGAGGCCCGCGTGCGCGTGCCCGAAGACGTGGCGGTGGTCGGGTTCGACGACATTCCCGCAGCCGCCAACTACATTCCCGCAATAACGTCTTTCAGGCAGCCGACAAAGCGGTTCGCGCAGGAATGTTTCAACGCGATAATCGAGAAATCCGACCGCCGATCGGCTCTGATAGAGGGCGAACTCATCGTCCGCAAGAGCTCCATGCGCTGACGGCGCGCCCCTCCCGCTTTCCCAAAACCCGGCGAAAAATTTAAAAAATATGGAAAATCTGGCAAAAGACAAATCCGCCGCGCAGTTCGACATAGTATCTCTCGGAGAGGTCATGCTGCGCCTCGATCCCGGCGAAGACCGCATACGCACCGCCCGCAGCTTCCGCGCGTGGGAGGGCGGCGGCGAATACAACGTGGCACGCGGCCTAAGAAAATGCTTCGGGCTGCGCGCCGCCCTCGCGAGCTCCCTCGCGAAAAATGAGGTCGGATACCTGATAGAAGACTTCATAATACAGGGCGGCGTCAACACGGATTTCGTCAAGTGGGTCAAGGCGGACGGCGCGGGCAGAAAAGTCCGCAACGGGCTCAATTTCACAGAGCGCGGATTCGGCTTGCGCGGCGCGCTCGGCTGCTCCGACAGGGGGCATTCGGCGGCCTCGCAGCTCAAACCCGGCGACATCGACTGGGAGGAGCTCTTCGGCGCGCGCGGAGCGCGGTGGTTCCACACCGGCGGCATATTCGCCGCCCTCTCCGAAACGACGGGCGAAGTCGTGCTCGAAGCCGCGAAAGCCGCAAAGAAATACGGCACGGTCGTCTCCTACGACCTCAATTACCGCCCGTCGCTTTGGGCGGATATAGGCGGACGCGCGCGCGCCGTGGAAATCAATTCCGAAATCGCAAAATACGTCGACGTGATGATAGGCAACGAGGAGGATTTCACCGCGTGCCTCGGGTTGGAAGTCGAGGGGCTCGACGAAAACATCTCCAACATCGACGTAGGGGCGTTTGAAAAGATGATAGAAAACGCCGTGAAAAAATTTCCAAACTTCAAGGCGACCGCCACAACCTTGCGCAAAGTCAAGAGCGCCTCGATAAACGACTGGAGCGCGATATGCTGGTGCGGCGGCAAATTCTACGAATCCAAAAGGCGCGAAAACCTCGAAATCTTCGACAGGGTCGGTGGAGGGGACAGCTTCGCGTCGGGTTTTATATACGGAATGATGGAGCTGCGCGACCCGCAACTTGCGGTGGAATACGGGGCGGCGCACGGGGCGCTCGCGATGACGACGCCCGGGGACACGTCGACGGCGCGCCTGGAAGAGGTGAAAAGGCTCGCGGAGACTTCCGCGGGCGCGAGAGTCATACGCTGATTTGTCTATGGGCGCGTGAAACTGCCGCTGCCGCTTCCGTTTTGAAATAACCTGCCGGCGGGAACGTACATTAAGTACATGGCCTTCGACGGACTCTTTCAAGTTCAACTCGCTCGCACAGAGAGGAGCGTCTCGGCGGCAGCGCCGCTTCCATTCTTTCGCTGCGCTCGGGATCTTTTTGCCTATGGCGTTAGCGTTGTTCTTGCGCCGCATATTATATGCCGCCGCAATTCATTCCCGCAAAAGTTCCGCTGCGCGCAATCCGCGGACGCGAGGCTCGCCAGCCGAGAGAGGCTAATGCTCCTTAGTGAGATTGGCTTTGCCAATGCTTCTATACCCTCCGCATTCCCAACAAAAACGAACCTCCCATTAGAGGTTCGTATACGCTTCCGGAGTTCGTTCCGAAAA
>CAJMOT010000130.1 GCA_905214995.1 uncultured bacterium | reverse complement strand
CGGCGGCAGAAACCTCGATGGGAAGAGCATGTACAACGAGCTCTCCGAAATGGCGCTGAAAGCAAGCTACGAGCTCGCGCTCATAGACCCGAAAATCAACATGAGGGTCGACGCGAACACCCCCCTCGAAATTTTCGAGATGGGCTCGCGGCTAACGAAAATCGGCCTCGGCTTCCCCCAGTACTCGAACGACGACGTCGTAATTCCCAGCCTCGTGGAAAAGGGATACGACCCCGCCGACGCCTGCGAATACGTCGTCGCCGCCTGTTGGGAGTTCATCATACCCAAGTGCGCGCTCGACGTGCCGAACATCGACGCCATGTCGCTGGCGGACTGCGTGAACGAATGCGTCGCCGACCTCGAAACCTGCGAAAAATTCGACGACTTTTACGCGCTCGTCGAGCGCGAAATCCGAAGGCGCGCCGCCGCGATGGGCGAAAGGCACAAAAACATATTCATGAAGCCCTCGCCCATAATGTCAGCATTCTCGCAGGGCGCGCTCGAAAGCGGCCGCGACATTTCCTTCGGGCTCAAATACAACAACTACGGCGTGCACGGGACGGGCATCGCGACGGCGGTCGATTCGCTCGCGGCGATAAAAAAATACTGCTTCGACGAAAAGTCGGTCGGCAAGCGCGAACTCATCGACGCGCTCAAAAGCGATTTTGAGGGGAACGAAAACCTTCTCAAAAAGCTGCGGCAGCAATCCCCGAAAATGGGGACGGACGACGACTTCGCCGATGCGCTCGCCGTCAGGCTGCTCGACTCCTTCGCCGACGCGTTCAAGGATATGCGCAACGACAGGGGCGGCCGCTACCGCGTCGGGACGGGATCCGCGATGTTCTACATCGCCCACGGCAGGGGGCTGGGAGCCACGGCAGACGGCAGGCGCAAAGACGAAGTTCTGCCCGCAAACTACTCGCCGTCGCTCTTCATAAAGCAAAAGGGCCCGATATCAGCGGTGAAATCCTTCGCAAAGCCGCACCTCAAAAACGTTGCAAACGGCGGACCGCTCACGCTCGAATTCGACAGCTCGGTTTTCAGAAACGACGAATCCGTCAGGAAGCTCGCGATGCTCGTGCGGACATTCATAACCCTCGGCGGGCACCAGCTTCAGCTCAACACCGTAGACAGGGACAAGCTCCTCGACGCCAAGGCGCACCCCGAAAAATACCCGCACCTCATCGTGCGCGTCTGGGGGTGGAGCGGCTACTTCGTCGAGCTCGACGAATGCTACCAGGACCACGTGATAAGGCGGATTGAATTCGCCCTGTAATTTGGGAGCGCGCATTATGAGGGAAAAAGCAAAGGGGTTCATGTTCTACGTCGCGTTCGTCGCGTCTCTGGGCGGATTTCTGTTCGGCTTCGACACCGTGGTGGTGTCGGGCGCGGAAAAGGGGATTCAGGCATACTACGGGCTCTCCGGTTGGCTGCACGGCTTTACGATGGCAGTAGCCCTCTTCGGCACCATCGCGGGCGCGCTCTTCTGCGGCCGCCCCGCCGAAACATTCGGAAGGCTCACGAGCCTTAAAGCCATCGCGTATCTGTATCTCTTCTCCGCGCTCGGGTGCGCGCTGGTGACAAACTGGTGGGCGCTCGTGTTCTTCCGCTTCATGGGCGGCGTGGCGGTCGGCGCCTCGAGCGTCGTGGGCCCGATGTACATAGCCGAAATCGCGCCCGCGGACTGGAGGGGCAGGTTCGTGGCGTTCTTCCAGTTCAACATAGTCCTCGGGCTCGTGACGGCGTACGTCTCAAACTGGTGGCTCAGCGGGCTCGGACTGCAAGACGACTGGCGGTGGATGCTCGGGGTGCTCGCGATTCCCTCGGCGCTATTTGCCGCGCTGCTGTACACTATACCCGAAAGCCCGAGGTGGCTCGTGCTCAAAGGGCGCAAATCCGAGGCGGGGAACGTCCTCGAGAAAATCGGAGATTCCGACGTCGGAGGGGCTCTCGCGCAAATAGAGGCTTCCGTATCCGAGTCCGCAGAGTCGGAGCCCCTCTTCCAAAAGAAGTATTGGAAGCCGATCCTCATAGCGTTTTTCGTGGCCACTTTCAACCAGCTCTCGGGCATAAACGCCATCAACTATTACGCCCCGAGAATCCTCGAGACCGCCGGCGTATTCCGCGAATCCGCCCTGCTGCAATCCATATTCATAGGGCTGACAAACCTCGTGTTCACGATGATAGGCATGGTTCTGATAGACAAGTTCGGGCGCAAAAACCTGCTCTACGTCGGCTCCGTATTCATGACCGCAGCCCTCCTCTCCGTCGCCGCCGGATTTGAATTCAAGTCGCTTGGCGGCTACTACATGCTATTTTCGCTGATGCTGTTTATCGCGGCGTTCGCGATGTCGCTCGGGGCGGTGATATGGGTTCTGATTTCGGAGGTTTTCCCCACGAGCGTGCGCGCGAAAGGGCAGGTTTTCGGGAGCATGACGCACTGGACGTGGTGCGCGCTGCTGACGTGGGTTTTCCCGATTCTCGTCGAGAGCGGGCTGTCGGTTCCGACATTCTGCTTTTTCGCGCTGATGGCGGCTCTTACGTTCGCATTCGCAATGAAGCTGCCCGTGACGAAAAACAAGTCGCTCGAAGAAATCCAAAGGGAATTGACGTAGCGCCCCCGCCCTATTCCATTCGCGCGCTCCGCAAAGAGAAAAAAGCCCCGCAAAAGCGGGGCTTTTCCGCGCGTGCAAACGGGGCCGATTCCGGAGAGCGAAGCATATGGGGCATCCTCGCGGGGGGAGTATTGGCTTGACAGTTTGCCGCGTTTGAAAATCCTTTTACGGTTCAGCTGTAATATAATAATGGAAATTTCAAAAGCGTACAATCCTTCGGAAGTAGAAGACAAGTGGTATGGGAAGTGGGTCGAGTCGGGCTGCTTCAAGGCCCGAAAGGCGGCGCGCGGCGATGCGTTCTCGATAGTAATCCCCCCGCCAAACGTCACGGGGGTGCTCACGATGGGGCATGTGCTCAACAACACGATTCAGGACATCCTCATACGCCGCGCGCGCCAGCTCGGGAAAAACGCCGTATGGATTCCGGGCACCGACCACGCGGGCGTCGCGACGCAGACGAAGGTGGAAGCCTATCTGCGCAGGGAAAAGCGCACTTCCGCAAAGGAGCTCGGGCGCGAGAAATTCGTCGAAATCGCAAAGCAGTGGCGCGACAAGCACGGCGGAATAATCATAGAGCAGCTCAAAAAGCTCGGGGCGTCCTGCGACTGGGATAGGCTCGTGCACACCCTCGACGACGGCTACTCAAAGGCGGTCCTCACGGCTTTCGTAAGACTCTTTAAGGAAGGCTACATATACCGCGGCAAGCGCATGGTCAACTGGTGCCCCGCCAACCTAACCGCCCTATCCGACGAGGAGGTCGTGATGGTCCACTGCAAGAGCAAGCTCTACAAGATGAAGTACGAGCTCGCCGGACAGCCCGGGACATACCTGCAAATTTCCACCACCCGCCCCGAAACCATCATGGGAGACAGCGCGGTGGCGGTAAACCCCAAGGATGAACGCTACGCGCACCTCGTCGGCAAACGCGCCATACGCCCCTTCCCGCGCGCGGAAATACCGATCATCGGGGACGAATACGTGGATATGTCATTCGGTACGGGCGTCCTGAAAGTCACCCCCGCGCACGACCCCGCCGACTTTGAAATAGGCCTGCGCCACAACCTCGAAGTGATAGAGGTGATGAACCCCGACGGCACTATGAACGCGCTCGCGGGCAAAGATTTTGAGGGGCTCGACAGGTTCGAGGCGCGCGAAAAGGCGGTCAAAAAGCTCGACGAGCTCGGCCTGCTCGTGGCGGTCGAAGACTACGAAAACAACGTAGGCTATTCAGAGCGCGGAAACGTCCCGATAGAGCCGCGCCTCTCCGACCAATGGTTCATGCGCTATCCGAAGGTGAAGGAGGCGAAAGCCGCGGTGAAGTCGGGCGCGATAAGATTCTGGCCGCAGCGCTGGGAGAAAACCTACACCCACTGGCTCGACAATATCCGCGACTGGTGCATTTCGCGCCAGATATGGTGGGGGCACAGGATTCCCGTATGGTACAGGAAGGGCGTCGAAAACCCCGACATAAACGACCCCGAGCAGGTGCACGTCTCCGTCGAAGGCCCCTCCGACCCCGAGAACTGGACGCGCGACGAAGACTCCCTCGACACTTGGGCGAGCTCGTGGCTCTGGCCGTTCGCGACGATGGGCTGGCCGGACGAGGACAAAATGCGCGAGCTCGAAATGGACAAGTTCTACCCCACCTCCGACCTCGTCACGGGCCCCGACATCATATTCTTCTGGGTCGCCCGAATGATAATGGCGGGCCTCGAATTTCTCCCGGGGCCGATGAGCTCGCGCATACCGTTCAAAAACGTCTATTTTACGGGCATCATACGCGACATGAAGGGGCGAAAGATGTCAAAGAGCCTCGGCAACTCCCCCGATCCCCTCGACATAATCGCCCGCTACGGGGCGGACGGCCTGCGCTTCGGCGTCATGAACTGCGCGCCGCAGGGCCAGGACATACTGTTTAGCGAAGAGCGCGTGGAACTGGGGCGCAACTTCTGCAACAAGCTCTGGAACGCCTGCCGGTTCAGGCAGATGGCGGGGGGCGCTGCGGACAATTCGTCGATAGAGGCGATAGCTGCGCGCATAGACGCTTCCAGGCTCGACGCGAACGACCACGCCATACTCGCCAACCTGCGCAAGTGTTCCGAAAACGTCGCGAGAGACTACGAAGCCTACCAGTTCAACTCCATAACGCAGGAGCTCTACGCATTCTTCTGGAACGATTTTTGCGGCTGGTACCTCGAAGTTTCCAAGGCGCGCATGGCGGACGAAAGCGCAAAGGCGACGGTGCTCGCCGTCCAGGATTTGTGCCTGCGCCAGACATTGCTTTTGCTGCACCCGTTCATGCCGTTCATCACCGAGGAGCTCTGGCACTCGATGGGCTTCGGCCGCGAGGGGGAATTCATACAGGACCAGTCCCCCGAATACGCAGAAAAACTCGAAAGCCTCGGCGTCTGCGCGGACGAGGGCGCGGCGGCGGACGTCGAAAAGCTCAAGGATTTCGTCACGAAGTCCCGCGCGCTCAAAGCGCAGGCAAAGCAGGCTTCGCGCAAAGACTCCAAGCTGCGCGCGGTATGCGACTCCGGCGACTCGAAAAGGCTGCTTTTGGAAAATTCGGAAAACCTCAAAAAGCTCATAGGAGCCTCGGAAATCTCGATAGTCGATTCTTTCGACGGCCCCGCGCAGATTACGGAACTCGGAACCGTCTACATAGACGCGGGAGTTTCGGCGGCGGGCGTCGAAGACCTCAAAAGGCTCGAAAAGGAGCTCGAAAAGCTCCGCGCTGCGGAGAAATCCGCCGAGGCGAGGCTCTCCAACGAAGCTTTCATATCCAAGGCTCCGCCGAAAGTCATAGAGGGTGCGAAAAGGCAGCTGGAAGATTGCCGCGCGAAAATCGCCGAAATTTCGAGGCTGATGGGGCGTTGACCTCCAAAAGCGCCCCTCCGCGGGAGACCGCTTTTAAG
>CAJMOT010000129.1 GCA_905214995.1 uncultured bacterium | reverse complement strand
CTCCAGCCGGTCGGCGGTCTCCAAAATTTTCACGTCGGCGGCCCACACATCGGAGTCGGCGGCTCCGGGTCCGGCCTTCTCCAAATCCGCCGCCGAAGGGTTCTCCCTGCGCAGGGCGGCGAGCCTTCCGGCTTCCCCGAGGCCCGCCGCGAGAACCGCGTAGACGCTCCCGCGCAGGCCCGTCGGGACCTCCTGCGGCAGATAGGCGACCGACAGGCCCCTGGCGCGCTCGACAAGTCCGGAGTCCGGCAAGACCGCGCCCGCCATGATTTTCAGCAGCGTCGTCTTTCCGCACCCGTTGCGGCCTATGAGCGACATGCGGTCGCCAGCCTCCACGTTCAAATCGGCGGCGTCGAGCAATACGCGGTCTCCGTACCTCAGCGAAACCCTGTTGAGAGAAAGCAGTCCCATAAGCGAAAAAACCTAAGGGCGGCGGCGCGCGGAATCAACGCAAATCTGGCGCGGCGGCGGGAAAGCTCCGGCGCCGGAAGCGAGGCAAAAAAACGTCGGGGACGGACGGCAAAAATTTTGTTGTAGCGCGGCGGCGGCGGGTGCATACTTTCCGCAATAATTTTATGCCGCATTTGAAAAACCAAAACGATTCGCAAAAATGAAAGCCGGAGAACTCTTCGATTTGCCGACTTCGCTTGAAAGGTTCTCCGAATTTTTCACGCCCGACATGTCGCCCTGGGAATGGGTCGGCAACATCAAAAACGCGCTCGCGAGCGTCGACTTCTCGTCGCTCGACTCAAAGAGCGACATACCCGACGGCGTGACGGTGCGCGGCGACGTGTACATACACCCGTCCGCCAAGCTGCCCGCATACGCGGAAATCAACGGCCCGGCGTGGATAGGCGCAAACGTCGAAATGCGCATAGGCTGTTTTATACGCGGAAGCGTGATCATCGGCGAGGGGTGCGTGGTCGGCAACTCGTGCGAATATAAAAACAGCCTGCTCCTGGAAAAGGTCCAGACCCCCCACTACAATTATGTCGGCGACTCGGTGCTCGGCAACCGCGCGCACTTGGGCGCCGGCGTGATATGCGCAAACCTGCGGCTCGACAAGGGCAACGTGATGGTCACCCTTCCCGAGGGCCGCGTGAACTCAAACATGCGCAAGCTCGGCGCGATGCTCGCAGACGACGCAGAGGCCGGCTGCAACGCCGTCCTCCAGCCGGGCTCGATTCTCATGAAACGCTCCATCGTCCTGTCCTGCATGGCGTTCAAGGGGTATCTTGAAGAGAACACAATGGTGGGCGAAAAGCTCCAGCTCAAAAAGATGCCGCGCTTCGGATTCTAAACAACCCGCTTACCCGTCTCCAACGCAAACGACAACCAAAAGATTATGGAAATATCCGTAGTAATTCCCGTCTACAACGAGGAGGGCAATCTCGCCTCCCTCTTCAAAAGGCTCTGCAAATCCATGGACGAAATCGGAAGGCCGTGGGAAGTCATCTTCGTGAACGACGGCAGCCGCGACGCCTCCGGAGAGCTCCTGCGCCAATACCGGAAGGAGCGTCCCGACGTCGTCAGGATAATAGATTTCAACGGCAATTTCGGGCAGCACACGGCGATAGTCGCGGGCTTCGAGCGCGCCAAGGGGGATACCGTCGTCACCATAGACGCCGACCTCCAAAACCCGCCCGAGGAAATCCACAAGCTCATCGAGAAAATCGACGAGGGCTACGACGCCGTGGGCGCGTACAGAAAGAAGCGCGAGGACACCTTTTTCAGAAAATACGCCTCCAAGCTCGTAAACTTCGCGCGCGACAAAATGACGAGCATCAGAATGAAAGATCAAGGGTGCATGCTGCGCGCCTACAAGCGGAAAATCGTGGACGGCATAATACGAACCAACGAGCGCTCCCTCTTCATTCCCGCGCTCGCCTATACGCTCGCGTCGAACCCGACGGAAGTCGAGGTCGAGCACTCCGAAAGGCTCGCGGGAGAGTCGAAATACAGCCTCTACAAACTCATCCGCCTGAACTTCGACCTCATAACGGGCTTTACGCTCGTGCCGCTGCAAGTGTTCACCATCGGCGGGTTCATATCGAGCCTGGGGTCGCTCGCGCTCGTAGCGATACTCCTGTTCAGGCGGTTTTTCCTCGGCTCGGAAGCGGAAGGGCTGTTTACGCTGTTCGCGATTCTGTTCTTCCTCGTCAGCGTGGCGATTGTCGGCATAGGGCTAATCGGCGAATACGTAGGCAGGATATACCAGGTAGTCCAGGCTCGGCCGAAGTACATAATCAAAGACACGGTCGGTTTCGATGGAAAATAGGCCCCGCATTCTATTTTTCGGGTTCAGCGACGTCGGGTACAGGTGCCTGAAACTCCTGCTCGACAAGGACTGCGACGTCATTGGCGTCTTTACGCACGACGCCGACCCGCACGAGGCCCATTGGTTCCAAACGCCCGAAAGCCTCGCAAAGGAAAATTTCATCCGCGTATTCAAGCCGGACACTTTGAAGACGGGAAAGTGGTTCCGAAAAGTCAGGTATATGAAACCCGACCTCATTCTGTCGCTATACTACCGCAACTTCATACCGGAGGAGATTTTTTCCCAAGCGCGCCTCGGGGCGTACAACATGCACGGCTCATACCTGCCGGCCTATCGGGGGCGCGCGCCGCTCAACTGGTCCATAATAAACGGCGAGGACCACTGCGGCGTCACCCTTCACACGATCGAAAAAAAATTCGACGCGGGCGAAATCGTCGACCGCGAGAAAGTCGCGTTCGGCCCCGACGAATACGTGGGCGACATCCAGCCGAGGGTTGCGGCGGCGGCTGTGCGCGTCCTCGAAAGATCCCTGCCCTCGCTGCTTGCGGGCAACCCCAAGCTGGAAAAACAGGACGAATCGAAAGCGTCGTATTTCGGCAAACGCGCGCCGGAGGACGGGCGGATAGACTTCTCAAAATCCGCGCGGGAAGTCTTCAACCTCGTCAGGGGCGTGAGCAGGCCGTTTCCGGGAGCGTTCGCGGAAATCGGCGGCAGGCGGTACACCATTTGGCGCGCAAAGCCGTTGGAGGATTTCAAAGGGGGCCGCGCCGGCGAAATAGTATCCCGCGAGCCGTTTATTATCGCCTGCGGAAAGGGCGCGCTGGAAGTTTCCGAATGCGACGAATCGCCCGCGCGGGAATAAGTTTTCATATTCCCGCGCGCCGCCATAGCGCGCCATTAATTTCGCATTTTCCGCTTGCCGCGCGGCAAGCCCGTTGCGGATTCCGCGCGCCGCCGCGCTTTTTTATGGGTAGAGAGGCTGAAAGCGCAGCGGCCGATTCCGAACCGCGCCGAAAGCCTCGGGCAGGCGGAAACTCCGCCTCGCTATCCGAGCATTGATTCGTACAATCCCCCAACGGCCTTCGCCGCCTCGGCGATTTCCGAATAATCTTTCGAACCGCTTTCGAGCGCGCCCTTTATCAGCTTTCCCTCGCGGGCGACGAGCTCGTCGTGGAGCGGGAAATATTCGTCGAACAGAAAATACGAAAATCTGACGAGCCTCTCGTCGCCGAACGCGAGCCGCTGGAGCTTGGAGCCGTGCGAAGAGTAGGCGTCCACCGCCAGAGACTTCCCGCCGAGCACGGCGTCTTTGATGTCGGGAAAATCGCAAGATTTGGCGAACGCGATCGTATATCCCGTGCCCTGCAAATCGACGGAGTGGGCGTCGGTGCAGCCGATTACCGGCTTGCCGGCGCAATGCCTGGGATAGTGGCACAGGGCCCGCGCGAGCGCGATGTCGGCGCATGTCGAATTAACGAGCTCGTATGCGTCAAATTTTTTGCGGCCGGCAATCAGGTCGAGCATCCGGCTTTCCATATGCGTATATTTTCCCTTTTTCGGCGCCGCTTCCCAGAAAGGATGGTTGAACACGGCGATTCCCCCGAGCCTGCGGATGAAGTCGAACTCCGCCTCCGCCACGGCGACATTGCGGCGCACAACCGCAGAAGCGTCCGCCGGAAGGGTTTTCTCAATCTCGGCGACGAGGGCGTCGAATTCCCCGCGGTTCTTTTTGACGTATTCCGTCAGGCTCTGCGAGCCTCCGAAATTTTGAATGTGCGCGTGCGAATAATGGCATTCTTCGGCGTTAAAAAACGACATAGACGTCGGAAAGCGCGAGAACTTGCGCTTCATGTCCTCGGAAGTGGAATAGACGCTGTGGTCGGATATTGCCTGGTAGTCGAGCCCGACTTCGTAGCAGCGCAGGGCGACTTCCTCCGGAGAGTTTTTCCCGTCCGAATTTGTGGAATGTATATGGCTGTCCCCCTTGAACGGCCTCAGCGCGTAGATGTCCTCCCCGAGCGCGTAGACGGGGACGGAAGCGACGAAGCTTTCGTTCCCGCCGCGCTTTTTGTCCTTAACGACGAAAGTATAGCGGCACTCTTTTTTAAAGTCGGCGTCAATGGCAAACGCCCCGTTTTCTTCGCGGTATTTTGCGGGGAAATCCCCCGCCCATGGGAAAGAGTCCGACTTTCCGTCCCACGCTGCGTCGCCGTAGAGTATTGAAACCGAAAGCGAGGACAGTATGCCGGCATATTTTTCCGGAGGGCGAAGGGTAAGTTTTGCCTTTCCCGTTTTGAATATGCGCGCGGAGGGGACAAATCCGCCGTCAAAACTTTCCGATTTCGTTTTATTTTTTCCGCCGGCGCCCTTCGACGGAACGCCCGCCGCGAAAGCGGGGGAAGCTCCGATGACGGCTATGCTCTTTATGAATGTTTTCCTGTCCATAACGAATTAATTTTTGCTAACGATATTGTCAAAAATGTTAAAACTTTTTACACACTTCCCATTCCCTGAACCTCTCCGCATACTTCGCGGGAACCCGCGCCTCAACCTCCACTCCGCCGTCCGCGTATTTCTGCGACGCCACAGACGCCCGCGAGTGCAGCAGCGCGAGCTGGGCGTATTGCGAATGGGGGATAAAAAGCCTCATAAACGCGGAGGTTTCCCCAACTGCCCCCTCGAGGCGCGCGACCAATTCTCCAATCCCCCTGCCGGTGCGCGCCGAGACCTCCATCGCGTCGGGAAAGTCGAGCGACAGCGCGTACCGCCACGTCCCGTCCGGCGCGATGTCGATTTTATTGAACACAGTAAGCGTCCTCTTTTCGTCCGCGCCCAACTCCTTCAAAACCCCGAGAGTGGTGCGCGCGTGCTCCGGAGCGTCGGGATTTGAAACGTCTATGACGTGCACCAGAAAATCCGAAAGGGCGGCCTCTTCGAGGGTCGCCTTAAACGCCTCTACAAATCTGTGCGGAAGCTTGCGGACAAATCCGACAGTGTCAGTCAAAAGCAGAGGAGAGCCGTCGGGGAGGTCTACCCGCCGCGTCGCGGGGTCGAGAGTCGCAAACAGCTTGTCCTCGGAAAGCAGAGACGAGTCCGCAAGGCGGTTTATGAGCGACGACTTCCCCGCGTTGGTATAGCCTACTATCGCCGCCGTCGGGAATGGCGCCCTCTCGCGCCGCTTGCGCTGCGTTGCGCGCACCGTGCGCACCCGAGCGAGCTCCGTTTTCAGCCTCGCGATTCTCTCGCGGACGCTCCGGCGGTCGAGTTCGAGCTGGCTCTCGCCGCCGCCGCG
>CAJMOT010000128.1 GCA_905214995.1 uncultured bacterium | reverse complement strand
GGCGAGCGGTACGCGCGGCTCGCGCGCGAAAACGGGGAGGGCGCGGAAATCGAGATGAAGCCCTCGTCGGAGGCGGAGGGCTGCGAAGGTTTCCGCGAGATGCTCGCGCGGGAGCGCGCCGGAGACATCGAAAGGCGCGCGACCCGCAGGGGCCCACACCGCGACGACTTTCCCGTGCGCATAGGCGGGCTCGACGCAAAAACCTACGCCTCGGAGGGGCAGCAGAGGTCGGCGGCGCTTGCCATAAAGCTCGCGCAATTCGAGATATTCAAGGCTGAAAAGGGAATCGAGCCCGCGATACTTTGCGACGACATTCTCGGCGAGCTCGACGCCGCGCGCCGCGCCGCATTCTGGGAATGCGTACCGCCCTCGGCGCAAGTCATATCCACCGCCACTTCCGACGCTCCCGACTGCGCCGCGCGGAAATCATGGAAAACCGTGCGGGTCGAAAACGGCAAATACTTTTCCTGAAATGCAAAACCGCTCAGGAATTTTCGAAGGCCCCGTCTGGGAAAAGCTCGCGAAAACCGCCAACGGGCGCGCAATAGGCTACGGCGAATTCGTAAGCGCCGCGCTGTTCGACGCCCAATACGGGTACTACGCAAAACCCAAAACGCGCGTAGGCTACGGCGGCGCCGACTTCTACACGTCGGCCTCGCTCAAAGAGGGGATATTTTCCGCCCTCGTGGAATCCTCCGCAAAAAACATGCTGCGCTCCGCGGGGGAAAACCCCGAAGAATACGAATTTTACGAGATCGGCGCGGAGCCCGGTTCGCAGATCGTAAAGGGCTCGAAAACCGCGCGGTTAGGGGAAAAAATACGGATTCCGGCGCGCGCAATCGCAATATCCAACGAGCTTCTCGACGCGCGGCCGTTCGAGAGGTTCGCCTTCCGCGGAGGCAAGTGGCGCAAGAGGGTTCTGGAAATCTCCGGCGCGGGCGGCGGGAAAATCCGCGCGCAAGAGTCCGAAGCGGATCCGTCGGAAGAGGAGCTCGCCCACATATCCAAATACTTCTTCGCCGCGTCGGTCGAGGGGTTTTCGCTCGACATATCTTTCGACGCGCTGCGGCTTTTCGGGGAAATCTGCGGCGCGGAATGGCGCGGGGTTTTGCTGTTCGCCGACTATTTCAGGACGGCGGCTGAAATATGCGAGCTCCCGCTTGGCACCGCGCGCGCCTACAAGAGCCACCGCGCATTCTCCGACATCCTCGCGGAGGCGGGGGAACGCGACATCACGCACTCTCCCTGCGCCGGCCCGCTGTTGGACACGGCAAAAAAATGCGGCTTCAAAACTTTTCCGCTTATGGGGCAAGAGAGATTTTTTATGAAGAACGCGGAGGGCGAAATCGCATCAATCGCCTCCTCGCCCGACCCCTTCGACCCAAAAAAGCGCGAGCTCGCCCAGCTCCTGTCCCCCGCGCACATGGGGGCGGCTTTCAGAATACTCTCCTGCCTGCGCTAAGACGCCGCGAGCGAATGGGGCGTCCGCCCCTCGGAGACGAGCCTTGCCGCCTCCCGCCCCGCCGAAAACCCCATATCCACGGCGTTGCCCGTCACCCGGTAGCTCGCGTGGGCGATTCTGTCGCCGCTTATGCAGCGGCCCGCCATCATCAGGCGGTCCACGTCGCGGCATACGAGCGCGCGCATCGGAATGTCGTAGGGCTTCGTCGAAATGTTTTTTATGGTCTTTTGCCTGTTCGACTCTTTGTCCGGAGCGTGGATATCAACGCCGAAAGTGGCGCGGGTGGCAGCGTCCGCATGGCGCGCCCCGCCGACGGCGTCGTCGAGGCTGACGCGGTAGAGCCCCCTGACGCGCCTGCCCTCGCGCATTCCGATCTGCTCGCACGTGGCGATAATGCGCACGTTGCGCCACGGGGAATCCGTGCGAGCGAGCGCCTCCGCCATCTTGAACACCTCCCTCCGCGCCTCCACGGTCGCCCGCGTGATGTCGGCTGCGCTGTCGCACCTCACCCCGTACTGGTGGTTGAACATCATCAGCAATATGTTTCCGCCGAGGTGGAATAGGGTCGGCATGTGGTACGACGGGTCTATGCCGGCATCCAGCAAATCTTTCAAATTCAGCTTGGTCGCCTCAACGTGCCCGTTGAGGCCTTCCTTTTTGTAGGCGGTGATCCTGTCGGCGAGCTTGTCCACATCCTCAACGCGCACTATAGCGTTGAACGAGCACGGCTGCAACGCGCCGTCGCCCTCCGCACCCATCTCGAAAGACGCCCCCGCGCGGGCGCAGACATCCCCGTCGCCCGTGCAGTCTATGAAAATTTTGGCGCCCCACGCCTGCCTGCCGGACTTAGACTCGGTAAGCAGCGTTTTCATCTCACCGCCGGCAACGTGCGCGCCGACGCAGTTCGTGAAGTACAAGAGGTCTGCGCCCGCCTCCGAAGCCATGTCCTCCAAGACGATTTTCATGGCGTCGGGCTCGTAGACAAAATCCTTCCAATCGCCGCCGTGCCGCGCGCCGCGCGCGTCGAGCCTGTCCGTTATCTCGCGGCAGATTCCGCCGTTTTTGAAGTCGAACACCCACGAGAGCTGGCCGCGCGTCCAAGCGCCGCCAAGGCATCCGCCCGACTCGACGACGAGCGTCTTCATCCCCGAGCGCGCCGCCCCTATCGCCGCCCCTATTCCCGCGGGGCCCCCGCCGCACACTATTATGTCGTAATCCGAATTCAACGGCACGGATCTGGCAGGCTCGCGAAATTCCCCGGGCTTTTCCGCGGGACTTTCCGCGAACGCGGGCTTCGCCAAAGAAACCGCCCCGACCGCGGACAACGCATTTTTTATAAAATCTCTCCTGAACATAAAATACGCTATAATTATTTTGAGAAACGCCAAGACAAGCCGAAAAATCTCTGGAAGTCCGAAGCCGCTCGCAAGCTTTCCCCTGCCCGCGCGCAAAAAAAAGAGGGGGAAAATCCCCCCTCCCAGATAAATTCCCTTCGCGCCCTTTACGCGCCTCCGGAAGGCTTCCGCCCGAGCAGACGCGCGGAATTGGCCACCACGCACACCGACGACGCATTGTGAATCAGCGCCCCGACGACGGGGTTTATTATCCCGAAAAACGCGAGGACGACCGACGTCAGGTTGAGCGATATCGAAAAGATTATGTTGGCCTTTATGGTGCGCATCGTCGCGCGGGAGAGGTCGACGGCATGGGGAATCGCCGTCAGATCCGAACCGGCTATGGAGATCTGCGCCGACTCTATCGCGATGTCGTTTTTGAGCGACGCCACCGCTATCGAAGAATCCGCCTGCGCGAGCGCCGGAGCGTCGTTCACGCCGTCGCCTATCATGCAGACTTTCCGCCCTTCGCGCTGAGCCGCCGATATGATCTCGAGTTTCTGCGCGGGCAGCACGGGCGCGTAGACTTTAGGAATGGAAACCTCCCCCGCGATCTTTTCGGCGGCCGCGCGGTTGTCTCCGCTGATTATGGCGCACTCTATGCCCATGCGCCCGAGCTCCTCAACCGCCGCCTTCGCCGTCTGCCTCGGCGTGTCGGATATTCCAAAGACCGCGGCGTCCGCTCCGTCGATTTTCATCGCGACGGCGGTAAGCCCTGCGCCTTTGAATTTCTCGGCGGCGGGGCTGCCTGGCGACGGCTTTTCGAGCGACACTCTTCTGCCCCCGAAAAGCGCCTCTATGCCGACGCCCACGAGCGAATTGGTGGAATCCGGGGTTTTCGCGGGCGCTATGCCCTCGGCGAACTCGAAAATCGCCCTGCCTATCGGGTGCTCGGAGCGCATTTCCGCGCCCCCCGCGAGCGACGCGATCTCCTCCCTTTCAAACCCGCCGGAGGTCTCGAAAGTCTCGACGCGCATCCTGGCCTCGGTGAGAGTGCCGGTCTTGTCGAAAAACGCCTTGGTTATTCCGGCGAGAGTCTCGAGAGCCTCGCCGCTCTTCACGAGTATGCCGCGCTTGGCGGCGTTGCCGAGCCCCGCCGCTATCGCCGTCGGCGTGGCGAGCACGAACGCGCACGGGCAGAACACCACGAGTATCGTAACCCCCCTTATTGCCGACTCTATCCAGCTCGTCCCGAGCAGCGCGTGCGACAGGAAGAACACGATTATCGCGGCCGCTATCGCCGACGGTATAACCCACGCCGCCCACCTGTCCGCGGCGCGGGAAATCGGCGCCTTCTTTCCGGCGGCCTCCTCCACGAGCCGCGCGAGCTTCGACATCTCGGAATCCCCCGCGTCTTTGACGGCGACGGCTTCGACATACCCCGTGAGATTCGCCGTGCCCGCGTAAACCAGATCTCCGGCCGACTTCTCCACGGGCACGCTCTCGCCCGTTATGGAAGACTCGTCCGCGCTCGTCGAGCCGCTTTCGATTCTCGCGTCCACGGGGAATATCGAGTGCGCTTTGACGCACACCGTCTGGCCCTTCCTTATTTCGCCGGCGGGGATCTCCTCCTCCCTTCCGCCGGTTTTTACCGTGGCCGTCTTCGGCAGGAGCTTCGCGAGAGACTCTATCCCCATGCGCGACTTCCTGACCGTGCGCTCCTCGAGCCATTCGCCGAGCGACATCAGGAACGCGATTTCAGCCGCCACGAATATGTAGCTGCCGTGCCAGTGCCCCGCCCCGTGTTCGAGGCCTAAAAAGTCGGCGATTTGAAGCGCGAACGCCCCCGCCATCGCAAGGCTCACCAAAAGCGGGCTCGTTACCTTGCGCTCTATGAAAAAGGATCTTCCCGCAGCGCGGAAGATCGGCGCGGCGCAGAGTATGACCGCCACCCACGCGGGGTCGGTCAGCGGATAGAGCGGCAAGCTTTCGGGATATTCGCCCGCAAGAAAGCTCAGGGCGATGGCGGCTGCCGAAATCCACAGCTTCAGCCCGCGGCGGGAATCCCCGCCGCCGCCCGAGGAACAGCAGCCCGCGCCGCCTTTTTTGCCGGAATGGCAGCAACAATGCCCCCCGCCATTTTCGCCCGCTCCGCCGCGCTCTTTTCCCGCATGGCAGCGGCATTCCCCGCCGTTTTCATTGTCCGGACGGCGGCATCCGCCTTCGCAATTTTCGTCTTTCATGGTTTCGTCACTTCAAAGTTTTGAAGAAGTCCGCGAGCTCGTCCACGAGCTTGGCGTCCCTCTTGTCCATCGCCGCCGATATGCACCCGTTGAGGTGGTCCGTCACGATTTTCGTGAGCAGGCCTTTGAGGGCGCCGGAGGCGGAGTTTATCAGGCGCATTACCTCGACGCACGGGGCGTCGCGGTCAACCATCTTTTCGAGCGTTTTCATCTGCCCCTCTATGCGCTTTATGCGCGAGACGAGCCTTTTCTTTTCTTCCTGCGTTCTGGTCACGGAATTTTCCTTTCTCAAAATATAGGGTATACCCCTATACCCCATTTATCGGATTGCAAGAGCTTTTTTAAAAAATTTTCCTCTTCGCCGATTTCGCTTTACAGAGAGGCGGCGCGCGCTTTATTCGTACTCGAAAAACATCTGCACAATGGGAACGGAAAACGGCAAAAACAAAATGGGGCGCCGCGGGTTTCTCGCGGCGTCGGCGGCTTCGCTCTTCGGATATTCGGCGATAATAAAGGCGCCGCAGGTTCTGGCGCGCCCGCTGCCAACCGACGACAACTCGCGCAGGCTGGCGAGCCTCCAGCCCGATTCCGCCCCGGGCTCGGCGGAGGGCGAAAAGCTCATGCGCAGGGCGGATTTGAAGTGCGACGTCCTCGTCGCCGGCGGCGGGCTCGCGGGAATC
>CAJMOT010000127.1 GCA_905214995.1 uncultured bacterium | reverse complement strand
GCGCTCGTCGGTGCGGCATGCATGGTTTTCGCGTACCTCTACACGGGCGGGCCGTTCCCGCTTTCGGAGCGCGGGCTCGGCGACGTCGCGGTGGTCGCGTTCTTCGGGTTTGTGCCCGTGTGCTTCACCTACTACGTCTGCGCGGGCGCGGTGACGGCGCGGGTTTTGGCGGCGTCGTTGGCGTGCGGCCTCGTCGTGGACACCCTGCTGATTTTGAACAATTACCGCGACAGGTTTCAGGACGCCGAAAACGGAAAGCGCACGACGGTCGTCCTGTTCGGCGGGCGCGTCGGGAGCGCGATGTATCTGTGCTTCGGCGCGGCCGCGTGCATTATATGCGCCGCGTTCTTTTGGGAGAACCTGTGGGGCGCCCTCCTCCCCCAGCTATACCTGCCGGCGCACGCGGCGGTGTGGGGTGAAATGCTGCGCGCGAGAGCCCCCGAAGAATACGGCTCCGCGCTCGCCGGCACCGCGCGCAACATGCTGCTTTTCGGGCTGCTGCTCGGGATAGGAATTCTTCTTCCCGCGCCGTTCTGACGGCTATTTTTCGCCTTTGAGGGATTGGAACGGCGGCACGGGGTTCCCTCCGGCGTCGAACAGGCAGGCGTCGGGCTTCGCCCACGGCTTCCAGAGGTATCTTGCTCCCTCTATTTCAGAGCCGTCGGGGGATTTCAATACGACCCTCTTGCCGTCGAACTCCGCGTCGGCGGCCGACCATTTGCCGCCGGACAGCATTTCAAATCCCCTGCATTTGCCGCGGCATTCCAATCCCTTCCTATATTTGAATCTCACTGTCGCGACTCCGCCCCTAAAATCTATTGAGCGCAGCGACGGGAAGATTTTCCCGCTTCCCGCAAGCGCCGCCTTCGCGAGCCTTTTGCCGATTTCGATCTTGTCGCGCGGGTGGACGTCGTTTTCCTCGCCGGTGTCTATGGCGCATACCATCGAGACATTTTTTAGCTTTTTCGAGATTTTTTCCTGCTCGGCGCGCGTGAGCTCCCACTTCCAGGCGTTGTGCGACGGAAGCTGGACGAAGAAAAACGGCATCTCCGGCGAGCCGAAAACCTCCCGCCACTCGCCTATGAGCCCCTCGAATTTATCGGCGAACCCATCGTGCGAATCCGATTCGCCCTGATACCAGATTATGCCGCGCGCGGCGTATCCGCGCAGCGGGTTCACGCGCAGGTTGAAGAGCATCGACGGCGTAGACCACTTGTCGGGAGAGTCCGGCCACGGCGCGAGAAACGGCGCAACAGTCCACGCGGGCGGGGGTTCTTTGCCCTCGGCTTTCGCCTTCCTTACGCGCTCGCCGTAAGTGCGCACGTCCTCGTCGAACTTCGCCTTTTCCTTTTTGTAGTCGTATTTCCTCGAACGCTCGGCGAAGTTTTCGCGCTCCCTCTTAAACAGGGGCGAATTTTCGTAGGTTTCGCGGCTCACCCACGCGGCCATTTTTGTGCCCGGAGTTCCGGTGTACACTATGCCGACGGGCTTGCCGGACGCCTTCGCGAGCTCCGCCGCGAATATGTATGGTATGCCCTGCAAGTTCCCCGCGTTTTGCGGGTTGGGGGAGATCCAGCGGCTCCCTTCGGGAAATTCCCTTTCGGGATCCTTGCCGATTCCCCGCGCGCTGAACATGCGGCTGCTCGACGCGCCCTGCGCAAAGTATCTGACGTCGGAGCCCGCGGATGAGTCGATATAGGCTTTCGCGCCGTCGATTCCGCGCAGTCCGAAGTCCATGTTCGACTGCCCTCCGGCGATCCACACGTCGCCGAATATTACGTCGGAGAAAGTCTTTGCGAGCTTCTCGTTTTCGTAAATTTTGACCTCGCGCGGCTCCGGAGAGCCCCCGGGCGTTTTGACGCGCGCGCTCCACTCTCCGTTTTCCCCGGCGCGCGCGGAAGATTTTTCGCCGAGGATTTCGATTTCGATTTTCGCCCCGGGCTCGGCGGTTCCCCAGATGTTGGCGGAGTTTTGCTGCAACATCATTCCGTCGGAAAATATGGCGGGGGTTTTGACTTCCGCCGTGGCGCAAAGATGCGCGCACGCGGCGAGCGCGATTGCCGTTCTCAAAATTTTCATGGCGCCATTATTTGCGGTTTTTGCGAGGATTTCAAGACCTGCGCGATTTTTATTGTTGAAGAAAACGGGCGGGCCCGCATTATTTCCCGCAAGACATGTGCGGCGTTCGCCGCGCCTTTTTAACGACAAAACGCCGACAATCTCATGAAAAAAATTCCGTTTTTCGCATTTCTCGCCGCCGCGTCCGCGGCATTCTGGGGCTGCGCGTCGCTCTTTGAGGAGAAGCCCGCCGACATCGTGGTTTACGGAGGAACATCCGCGGGCGTCACCGCCGCGGTTCAGGCGGCCAAAGAGGGCAAAAGCGTCGTCCTCATCGCGCCAGAGGGGAGGCTCGGGGCTATGTCGAGCGCCGGATTGGGCATGACGGACTCCGGAAAGACCGCCACGATAGGCGGCCTCTCGCGCGAATTTTACCACAGGGTGTGGAGAGAGTACCAGAAGCCCGAGACCTGGAAGTGGCAGAAGCGCGAAAACTTTACCGGAAGGGGCCAGGGAACTAAGGCTATCGACGACGAGCACAAGGTGATGTGGATTTTCGAGCCGTCAGTCGCCGAAAAAGTCTTTGACGACTGGGTTAAGGAGCACAAAAACATAAAGCTCGTGCGCGGCGAGCGGCTCGACAGGGAGGCCGGCGTCGAAAAGGTTGGCGGCAGTATAGTCGCCATTTCCACGCTCGACGGCGGCAGATACCCGGGAAAAATGTTCATAGACTGCACTTTTGAAGGCGACCTGATGGCGGCAGCGGGCGCGGACTACTTTGTAGGCCGCGAGAGCAATTCGCGCTTCGGCGAGGACTACAACGGCTTCCGCGCCACCAACGAATACAACGGCCACCGCTTCCGCGCCAAGGTCGATCCCTATAAGGTAAAGGGCGACAAGTCGAGCGGGCTCCTCAAATTCATAAGCCCCGAATCCCCCCTGCCGGACGGCGCGGCGGACAAAAAGATTCAGGCGTATTGTTTCAGAATGTGCCTTACCGACGTTCCGGAAAACATGGTGAAAATCGAAAAGCCCGAGGGCTACGACCCCGCGGACTACGAGCTCTGCGCGCGCTATCTCGAGGCGGAACCCAACATTTTCCCGCTTACCGTTTCGAGAATGCCCAACGGCAAGACCGATATAAACAACAAAGACGCTTTCAGCACGGACTTCATAGGCGGCAATTACGAGTGGCCCGAAGCCTCCTACGAAAGGCGCAAGGAGATATTCGACGCGCACCTGAAATACCAGAAGGGGCTGATGTACTTCCTCCAAAACGACCCCCGCGTGCCCGAAAAGACCCGCAAGGCAATAGCAAAATTCGGCCTGTCCAAGGACGAGTTCGCCTCAACCGGCCACTGGCCGTACACCCTGTACATCCGCGAGGGGCGCCGCTTGAACGGCGAATACGTCATGACCCAGCATGACTGCCAGAATTCCCGCATGACCCCGCGCCCCGTAGGAATGGGCTCCTACACGCTCGACTCGCACAACGCTTCGCGCTATGTGACTAAGGAGGGATACGTCCAGAACGAGGGCGACGTGCAGGTTCGCCTGAAAGCCCCGTACAAGATTTCATACGGGGCGATAGTTCCCAAAAAGGGGCAGGCGGACAATCTTCTGGTTCCCGTGGCGTGCTCGGCGTCGCACATAGCTTACGGCTCGATACGCATGGAGCCCGTCTTCATGATACTGGGGCAGAGCGCGGCGACCGCCGCGGCGCAGGCAATCGACGATGGCTGCGCCGTCCAGGACGTGGATTACGCCAAGCTCTCCAAGACTCTCGAAAAGGACGGGCAGATTCTGAACATGTCCGTCCAGACTCCGAACGGGAATTGAGCTAATGCGCAAATTTTTGGGGTTTCTGGCGGTTCTGTCCGCTTTTCTCTCGGCGTTCGCGCGCGAAAAGTGGACTGAGGAGGAGGCCAACGCATGGTATGCCGGCAAGCCTTTTATGGCGGGCTGCAACTTCATTCCGTCGGACGCTTCCAACCAGATAGAGATGTGGAGTTCCGCGACGTTCAATCCCGCCCTGATAGACAGGGAACTGGCGATGGCGCAGAAGCTGGGGTTTAATACAATGCGCGTGTTTTTGAGCGATGCGGTGTGGCTCAACGAGGGGGAAAAGTTTTTCGACAACGTGGAGAAATACCTGCAAATCGCGGATTCGCGCGGCATAAAAACTTTGTTCGTGTTTTTCGACAGCTGCTGGAACGCCTATTCAAAATACGGCAAACAGCCCGAGCCGAGCGGACGCCACAACTCAAACTGGCTGAAATCGCCGTCGTTTGAGATTTTGGGGGACGAATCGCGCTGGCCGGAGCTTGAAAAATATGTCGTCGGCACGGTTTCGAGGTTTAGGGACGACCCGCGCGTCGTCGGCTGGGACGTGTTCAACGAGCCCGGACAAATAGGGGTTAGCGTGGACGAGCGCGGGGCGCTTCGGGGGAATGTGGAGATGTTTAAGAAAACCGAAAAGCTCTTGAAGTTGTCGTTTGAGTGGGCGCGCTCGGCGAATCCCTCGCAGCCGATAACCGCCGGCGTCTACGCGGACGACAAATCCGCCGTAGGGCGCGCGATGAACCCCATACAGCTTTCGGAGTCCGACATAATAAGCTTCCATTGCTACGGGGACGAAAAATCAATGCGCGCAAACATCGAAAAATTTAAAAAGCTCAACCGGCCGGTTTTCTGCACCGAGTACATGGCGAGGCCTTTCAGCGCGTTCGACCCTTGCCTCGGGATTATGAAAGAATGCGGAGTCGCCGCGTACAACTGGGGGCTCGTCAACGGCAGGACGCACACCGACCGGCCGTGGGCGCATCTGGAAAAGGACTATCCCAAAGGAAGGTGGTTCCACGACGTTCTGAAACCCGACGGCTCGCCTTACGACCCGGCTGAGGCGGAGTACATAAAAAAGACAATGGGCGTTTCCGAAAACTGATTTCCGCGTCTGCCGCGGAAACTTCCGCGCGCGGTAGGGCGCCGCTCAAACTCCTTCAGCCCGCTCCCGATTTTTTTGCGCCTTGCGGCGCGGAATTTCCGACCGGCAAAAAAAACGGGCGCGATTCCCGCGCCCGCCAAAAATGCGCGCCCCACGCCCGGGGGCTCCGAAGCGTCAGAATTTCTGCATAAGCTCCACGGGAACCCCGCCGTCCTCGATTACGAACGCGGCTTTCAGGTTCGGGAACGGCTCGAACGGAGGCATGAGGATTTCGGCGCCTTTGAGCTCCGCCTCGATGTCGTCCACCGTATACGCTATGTGGGCGGCTTTTTTCAGAATTTCGGGCATCGGACTGCCCTCCTCAAAATAGAGAAATTCTATGTTGTTTTTCGTGTCCGCCGGATCTGTGACGAAGAGCTTTGCTTCGGCAAGATACGATGCCTTCGCGGGCTTTTTGTCCGTCGGGATTCCTATATGCGCAAGTTTTCTCATAGTTCCAGCATTATTCCGCTTTTCGGCGCGGCGGGCAAGCAAATTTTGCGCGCGGGTTTTTTGTGTTGTAATGCGCGTTTGCCGGAGTAATTTGTTCGCCTATGAAAAATTTCTTTTGTCTGATATGCCTCGGGCTCTCGGCGGCCCTCTCCGCCGCGGAAACGGCGGGCGATTCGGCGGTGGCGTGCGTCGGGAAAATCGTGCCTGGCGCGCGCATAGCAGCGCTCGCCGCCCCGTCTCTCGGGGGGTCGCAGGCCATAGT
>CAJMOT010000126.1 GCA_905214995.1 uncultured bacterium | reverse complement strand
GCGACGGCGACGGGTATCCGCCGCTCGGGTCGCGCTCCCCGAAAAAGCTTAAGGAGATTTTCAACGCCAAAAAAATTCCGGCGCGGAAACGAAAGTCGGCTTTCGTTGTCTGCAATCTGCGGGGCGACATACTGTGGAGCCCCGGGCTGCCGCCGTCGGAGCTCTTCAAGGCGGCGGGGTCGCGCTCGGTAATTGAATTGACGTGCGAAAATTTTTAAATTCTAATCCGCCTTTTAACGCTTAAATGGACAAGAAGGAAAAAAACGCTTTCGGCAAGATTCCGAACAAACCGTATTTTGTTTGGATAGCGATTGTTTGCGCAATAATTATGCTCGTTTCCCTGCCGCGCGGCGGAGCCGGCAACGTCCAGACGCTCGACACCAAGCAGCTGATGACGGCAGTGCAGAACGACGCCCTCCTGGAGATCTCCCTGCGCAACGACCCGTCGGCGGGCAAGGACTGGTACGTCGCGGAGGGCAAGATGAAAAACCCCGTCTACGGGCTCGAGGACGCCCCCAAAGACGCGCCGCGCTCGCTGAATTTCGCCTTTGCCGGCAGGATTACCGAGGACATGTACAAGCGTCTGACCTATCCGACCGCCCCGTGGGAGGTCAAGGAGATCCCGTCGAGCACGTTTTGGGGGAACCTCGTGTCGAGCGTGTTGCCGTTTCTGATAATAGTGGGCGTGCTGTATTTCCTCTTTACGCGCCAGATGCGCGCCACGGGCCGCGGCGCGATGAGTTTCGGCAAAAGCCGCGCGCGCCTTCTTTCGCCGGACAAGGACAAGGTGACGTTCAAGGATGTCGCCGGCTGCGACGAGTCTAAGGAGGAGGTTTCGGAAGTCGTGGAGTTTCTCAAAAACCCCAAGCGTTTCAGCGACATCGGGGCGAGAATCCCCAAGGGCATTCTCATGGTAGGCCCTCCCGGAACCGGCAAGACCCTTTTGGCGCGCGCCGTCGCGGGAGAGGCCGACGTGCCGTTCTATTCTATCAGCGGCTCCGACTTCGTGGAGATGTTCGTGGGCGTCGGCGCCGCCCGCGTGCGCGACATGTTCGAGCAGGCGCGAAAAACGGCCCCGTGCCTTGTGTTCATCGACGAAATCGACGCCGTGGGGCGGCAGCGCGGCGCCGGCATGGGCGGCGGACACGACGAGCGCGAGCAGACCCTGAACTCCCTTCTCGTCGAGATGGACGGCTTCGACGCCCACAGCGGCGTGATCATCATTGCGGCGACCAACCGCCCCGACGTGCTCGACAGCGCGCTCCTGCGCCCCGGCAGGTTCGACAGGCAGGTTGTAATCGACCTTCCGGACGTCAAAGGGCGCGAGGAAATCCTCAAAATACACGCGGCGAAAATCAAGCTGGACCCCTCCGTGGATCTGGCGACCATCGCGAAAATCACGCCCGGGTGCTCCGGCGCGGACTTGGCGAACCTGCTCAACGAGGGCGCCATCATCGCGGCGCGGCGCAACGACAAGACCGTCACCATGGCGGACATCGACGAGGCGCGCGACAAGGTATTTTTCGGGCGCGAGCGGCGCAAGCTCATGGACGACGGCGAAAAGAAGCTCACCGCCTACCACGAGGCCGGGCACGCGCTCATACAGGCGGTCATCGACGACGGGCGGCTTCCCGTGCACAAGGTGACGATAATCCCGCGCGGGCAGAGCCTGGGGTCTACGATGTTCGTGCCCTCGCGCGACATCCGCACGGAGTCGAAAAAGTCCCTGCTAAACCACATCTGCACGAGCCTCGGCGGAAGGGTCGCGGAGGAGGCGGTGTTTACCGACATCACAAACGGCGCGGCGGGCGACATCAAGCAGGCGACGAAAATCGCGCGCAAGATGGTTTGCGACTGGGGCATGGGCGAGATCGGCCCGATAGCCCTCGGCGAAAACCAGGACCACATATTTTTGGGCAAGGAGATCGCGCGCGACGAGCATTTCAGCGAAAAGACCGCGCAGCTGGTGGACGGCGAAATTAAGGCGATAGTCGACGGCCAGCTCGAGAGGGCGCGCAGCATAGTGCGCGAAAACCGCGACAAGCTCGACCTCATCGCAAGCGAGCTGCTTTTGCGCGAAACCATCGAGGGCGAGGACGTCTATAAAATCGTCCGCGGAGAATTTACGCCGACCGATCCGGAGGAGTTCAGGCGCAGGACGGAGGCGGCCGCTCCCTCCTCAGGAGCCGAAGCCGCCGCCGCAAAGCCGGAGGAGGACGGCGGCGAAATTATCGCGCCCCCGCTTCCGGAAAACGGGTAGCGGCGGAAAAGCTTTTTTTGACGGCGCGCGGGGAGTCCGCGCGCTTTTTTTGCGCCGGAGCTTTTCTTCAGTATGGCGCGAATTTAATTCGCCCGCCGGAAATGAATACAGAGTTATGCGCGCCGTTTTTTGTTGATAGCGCGCCTTCGCATTATTATTCGCATTTTTATGAAATTAAAATATGCCGGTCTCGCCCTTTTGTTTTATTGCGCCTCCGCCCCGCTTTTCGCCGAAGGAAGCGGCGGGGAGCTCGTATTTTCCGACGAATTTTCGGAAGACGGCGCGCCGAATCCCGAAAAGTGGGATTACGAACACGGTTTTGTGCGCAATATGGAGTTGCAGTGGTACCGCCCCGAAAACGCCCATTGCAGAAACGGGCTGCTCGTCATAGAGGCGCGTAGGGAGAAAGTTAAGAATCCGAATTTCGGGAGGGAGCCGAAGGACTATTGGGGCAACGCGCGCGAATTTGCCGAATACGCCTCCGCGTGCGTCATAAGCAGGGGAAATTTCGATTTCAGGCGCGGAAGGCTTGAAGTGCGCGCGCGCATACCTTTCGGCAAGGGGGCGTGGCCCGCGATATGGCTGTTGGGGGAGAGTATCCGCGGCAAATCGGATCGCCTGCCATGGCCCGCCTGCGGCGAAATCGACGTGATGGAGTTTTACCGAATCGGCGGCGTCCCAAACATTCTCGCAAATTTCGCGTGGGAGGGGGCAAAGCCCGGGGCATCGGTTTGGAACGACAAAAAAATTCCGCTGTCGCATTTTCTCGCCAAAGATCCAGACTGGCTCGCGAATTTCCACGTCTGGCGAATGGATTGGGACGAGAAGTCGTACCGAATATTTCTCGACGGAGAGCTCCTCAACGAAATGCCGCTCGAAAAGTCCGTCAACGCCGGAAAGTACAAGGGAATAAATCCGTTCTTGAAGCCGCAGTACCTGCTGCTGAACCTCGCCGTGGGCAACCCCCAAAAGGGCAAAGGCCCAGTGGACGACGACGCGATGCCCATGAGGTATGAAATCGACTACGTGCGCGTCTACAAGTTTTCGGAATCGGGCGAAAACAAATAGTCGGCCTCTTCCTTTACGAAAGTTTCGATTTCGTCCGCGCGCGCCCTTTCGACCCTCGGCGTCGGTATGGCGGCGGCGAAGTTTTTGCCGTAGGATTTCGTCAGCATTCGCGGGTCGAGCACGCAGACTATTCCGCGGTCGCGCGCGCTGCGTATCAGCCGCCCGACGCCCTGCCTGAATTTTATTATCGCCGCCGGAAGGGAAATCTTGATGAACGGGTTTTCCCCGAGCGCCTCGGCGCGCTCCATTCTCGCTTCCGTGAGCGGGTGCTTGAAGTTTTCGAACGGCAGCCTTGCTATTATCACCTGCGAGAGCGCGTCGCCAGGGACGTCTATGCCCGTCCAAAAGGTGTCCGTGCCCATCAGCACCGCGTTGGCGTCCTCCGCGAACCTTCTGACGGTTTCCGCGCGCGGCATTCTGCCCTGCACGTAAAGTCTGCGGCCTTTGAGCGCGCCGGAGGCTTCGAGGATTTCCGCGGTTCTTTTGAGGTCGGCGCGGCTGGTGAAGAGCGCGAGCGTCCCGCCCCTCACGACGTTCGCGAGCCTGCCTATGTAGGCGGCGGTTTTTTCGCAGTCCATCTTTCCGGTCTGGCTGTCGGGGGCGGCGGCGTCGGAAAACAGGAATGCGCGCATGTTCTTGCCGTAGTCGAAAGGCGAGTCGCACACGAAGGATTCCGCCGCCTCCGCCCCGATTCTTCCGGCGAAGTCCTCCATGCTTCCGGAGATCGCGAGCGTTGCGGAAGTTAGTATCACGGGAGATCCGCCGGAAAACAAAACCCTGCGCAGTATTCCGGATACGTCTATGGGCGCCGAATTGAGCGACGCCGACCTGCCGCCGGCGCCCGCCGCCTCCAGCCAGTACACCGATTCCGGGTCGGAGAGGTATGCGCAGTCCTCTATCGCGTTCTTTATGCCGGAGACTTTCCGGCGGTAGTCCTTGATTTCCGACGCAAGCCGCTCGTTGGGGGCGTTCTGGGCGAGGGTGTCCAGAAGCCGCATCGTAGAGTCGAGAGCCCCCGCCGCGCCGGAGATGTCGGCCCAGTCGGGCGAGCTGAGGCGAACTGTGTCGCGGGAGAGCAGAAAGTCCTTTTTGATTTTCGCGAACAGCTCTTCGCACTCGCCGATCGCGTCGCAGACGATCTGCTTGTCCCGGAATTCCGCCAGCCCCGAGCGCGCTATCAGGCCGCGCTTTTTGCGGGGGTCGTAGATTCTGGACAGCTCGCGCCTTATGCCGGGCCCCGAAATTGACAGGCCGAAGGCGTCGGAAGCCACGTCCGGTATGAGGTGCGCCTCGTCGATTACGAGCATGTCGTTTGCGAAAAGCACGCCGTTTTCGTCCTCGCCCGCGCCCATTCCGGCGGACAGAAGCGAGAACAGCAGGTTGTGGTTGAGCACCACTATGTCCGCCGAAGATATGTCGCGCCGAGCGTTCTGGTAGAAGCACGAGCCGTCCGAGCAGTTTTTAGGCGCGCACGACGACGAGTCCGCATTGACCCAGCTCCACACTTCGGGGTCGGGAGGCGGGTTTAGCTCTTCCGCGAGCCCCGTGCGGGTTGTCTCCGCCCACGCGGCGATGCGCTCGAGCTCCGCGCTCTCGGCGGTGTCGAACAGCTCCCTCTTTTCGGCGAGCGCGCGCTTCAGCCTGTGCGGGCACAGGTAGTTCGCGCGCCCGAGCAGGAGGGCCGCCCTGAAATCCGCGCAGTCGGAGAGCGCCTCGCAGTTGGAGAACATCATGGAAATCCGCGGCAAATCCTTTTCCATGATCTGCTGTTGGAGCGCTATCGTGTGGGTGGCGACGACGAGCTGCCTTTTGAACCTCTTGGCGGCGATTATCCCCGGGACGAGGTACGCCATGCTCTTGCCCACGCCCGTTCCGGCCTCGAAGAGAAGCGGGGAATTGCCCGAAAACGCCTGCGCGCAGCAGTACGCCATCCGCTCCTGCTCGGGCCTGTGCTCGAAGTTCGGGAGTATGGAGGCGTATCCGCCGCCGCAGAAAATCTTTTCGCAAAGCGGCGGCAGATCCCGCCCGTCGAACGCCTCTCCGCCCTCCGGCGCCATTTACGAGCGCTTTCTGAAATTGCGCATGTGCTTTGCCGCGCGCGCAAGCCCGCCGAACGTCCCGAAGATGTCGCGGACGGCGCTGGCCTCATAGCCGCTGTGGAGCATGCAGTCCTTGCACTCGGGGCGCGTGCCGTTGTGCCCCAGACCGTAGGAGTCTATGCAGTCCATCAGTTCGGCGAAAGTTTCGCAGTAGCCGTCGTTGATGAGATAGCACGGCTTTTGCCAGCCGAAAATGGAGTATGTGGGGTTGCCCCACGGCGTGCATTCGTACTCCTGTTCGCCCTTCAGAAATGCGAGGAAGCCCGGGGAGTGGTTGAATACCCATTCTTTTTTCGGGTTGGAGAGTATCTTTCTGAACAGCTCAACCGTCTTGTTGCGCTCGAGGAATATATCCTGGCTGGGCGCCT
>CAJMOT010000125.1 GCA_905214995.1 uncultured bacterium | reverse complement strand
CAACTAAAAAACGGACGTTTAAATTGCGCATAAAATCAAAGTCAAGCGTTTTTTTTAATCGGATAAAAATGGTAAAATGGTATACGGATATATAAGAGTTAGCTCTGACAAGCAGACTACGGAAAACCAGCGTTTTGAAATCGGCAATTACGCTGAAAAGCGCGGAATAAAAATCGACCGGTGGATAGAAGAAACGGTCAGTTCGCGAAAAAGCCTGCGATCCCGCAAGCTCGGAACGCTCATGCGCAAAATAAAGAGCGGGGATTCTCTCATCGTGTCCGAATTGTCCCGATTGGGCCGCAATATGTTTCAAATCGTAGGCATCTTGAACTTTTGCATGGAAAAACAAATAAAACTCCGAACTATAAAAGAAAACTACGAGCTCGGCAACAACATAGCTTCAAAAGTGCTCGCGTTCGCATTCGGCCTTGCCGCGGAGATAGAGAGGGAGCTGATTTCCCAGCGCACCCGCGAGGCGCTGATGCGCAGAAAGAGCGAGGGCAAGGCGCTCGGTCGCCCGCGCGGGCACAAATCCGTAAACGTAAAACTCTCGAAGTACGAGAACGACATAATTTCTTTGATAAACGAGGGCATTCCAAAGGCGCGCATAGCCAAGAAATTCAACGTGGCGCGCGGCACGCTTTCCAGATTTCTCTCCGAAATTTGCGTCGCGCGGCTTGATAAGCCCGCGAAAATTCCGCAGGCTAAGATGATGCCATAGAGCTTTTGTCGGAAGATAACGGCGGTTCGGATGCGGGCGTGCGGATGAGAAATCCACATCAGGGTATTCGTGAAATGCGGGGTGAGAGTATGAAAACTCTCTTCCCTAAAAATCCCCATTCCGCGACTTTTGGCGTTGACCCGGAATCTGGCCTGCAATTCTTAAAGCCAATGGGCGATACAGGACTCGAACCTGTGACATCCTGTGTGTAAAACAGACGCTCTAACCAACTGAGCTAATCGCCCCAAAAATTGCCGATAAATAATGTAAATGCGGGGAAGGCAGGCAAGCATTTTTTTCCGGAGCCGTTTTTTTTTGAGGCAATGACGGGGAGGAGTATTGCGGTTCGCCCAGCGCAATTCGGCCGCCGGCGCGCTATGTTGATTGAAAGATATTCGCCCAAATCGCGGCGCGGCAATACTGCCGAGCCGCCTCCGTTTGGACGAATATTAAATTCCGATGGCCCGCGGTCTGCCGCGCCTGCCGTGATTGTTCGGCGCCGGAGAAATATCCGGCGGATTTTTGGGGCGGGGAGAATTTTAACCGGCTACTGTGTTTGCAGCGGCGCGGGGGGCTGGCGTTCCGGTTCCGCGCAGGGGCGGAAGGCGCGCCGCGACAGCCTTCCGATAAATTTTTTGCCGTCCAGGAGTTTTGCGGCGGGAATTGATGGCGAGTTGAATTTTCCGTTTTCCCCGCCGTATGTTTCATAGGAAACTTCGCTCTCGCCGCCGCCGCCGTCCCTTCCGCATAACATGCCGCCTTTCAATTCTATTGCGGAGCCTCCCAGCGCCTCGTAAACTTTTTCGTTTTTTGAATCTATTATGTAAGAGTTTCCGAAGCCGATTTCGCTTTCGAGATATATTGCGCCGTTTGCCAGTTTGTAGGCGCCGAATTTGTCCAACCCGCACGTGTCAATCCATATCCCGACGCGCTTTCCGCTTTCAAAGGCTATGCGCCTGTCGAATTCCGGACAGAGCGCGACCCGCGCGCGCATTTCCAGAAAGCATTTTGGCGACGACGGGATTTCCACGCTCTGCCATGTATTGAAATACGCCGCAAGGTTTGCCGCGATTGCGGCGGCGGTGACGGCGAGGGAAAACGCGAATCCGTCGGCGAACGAGAGCGTTGCGCGCATCGCGGAAATTCCCCTTTTGAGGGAGCGCGATACGTGGAATGCGAATCCCGCGGCAAGTATTGCGGGCGGCGGAATCAAAATCAAAAGCGGCGATGCGGGCGGGTTTGCGACGTGCGGGAGAATCGCGAGCCAGAACGTAAGGATTGCGCCCATAAATGCGCAAATCGCGGGAACGGTCCGGAGCGAAAACGCCATGAACCCGTCGGAGCGGAAGAGCCTCGCCGACAGGGAAATCCCGATGGGCAGAAAAAACGAGAGCGGTATCCAGTGCATTTTTTGGCGGGGCGCAAAAGATTAAAACGCCGTCCGCGAGAACCCGAGGCACATTGACAATGGAGAATATGCCATGCCGAGTCAAGGGATTTCAGGCAATGCGGCGGGGCTTGCCGGCTTGCGGCGCGCTTATTTTGAAATTCGCGCTCCTGTCGGCGGAGCTTTCCGCGCCGAAAATCGGCGGGAGCGGGTTGCCGCGGCGGAGCCCGGAAAGTCAGTCGACGCTCCTTTTGAAAGATGCGACGGCGTATATGTTCAGAGTTATCGAAAACGCGCATATCGCGAGAAATTGCGGAAGCATGTCGGAGAAGGTCGCGCCTTTCAGGTATATGACATAGGCGCGTTGTTTCGGTTTTGTACCGTAAAACGCTTCCATATTTTTTTAAGGGCGGGGCGCGGGACGGGCGTTATGGTTAAGGTTTATTTTCCGTTTGATTCAAAACGATGCGCGCGCTATGAAAATTTTTCATTGCGGCGGCAAATGATTTGATTATTTTTTGATAATTTAATATTAAATTATATATGAAATTATTTAATAATATTAAATCGCCGAGAGAGATATTACGAACGATCTTGAAGCCATCGCCTATTACAGAAGACTCTCGGAAAGCGAAAAAAAACGGCATTATTGTGCTTGCTTCCTATGATAGCGGACGGGGCGCTCAAATTTACGGCGTAATTTTTGCTCTTATTTCGGCAATGCAAAGATTATTGATAAGAGCATTGCCGCAATTTTACTGCAAACTGCTAATATATTTCTGATTTTTTTACTAAAAAACGTCTCAATTTGTGCAATTAAATCCTATTTTGCCTGCGCGGATTTTGCGTTTTGCGATTGTTCGGCGTAAATCGAATTTTGCATCTTGCGGGCGTTTTGAAGGATATCTCCAAAATTTTCCTTCACAAATTCGCTCTTCAGATTTTCCACTATCAAATGCGATACGTAAGCGCTTAAATTTCCGCCGAATAATCTGTTAGCCATTTCCTGGCCCATTTCTTTCAGCTCAGATGAGAGGACCAAATTGGTTTTGCTGAAATTCCCTATTCTTTTTTTCATATTTACTTAAAGGAAAATTTATGCGCAAGTTTCAAGAAAAAATTTTTTTTTATTGACTCACAAAATATAACGGACGTATGTTATGCGCCAAGATGAAAAGGAGAGTGAATTTGGCAATGGACGACAAATTGCGCGAGATAGCGGATAAGATCGCCTTTGAAAATAATATCAGCCTCTCTCGCTATCTGGAGAATTGCATCATTGCGGAGGCGAAAAAGCGAAAGATAAAAATACCGGAACTCCGCCGCCGCCGAAAGGCGCGCAAAATTTTAAGGGGCGAAAACTGAACGCTTCCGTTTCGGATATTCATCCGCCATGCGACATGCGCAAAAATTCCAAATCCCGCCGAAACCGCTTTCCAAAGACGCGGATAAGCGGGGATTATCGGGCGCGCAGGGGAGTGCCGCGCAGTTCGCCGGGCATGTAGGTTTCCGAAATGAGCATATAATTTGATTATAGAAGAAATATCATGAAAAATACAATCCGCATAAAAATGATTCTCTCAACCCTGGCGGCGTTTCTCGCCTATTCGCCGTATTGCGCCGCCGCAGACTACGCCGGGCGGGATGTCACGGGAAAGAGTTTCAACGGCATTGATTTAAGAGGCGTCGATTTTAGCGGCGCCACGATAAAAAACGCCAGCTTTGTGGGAGCCGATTTTTCCGCTTCGCAGTTATATTCCACGGCAAGCTATAAGCGCAAGGACTTGGGCGCCATCCGCTTTGCGGGCGCTTTGTGCCGTTCCTCTATGGCTTCTCAAATCGCGCCTTTGTGCGGATGGGATTTCTCCGGGCAGAATATGCCCGGAGCGCACTTTGAAGCGGTTGATATTGACGGAACGAATTTTTCCGGCGCCAATCTTTCCGGCGCGTCGATTTTAGACTCGTTCGTAGACGGAGCGAATTTTTCCAATGCCAATTTGCAGAATGCGGCATTTGGCAACGTCCGGCTTCCCGGCGCGGATATAACGAATTCAAATTTTTCCGGGTGCGATATGCGCGGCGTGCTAAGAGGGGTCGGCATGGTGATGTGGAAGCACAAGAACAATACCATACGCAATTTGATCAGCGAAAGCGGCGTGATTTATAACTTTGGCATGGAATCCGACGCGGATAATTTGATAGTGAGAAAGTATGAGGGGCCCGACAACGCCGTAAATTCTATCAGCGCGACGCTCGATGTCGGATCGTCCTACGCGATGACGGGCGGGACTCTGACGTTGGAGGACGAAGCCTGCCTCTGTGTAAACGGCGTCCTCACGCTCAAAGATGGCGGCAATTTAAAAATAAACCTGTCCGCTAAATATACCGCTGCGCCCATGTTCGTAAATGCGGATGCCGGAGGGGCGTTCAATGTCGAAGGCGGGAGCATATCTGTCAGTGTGGGCGGCGATTTTGAGAAGGACGATACGGTCACGCTCGTAACCGGCGCCAAAGAGGGCATAATGAAGGCTTTTGAGGATTCGCTCGCGGTAACCTTTAACGGCCGGAGGCTCGCTAATGACGATTGGAGCTTGAATTTCAATTCCGGAAACGTCGACCTCAAAATATTGGCGGTTCCCGAGCCGGCTGCGATCTCCGCCATGTTCGGAGCGTTTGCCCTGGCGTTTGCAGCCGCCATAAATCTCGGGGGCGGGAAATCTTGCCGCTCCCAACCCGGCCGCCGATGAATTGCCGGTCGAATGCGCATGCGATTTGAAACATTTACCAAAAAAAGGGAGAAAAAATATGAAAAATTCAATTAAAATTGCGACAATGTGCGCGTTGTTTTTAGCCGTCCGGTTATCCTATGCGGCTGAGAGTTTCGCGAACGAGGATCTCACCGGAATGGATTTTAGCGGCAGAGATTTGACTGGCGCGAATTTTTCCGGCGCCACTTTGGAGGGCACGAATTTTACCGGAGCGAATTTGACCGGCGCAAGCTTGGGTAGGGCTAAGCGGCTGTCGGGTGCGATATTTGACGACGCCGTAATAAAGAATGCGCAGTTTACCTCAATGACTTTCTCCGACATCGCCGCTTCCCAGCTGTATTCCACGGCGAGCTATAAAGATAAGGATTTGGGCGCCATCCGCTTTTCCGCCCTTCCGTATCCCATCTCTTCCGAAATCTTGTCTTTGGCAGGGTGGGATTTTTCCGGACAGCGCATGTCGGGTTCGTATTTTATGACCGCGCGGCTCGACAACGGGAATTTTTCCGGCGCCTACTTATCAAGGGGAACGTTTGCCAACATATATGCAAACGGCGCGGATTTCTCCTATGCAAATATGCAGAATGTTGGCATGGGGTTTTTCCCTGAAGGGGCGGAGAGCATGGGCATAAGAAATTCAAATTTTACGGGGGTCGATTTTAGGGGAGTCGCCTATCAGAGTGAAACCCCGAGCGAGTATTTCGTAACTTATTCGTCCAACGGCAATACTTTCCGCAATTTCATAGGCTCCGACGGGCGGATTGTCAACTTCGCGATGGCTTCGGCTTCGGACAAATTGGTAGTGAGGAAATATGCGGATAGGGACGGAAACGCGAACACGATCAGCGCGACGCTTGCCTCCGGAACGTCCTATGCGATGACCGGCGGAACTTTGACGCTGGAGAATGAGTCCAGCTTTCGTATTGGCGGCG
>CAJMOT010000124.1 GCA_905214995.1 uncultured bacterium | reverse complement strand
GGGCGCCGGTGCGGGGGCCGCCGCAGGAGCGACGGACGCGATTCTCGAGCCGAGGATTTCAACTTCGACTTCGTACGTTTTGCCTTCTACTGTTATGCGCAACTTTTTCATAAAAAACGGTTCCTTTTAATTGAATTTAACGGGTGTGTAATTTTTTGACGCAAAAATCTGCATTCTGCCCTGGCGCGCGAACGACATGTCGGGCGGCGCGAGCTTCACGGAGACGACCCGGCACTCCTCCTCAATGGCAACCGCCGCCGCGGACAAAACCGCGATCAGCTCGGCGCTTTCGTCGCGGAGTTCGGGGAGAACGGCGGCGACCGCCGCTGAAATCGCGAAGGCGTGGCCTTCGGGAATTTCGGACTTTTGGGAAGGCGCAGAGGGCTTGGCGGCCCGTTTGGATGCCCCGCCCTGCGCGAGGGAGAAAAACTTTCCGATGAACGAAGTCATGAGCGACAGGAACATCAGAACGAAAAGCACTACCAGAAATCCGACCGCAGAAAACATCATCATCTGCTCGAAATTCGGGTGCGCCGGAATCAATGTGGCGATTGTCTGCATAAGCTATCCTTATTTTGCACGCCCTAAGCCCTAAACCTCAAAAATCCGCCGCGCGCGGCGCGCGACGTCCGGCGAACATATCCCGCATGCGCCGCGAAAATGCCGGAGCGGACGGGGACGGTTGCCGAAAGTTCGGGCATCGGCGTATCCTTACATGGGAATGTTGCCGTGCTTCTTGGGCATGCGGGTCTGGCGTTTTCCTATCGTGGCCCTGAGCGCGTGCGCTATCGCCCCGCGCGTTTCGGCGGGCTCGATGACGTCGGTTATCATGCCCTTTTCGGCCGCCTGATAGGGGCTTTCAAACTTCTCGCTGTACTCGGCGCGCAACTTGGCGGCGAGCTCCTGCGGGTTTTCCGCGGTTTTGAGCTCCTTGCCGTAGAGCACGTTCACGGCGCCTTTCGCGCCCATGACGGCGATTTCGGCGGTCGGCCACGCGAATACCATGTCGGCGCCCATGTCAACGCAGCACATCGCAAGATACGCGCCGCCGTAGGCCTTGCGCATGATGAGGGTAATCTTGGGAACCGTCGCCGAAGCGTAGGCGAACAGCATCTTGGCGCCGTGGCGGATGATGCCGCCCCTCTCCTGCGCGAGCCCGGGCATGAATCCGGGAACGTCCACGAGGTTGACGATCGGCACGTTGAAAGCGTTGCAGGTGCGTATGAAGCGCGATGCCTTGTCGGAGGCGTCGATGTCGAGACACCCCGCCTTGTACGCGGGCTGGTTTGCGATAATGCCGGCGACTATCCCCTGGAAGCGCGCGAACCCGACGACTATGTTGCGGGCAAAGGAGCCCTGTATCTCGAAAAATTCGCCGTTGTCCACAATCCTGTTGATGACCTTGTAGACGTCGAGGGCCTCTTTGGAAGTCTCGGGGACGATTTCGTTGAGCTCGGGGTCGTAGGTCTTTTCGAGCGGCACGGAGAAATCGTGCGGGGGCTCCTGCATATTGTTGGACGGCAGGTAGGACAGAAGCTTGGCGGCGAGCTCGAGCGCATGGCGGTCGTCGTTGGCCACCAAATGTATGTTGCCGGAAACCGTCGCGTGGGCGTCGGCGGTGGCGAACATTTCAAGGGCCGCTTCCTCTCCCGTGGCGGCCTTGATGACCTGCGGGCCGCAAATGAAGAGGTTGGAGTTCTTCTTCGTCATTATGATGAAGTCCATCAGCGCGGGGCTGTACGCGGCTCCGCCCGCGCAGGGGCCGGCGATGATCGAAATCTGCGGGACGACTCCCGAGAGGTTGACGTTCTGCCAGAAGATTTTTCCGTAGCCGGAGAGGGATTCCACGCCCTCCTGAATGCGCGCGCCGCCAGAGTCGTTTACGCCGATTACGGGCATTCCGTTTTCGCCGGCGAACTTCATGAGGTCGCAGATTTTCTTGGCGTGGTTGGAGCCGAGCGAACCGCCGGCGACCGTGAAGTCCTGGCTAAACGCCGCGACCTGCCTGCCGTTTACCGTTCCGATGCCGCACACTATGCCGTCGGTGGGGAGGACTTTTTTCTCCATGCCGAAGTTGTGGCAGTTGTGTTGGACGTGCATTCCGAACTCCATGAAAGAGCCCGCGTCGAACAGGGCTTCGATCCTTTCGCGGGCCGTCATGAGCCCTTTTTGGCGGCGGGCTTCGAGTTTAGCCTTTCCGCCCGCGTTGTACGCCTCTTCGCGGCGTCTGGCGAGCTCTTCCATCAATTTTTTTGCTATGGCCATTTTAATATAGTGAATGTTGGTTGGAAAAACTGCGCGCGGAAAAATTCAAAGTACCCCGATGCGGCAGCCGCAACAAGGCCTTCCGCGCCGCGAAAGCGGCCTAGTTGCAGCCGCCGTCCTGGCAGAATTCGGTGAGAACCCCCTTGGTGAATTTGGGATGCAGAAACGCGATTTTCTTGGAGTGGGCGCCTATCTTGGGCTCCTCGTTTATGAGGGCGACCCCCTGCGCTTTCGCATGGGCGAGATCCGCAACGATGTCGTCCGAATTGAAAGCAACGTGGTGAACGCCGCCGTGGGGATTTTTTTCAAGGAATTTGGCTATTGGACTGTCGGGCGAGGTGGGCTCGAGCAGTTCGATATGGACTCCTCCGATGGAGAAGAAAGCTGTCTTGACTTTCTGGTCCGCAACTTCCTCGACGCCTTCGCATTTGAGGCCGAGGACGTTTTCGTAATATGGAACCGCATCGTCAATGGATTTAACGGCGATGCCGAGATGGTCGATTTTCTTCAGCATAATAACAACCTTTTGTTTTAGAAGATCGGTTTGATTACCCCACTTGCGGAAAACTTTGTCAACACTTTTATACCCCGAGCGCGGCGCGCTTCCGAAGGGGAAATTGAGGCGCATAAAACATCCGGCAACCGAATGGACAAAAAGCCGTTAACAATCCGAAGAAAACGCTCGGAGATCGCGGCGAGGCAAAAAATTAAAAAAAATTTTTCGCGAAAAGACATTTTTCGGCCTCGAAAACAATGAAGTTCGCAATGCCCTGCCTTCCGCGCTCAACGGAGAAAATCTCCCCCGAACCGCCCGCCCGCGCCGGAACGCGCCCTTTTGACGGGAGATTCGAGGGACGAGTCGAGCTCGTAGAGAATCGGGACGCCCGTCGGTATTTCAAATCCGGCGATTTCGCCGCCGTCCATGCCGTCGAGAAATTTGACGAGCCCCCTAAGGCTGTTGCCGTGGGCGGCCACTATGACGTCCAATCCTCCGGAGAGCGCCGGCGCAATGCGGTCGAACCAAAACGGCAAAACGCGCGCTATGGCGTCTTCGAGAGATTCGCCGAGCGGCAGCGCCCTATAATCAATGCCTGCGTACTTTTCCTCAAAGCGCGGATTTCGCGGGTCGTCGCTCCGCAGGAGGGGCGGCCTTACGGCGTAGCTCCTGCGCCATATCCGAACCTGCTCCTCGCCGTGCTCGGCTGCGGTTTCCGCCTTGTTGAGGCCCTGCAAGGCCCCGTAGTGGCGCTCGTTGAGCCTCCAGCTCTTTTCGAGCGGAATCCACATCCTGCCCGAAACGCGCGAGACTATGTTCCAAGTCTCGACGGCGCGCCTCAAAACCGACGTGAACGCGACCGCGGGGCGCAAGCCCTCTCGGCGCAAAATTCTGCCGGCGTTTTCGGCCTCAGCCATTCCCGCGTCGGACAAGCCGACGTCGGTCCAGCCGGTAAACCGGTTTTCCAGATTCCACTCGCTCTGGCCGTGCCTCAAAAGTATAAGTTTCGACATGATAGTTTCGACAGAGGAAAAGGCTATTTTGTTCGGCGCTCAAACGCCGGCCGCAAGAGCGGCGAGCGAAAACAGAGCCGCGGCTATCAGCGCGCTGCGCCCAAAATGCGGGTACTCCGCCCGCATCGACTTTCGGAGAATCCCGAAAAACTCCGCGCGGGAGAGCTCGTCGCGCCACAGCCCCTCCCCCTTTGGGGGATTGTCCGAAAACGACTGCCTGGCGAGTTTCCAAAAAAGCGAAAACAACGCCGCGTTTATCGCCGCCGCCCCCAATCCGTACGGGGAAAACCCGCCTGAAAAAGCCTTAACCGCAACTTGGAAAATCGGGGGCAGAAAGGCGGCCGCCACCGCTATCTTCCAGACCGCGCAATACTGCGGTGCGCCCATGGGGGCGTTGCGTATCGCGCGCGCGAAAACATATATTAAGAGCCACTCGGCGGCAAACGCCGCGCACGAGAGCGCGGCGGAATTGAAGGCGAAAACGAACGCCCCCGCGACGCTCCGCAGGGCGTGGGACGCCGCCGCCGCCCGCGATTCAAACGCAAATTCCGGGCCGTTCCAAAGGGTTTCCGCCGCGCCGCAAGCGAACCTCCACGCCCCGAACGCGAATCCTGAAAATGCGCCCGCAAGCAGCCCCAAAAAGAGCGTCCGCCCCACGAGCGATTTCGGCAGGGCGCATATACGGGCCAATCCTTTTGGATTCGCATTTTTCACGCGCCAAACATCGCGCCCCTCCCCGCAAAAGGCAAGCGTATTTTGAAGCGTAATGTCAAAATATTCCAAATAAAAATTACTTGCGTGCATTGCAATTTTTGAATACTTTCCCTAATATGCAAGCGATTCAACGCATATCGCAAAAAAGGAATACTTATGACAAGAAACGGCTTTATAAAAACGGCGGCCCTCGCGGGGGCGGCGGGGCTTGCCATGCCGAAATTTTCGTTCGGCGCGGCGAAGGGCTCGGATAGGATAAAAATCGCGATAGTCGGCTGCGGCGGGCGCGGGACGGACGCGCTCAGAAACATGATCTCCGCCGACAGGAACATCGAGATCGTCGCCGCAGCAGACCTCTATTCGGAGAGGATTGCCGCGTGCGCCGAAAGCGTCAAAAAGTTCGCAAAGGGCGCGGGGCTCAATCCTGACGAAATATGGAAAGTCTCGCCCGACGCCTCCTTTACCGGCCTCGACGCGATAGACAAGGCATTGCAGACCGACGCCGACGTCGTCGCGCTCGTCACCCCTCCGGTGTTCCGCACTTCGCACATAGAAAAGGCGCTCAACGCCAACAAGCACGTGTTCGCCGAAAAGCCGATATGCATCGACTGCGTGCAGCTCAGAAAAATCTACGACGAGCTTATTCCGCTCGCCGACAAGAAGGGCCTGAACGTGCTCTGCGGGACCCAAATGCGCTACCAGACCGCCATTAGGGAAGCCGTAGATCGCGTCCGCGACGGGCAGATAGGCGACATCACCTCCGTCGTCTGCCTGCGCTACGAGCCCGACTACCTCACGGGCTGGTACGAAGTCCCCGACAGCCTCAAGCCCGAGGACGTGCGATACCAGCTGCTAAGGTGGCTCGCGTTCACATGGACTTCCGGCGACCAGTTTGTGGAGCAGTACATCCACAACCTCGACCTCGCCCTGTGGGCGATAGGCAAGCTCCCCGTCGAAGTCGTGGGCAGCGGCGGCAGGCAGACCGACATACCCTACCCGAAGTTCGGCGACAGGCAGTCAAACGCGCATGCGCACTTCGAGTTCGACGGAGGGATTTCCCTCACGGCGGCTTGCCGGCAGGAAAAGGGAACTTCTCCGTTCAGCCCTCTAAAAGTGTACGGCACGAAGGGGGTTTTGGACATGACTTTCGGAAGGCAGACCATCACGGGCGAAAAGCCGTGGAAATCCGAAATGCCCAAAAAGCAGGCGCTCGTCTGCGAGCACGAAGCCCTCTTCGGCGCGCTCAGAAGCGGCGGGCATCTCAATACGATGAAACAGTGCGCGGACTCGTGCTTTGTCGCAATAGCGGGGCGCGAAGCCTCCTATGCGGGCAAGAGGGTGAAAACCGCGTGGTTTAGGGAAAAATCCCGCCTGAGCCTGCTGCCCGAAAACCTTTCCCTCGACGCGAAGAAGCCTGTCGCGCCGATACCGAACCCGACAAACTACAAGCTCGTATAAGCCTATGCGGGACTTGACCGGAAACGCCGCTCCATCGCAGGAACGGCGTTTTTTTCAGCGCGAGACGGGAAGATCCGCCCCGGCCGCCGCGAACCCAAGCATGCGGAAAATCTCCGGCCGCAGCCCCCGCGCGCCGG
>CAJMOT010000123.1 GCA_905214995.1 uncultured bacterium | reverse complement strand
GCGGCCGCCGGTTGGCGGAGGGGCTATGAGGACGGCGTTTTCCGCGCGTTTGAGCGCGCCCGCCAGCCCCGCGAGATCCTCCGTGCGGACCTGCGCTGCGACGGCGGCGACTTTCGAGGCGTCGGCGAGCAGCTTTTCGGAATCTCCCGCGCCGTATTTGCGGATTTCGATCTTGCCGCCGCCTTTGAGGGCGGCTTCGCCGTTTTCTACGCAGAAGTCGGCGCAGCCGCTCGCGCCGAACGACGCGGCCGCGGGAACCGCCTTCGCGCCGATTCTGAGGCCGTCGAGATCGACAGTGCGGCATTCGCGGCGCGAGTACGAATAGAAGTCTATTCCCTCCGGCTTTTGCGCCGCGGGCTTTTGCGCGCGGACTTTTTCGGCGAGCCGCGCGAGCGAAATCGCGACGGGAATTTCCTCGACGGGATCTTCGGTGAGGGAGACGCGGATGGTGTCGCCGAGCCCGTCGAAGAGCAGGCCGCCAATGCCCATCGAGCTTTTTATGCGCGCGTCAATTCCGAATCCAGCCTCCGTGACGCCGAGGTGCAGGGGATAGTTGCCGCCCAGCTCCGCCGCCATTTTGGAGGCGGCGAGCCTGTACGCCTGCGTCATCACGCGCGTGTTGCTGGATTTGAATGAAAACAGAAAATTGCGGAAACCCTCATCGAGGCACATCTTGGCAAATTCAAAGGCGGCTGCGACCATGCCTTCGGGGGTGTCCCCGTAGCGGCGTATGATTCGGTCGGAGAGCGATCCGTGGTTTGTGCCTATGCGAATGGCCCGCCCCAGCTCCTTGCAGCGGCGGACGAGCGGGGCAAATTTTTCGCGCGCGCGCTCCAAGCCGGCGGCGTATTCGGAGTCCGAGTATCCGCCGGGCTTGTCCGTGCGCTGCCTGTCGGTGAAGTTGCCCGGGTTTATGCGGATTTTCTCGACGTGCTCGACGGCCTCCATAGCGGTTTCCGGCAGAAAGTGTATGTCGGCGACAAGGGGCGTTGAAAATCCGGCGGCCCTGAACTTTTTGGATATGTCGCCGAGCGCCCGCGCGGCCTCGAGGTTTTGCGCCGTCAGCCTGACTATCCGGCAGCCCGCCTCGGCGAGCTGTATGCACTGCCGCACGGACGCCTCCACGTCGCACGTTTTGGTGTTCGTCATGGACTGGACGACGATTTCGCCGCCGCCGATTTCCACGTCGCCGACTTTCACGGCGCGAACCGGCGTTCTGACGCAGTTAAATCTGGATACGCAGTAGTTATTCATGCTTTTTGAAGGAAATGTCCCTTATGTAATATTGCGAGGACCGTTCGGCGGCGGACTCGTATTCGGAATCGCCGTTCCAGCGCAGAAATCCGAGGTAGACCACATACCCCATGAGCGCGATGAACAGTATCGAAAACGCAGACTGCACCGCGGCGAAAAACGAGCGCGGAAGGGGTTTCCCGCGGATTTTTTCTATGATTGCGAACATTATGTGCCCGCCGTCGAGCACGGGAATGGGCAGCATGTTGAGTATGGCGAGGTTTATGTTCAGCAGCACGGCGAACGAGAGCATAAGCGATACGTCGGTGAGCGACAAGCGGTATATCACCCTGCCTATGTCGACGGGCCCCGCGAGGCTCGAAATTCCTATGTCGCTCTGCGGGTTGACGAGGCCGGCTATCGCCGAATACGTGCGCTCCACGCTGTCGCGGAACTGTTCGGCGACGGACGGGTGGCGCATCACCGTGACGTTTTCGAGCGTGTAGCCGAGCATCATCCTTTCCTTCGGCGGAAGTATTTCGGAGGTCGAAGAGGCGGGCAGGTGCGCGGACTTCAAGTCCATGCGCGCTCCGGAAAAGTGCATTCTTCCTCCGACAATGCCGACGTTTGCGTTTACGAGCGCGTTGAGCTGCGAAAGCGACTCTACGCGCTGCAAAGCCAGCTGGTAGAGTATGTCGCCCGGCGAAATTTTCGCAAACCTCGGGTCGTCGGTGTCAGCCGAGAGGAGCTTTACGGTTTCCGCCGCGCCCGCCGACGGGTTTTTGGGCGGTATTGATATGAAAGACAGCGATCCCGCGCCGTCCGGAAGGGTGATTTTGCAGAGCGGCTTTGTGAGGGCGATTTTCTCGGGCGCGATTTTCAACGTTACGGGCTTTCCGCCGCGGATTACGCCCAGCTCCACGGTTTTGCCCTCGGGAATTTCCGCGAGCATGTCGGAGAGCTGCATGTTGGAGTAGAGCTTCCGCCCGTCGATGGATTCCACGATGTCGCCGGGCTTCGCCCCCGCCTCCATCGCGGGGGAGTCGGGAAACAGCCCTGAAATTTTCATGGTCATGGCGGGCGAAACGCCGATCATGCGCATTTCGTCGCCGGAGGAGGCATTGGTCTTTACGAGTTCCGGAAACACGTCTGCCGCGAAAACTTTTCCGCCCCTTTCGACTTCGAGAACGGCTTTCGGCGCGCCTGATTCGGTGCGGCCGGAGCCTATGGCGATTTTCTCCATTATTTGCAGGAAATCCGAGACCTTCGAGCCGTCCACCGAAAGTATTTTGTCGCCTGGCAAGAGCCCCGCCTTTCGGGCTGGGGATTCCACCGTTTTGCCGTCCGCGCCGGTGATGGTTTTGGACACATACCCAACGACGGTCGTGGTTTCGAAGTCGTTGGACGGCACTCCGAAAATCCAGACGAAAATCGCCAGAACCGCGGCCAGCAGCACATTGAAGAACGCGCCCGCGGCGCTGACTATTATTTTGTCGAGGCACGACGCCTTCGGAAGGTTTTTCGCCTCCGAGCCGTCCGTTCCCTCGAGCGCGCCCAAATCCGCCAGCTGCGGTATGGCGACATACCCCCCGAGCGGCAGAGCGCTCAAAACGTATTCGCAGTCGTCCTTTCCCTTGCGCGAGAGCAGTATCGGGCCGAATCCCACGGAGAATCTGAGCACTTTAAGCCCGCGCAGCTTTGCGGCGAGAAAGTGACCGAGCTCGTGTATGAATATCGAGCCGCCGAAAAACAGCAGCGCCAGAACCGTCGCCCAGGCGTTGGAAAATATGTCGGGATCCGAAGCCATTTTTTTACCGTGCGGCGGTCTCCGCTATTTCCGACGCGCGCGCGCGCGCCAGAGCGTCGTCGGCGAGGATGTCGTCGAGGGTTTGCGGGTCTTTGGCGTCCACCGCCTCGAGGGTTTTGCCGACGACGTCCGCTATTTTTATCCACGGCAATTTACCCGCGATGAAGCGCGAAACGGCAACCTCATTTGCGGCGTTGAAAACCGCCGTGGCGGTTCCGCCCACTTTGAGGGCGTCGAAGGCGTGGCGCAGGCAGGGGAAGCGTCCGGTGTCGGGCGGGGCGAAGTCTATGGACATCGCCTTTGAGAAGTCGAGCGGCTCGCACACGCACGCGCCGCGCTCGGGGTATAGAAGGCTGTGGGAAATCGCGAAAGTCATAGACGGCGGCGAGAGGTGCGCGAGCACCGAGCCGTCGACAAACTGCACCATGGAGTGCACGAGGCTCTGCCTCTGCACGACCACTTGGATTCTCTCGGGCTCCACTCCGAAGAGCCATTTCGCCTCTATCACTTCAAGCCCCTTGTTTGCGAGGGTGGACGAGTCTATCGTCACCTTGGGGCCCATTTTCCAGTTGGGGTGTTTGAGGGCCTGTTCGGGGGTTATGGAGAGCATTTGCTCGCGCGTGTAGTCGCGGAACATGCCGCCGGAGGCGGTGATTATGAGCTTTGCAACGTCGCGCGCCCTCTCTCCGTTGAGGCACTGGAATATCGCGTTGTGCTCGGAGTCGAGCGGGAGTATGGCGACATTGTTTTCACGCGCGCCGGCCATCACGAATTTGCCCGCCATCACGAGCAGCTCCTTGTTCGCAAGCGCGATGTCTTTGCCCGCGCGAATGGCGGCGAGCGTGGGTTTCAGCGCCTGCGTCCCGACGACGGCGGCGACCAGCGTGTCGGCTTCGGGCAGCAGGGATATTTCCTCCAAGCCCTCTTCGCCGCGGTAGAGCTTGCGGTTTTTGAAGAGCCCCGACGCCTTGGCGTCGTCGAACGCGGCGCCGTCGAAAATCGCGACGTGCCCGACATTGAATTCGTCTGCGATTTTAGCGAGCTTTTCGTAATTTTTTTTGCCCGCGATTCCTACGACATTCAGCCGCCCGGGATTGCCCCTTACGACTTTCAGCGTGCTGTCGCCGATGGAGCCGGTGGCTCCCAGTATCACAAGATTCTTGCGTTTCATAGCGTTAAAAGTATGGCCGACAGCAGGAATGTTCCGGCGGGGGCGGACAGAAGAACCGAATCCGCGAGGTCGAGCGCCCCTCCGATGCCGGGAATCGCCGCGCCGGAGTCCTTTACGCCCGCGGCGCGCTTGAATATGGATTCGAGCAGGTCCGAGAGTATCGCGACCGCCCCTATTGCCGCCCCCGCGAGCGCGGCGGCCGGCGGGGTGAATTGCGGAGGAAGGCTTTCCGAAAATCCGCACGCTATCGCCGCCGAGACCGCAGCGGAGGAAAACACTCCTCCCGCCGCGCCTTCCCACGTTTTTTTCGGGCTTATTGATGGCGCCATTTTATGCCTTCCGAACGCAGAACCTATGACGTACGCGCCTACGTCGGAAAATTTCGCCGCCGCCAATATCCATATCGCAAGGACTACTCCTCCGTATCTGGAGTTTCCGGAGGAACCGATGACAACCAACCAGTGGAGCATGAATGGAATCGCGCATACGGCGGCGAGCGTAGGCAGCAGCGTCTTGGAAAACAGCTCTCCGCGGGGGTCTTTTATCAAGAGGCAGGCGGAGGCTGCGGCGCAGAGGGAGAACGCGATGGCCCCGCCGAGGGGGGCGCCGAGCGACATTCCGAAAAACGCGCCCGCAATAATCGCCGCCGAAGAGCATTGGGCGATTTTCCCCGATGGGGAGAGCCCCATTTTGCGCATTATGCAGAGCGCCTCGCGCAGTGCGGCAGCGGATAGGACGGCGATTAGCGCAGCCCACCCGAGGCTGTCGAAATACGCTATGGCAAGCAACGTCGCCGCCCAAAGCAGAATCGTGCTGAATATTCTGGCGAGCATGTGGAGGTGTCAGAGTTGGTCGGCGGTTTTCCCGTATCTGCGCTCGCGGCGCTTGAACTCGCCTACGGCCTTGAGAAATTCCTCTTCGCCGAAATCCGGCCAGTAGACGTCGGTAAAATAGAGCTCGGAATACGCCGCCTGCAAAGTCAGAAAATTGCTCAGACGCTGTTCGCCGGAAGTGCGGATTATGAGGTCGGGGTCGGGCATTCCCGCGGTGTCGAGGCCGGAGGAGAACATGTCCCAGTCTATGGAGGAAGGGTCGATTTCTCCGCGCGCAGCCTTTTGGGCGAGCAGCCTCGCGGCTTTTGCCGCCTCCGCGCGCGACCCGTAGTTGAGGGCGAGCGCGAGCGTGCCTTCGGAAAATTCTCGGGTTTTCTCTTCAAGGCCGCGGACGGCTTTTTCGCATTCGGGCGGGAGGGCTGAAACCTCCCCGATAGCCGTGAATTTTACGCGGTTTTCGACGAGCTCGCGGCCGTATTCCTCTATCGACGATACGAGAAGCTTCATGAGGGCGGCTACCTCATCGGGCGGCCGGTTCCAGTTTTCGGAAGAGAACGCATAGAGGGTAAGGAACTTGACGCCGGCCTTTTTAGCCGCCGAAAGCGCTTCGCGGATTCTTTTTGCGCCCTCGTTGTGCCCGTAGATGCGGGGTTTGCCGCGCTCTTTTGCCCATCTGCCGTTGCCGTCCATTATTATGGCTACGTGAACCGGCGCGTTTTCTTTGGTTTTGTCAAATTCGGTGGGCATGAATGAAAAAATGAAAAAGGGGCCAGGCGACCCACGGCACATTTGGGAGGCCGCTACCGTTGCTTCCTTCCGGATCTGGCGGGGTTCGCGCCGCCGCAAATTGCATGGGGCCCGACCTTGCCGTTCATAACTTCAAAAAAACTCTCCTCTTGCAAGCATTTTCCCCCGTTTTCGCCAAGTTTTTTGGTTTTCGCCGGAGGGCGGGGGGAGGCCGCCTTAAAGTTGTCTAACGCTAGCTCACGCCGGAGAAGAATAAGAAACGCGGGATTTTGCGCAAAAAAAGGCTCCGGTTTTTCCGGAGCTTTTTTTTATAAAGCTATGCCGCTATTTTTTTCTGCGGAGCGCGGCGG
>CAJMOT010000122.1 GCA_905214995.1 uncultured bacterium | reverse complement strand
CCGGCGATTTCGTAAGCCTGCGCAGAGGAGTCAACATCGTGGTAAGAACCGTCGATGACGCGCGCCTTGAAGTCCATGACCTCATAACCGCCCAGGATACCGTTCTTCGCGGCTTCCTGAATACCCTGGTTAATAGGCTCGATGAATTCCTTCGGGATAGAACCACCAACGGTGGCGGTCTCGAAGACATAACCCGCGCCGGGCTCCAGGGGAGTGAACTCCACGATACAATGACCGTACTGACCGTGACCACCGCCGACGCCGAGCGCGCCGCGGACGACATGTGCGCCGAGGAACAGGCGATGAATTCCACGGACCTCATGCGCCGCCTCGACGAGGCGGTCGCGCAGGCCGAAAAAAACAAAGATCTTTACATGCGCACCCTTGCGGATCTCGACACATACCGCCGCAAAGTCCAGCGCGAAAAGCAGGAGCTCGCCAAATTCGCCGTGCAGCCGCTCGTCGAGGAGCTCATACCGTCGGTGGACCACCTTGAAATGGCGATTGCCGCCGCGAGGGATTCGGACGACGCCAAGAACCTTCTGAAAGGCGTTGAAATGGTGTGCTCGCAGATAAAGCGGGTTCTCGCGAATTTCGGCGTCGAGGAAATCGCGGGCGAGGGAGGGGATTTCGACCCGAATTTTCAAGAGTGCGTAGCCCACGACCCGAGCGATACCGTCCCCGAAAACAAGGTCATAAAAGTGATGCGCTCGGGCTACAAGATCCACGGCAGGCTCGTCCGTCCGGCGAGCGTTGCGGTCTCGAGCGGAAAGGCCGAGAAGTAGGTTATGGCGGAGGATTTTTACAAAGTTTTGGGCGTCGAAAAGACGGCGTCCGCGCAGGATATAAAAAAGGCTTACCGGAAGCTCGCGCTCAAATACCACCCCGACCACAATCCCGGCGACAAGGCGGCGGAGGAAAAGTTCAAGCAGGTTTCCGAGGCCTACGAAGTCCTTTCCGACGAGGAAAAGCGCGCCAAGTACGACCAGTTCGGCCACGCCGCGTTCCAACAGGGCGGCGCGGCGGGGGGAGCCGGCGGATACGGGGGATTTCAGGATCCTTACGACATCTTCCGCCAGGTGTTCGGCGGAGGCGGAGGGGGGGCGTTTTACGATTTCTTCGGCGGCATGGGCGACGTGCGCGAGGAGGACGCCAACGCGCCCGAGCGCGGCTCCGACATCAGCGTCGAGATGGAAATTTCGCTCGAAGAGGCGGCGACGGGGGTTTCGCGCACAATACGCTACAACCGCCTCGTCGAGTGTCCCGACTGCCGCGGCACGGGGTCAAAGGACTCCAACGGCCGCAAGGCCTGCCCGAAGTGCGGCGGAACGGGCCGCGTCAACATGGCAAAAGGCCCCATACGCTTCAGCCAGCCATGTCCGACCTGCCGCGGTTCCGGAACCGTCGTAGAAAACCCGTGCCCGAGGTGCGGTGGCGGGGGCAGAATCCGCGAGCGCAACGAGGTGAAGCTCGACATCCCCGCCGGCGTCTACACGGGCTCGCGCCTAAGAAAATCCGGCGCGGGCAACGCGGGCTACAACGGAGGCCCGAGCGGAGACCTGTACGTCGTAATTGTCGTGGCCCCGAACGGCAGGTTTGAGCGCGACGGCAACGATCTTTACACGGACATAATGGCGAAGTTCACCCTCGCGGCGCTCGGCGGCCAAATAGAGGTCGAAACTCTCACTGGGAAGAAGGCGGTTTTGAAAATCGCCCCGGGCACGCAGCCCGGCACGCTGATGCGCCTCAAAGGGCAGGGGATGCCGAGCCTGCGCGGGGGCGGCGCGGGAGATTTGTACGTCCGCGTGAACGTCGAAGTCCCCTCCAAGCTCACCGACGCGCAGCGCAAGAAGCTCGAGGAGTTTGCGGTTCTGTGCGGGGACGCCGACAACAAGGGATCGCAGTCGCAGCCGTTTTACAAAAAGTTTTTCTGAGCTTTTGCCGCTCCTTTCGCGGGCATGGATAATTCCGGCCCGCGGATTTTTTTGCGCGGATTTGCAGCTCGCGCGCCGTGGGCGTATTTTGCGCCGCGGTGCGCCGCCGCCCGCGGGCGGCTATTCCACGATGTACAGGCAGCAGGCGTAGCCGTTCTGCGCGGCGAATGCGGCGGGATTTTCGTCAAAACGCTTTGCGTGCTCCGGCAGCAGCATTGCGCGCTTGTCCATTTTTTCCGCCGACATTTCCAGCCTCGCGCGGTGTTTTCCGCGCCCGCCGTCGAACAGCTTTACGGGCATCATTCTGTAATATGACGAGTACCCGTCGAAGAATTTCGCCTTCCGCGCCTTTCCCGAATCTGCGCGCACGTCCGCCTCGCCGCCCGACGGCCCGAAGAGCGCGTACATGACGAGCCTCCTTCCGGAAAATTCGATTTCAAATCCCGAGCCCGTTTCAAATTTTTTGAAGCCAAACGGCGCGCTCTTTAAATTTTCCAGACATTGCGGGCGAGTCCCACGGGACGTCGCCCGTTTTGCCGAACAGCTTTGCGGCGTCGAGCGGAATGGTTTTCACCGAAACGGGCGACATTGGGTCCGCCGCCGGCAGAGACCTCGCGCGAGCCGCGCCGCCGGCTCCTTTGCCGGATTTTGCCAGCGCGTCGAAAGAGCGCGCGAACGCCTTTTGGTAGAGCAGGTGCCCCGTATTCGGATACGGGTGGACGCCGTCTTTAGAGAACGGAATTTTGCCGTCGGGCGTCCGCGCGATTGCCGCGTTTTCGTCGAGCGCCTCGCCGTCCACGTATTTGACGTCGGCGCCGGTTTTCATAATCAGCTTTCCGGAGGCGAGGTTGCCGGCTATCTCCTTCCCGAAGTGGATAGACGGAATTCCGTAATAGTCCGCCAGCGACTCCATCGCGCTCGCCGCGCGCGACATTTCGCCGTTTTCGAGGGCGGCGGCGTCCCTTTCCGTCACAGTGTAGACGAAGCATATGTCCGTTTCTTTGGATTTCGCCCAAATCTGCCGGACTATGCCCTCCATGTCCCTGAATATGTCGCGCGGGTTCCGCCAAGCGTCGTTTATGGCAAACTCCACAAATACGGCGTCGGGATTTTTTGAGATTACGTCCGCGCCGACCCGCAGGCACCCGAGGTCGGAGCCGGTTCCCCCGATGGCGGCGTTGATTTCCCCGACGCGCGCTTTCGGATACTTGCGCGCCAGATATTTTCGGGAGTGGACGCGCCAGCCGTTCTGCTCCGTAATGCTCCCGCCGAGATACGCGATTTTAACGTTTTTCCCTTCTTCCAGCTTTTTTGCCAGATTCGGCATTCCGAACCTTTCGGAAAACTCGGCGAGCGGGCGGACGGCTTCGGGGTTGGGAACATCGGCGAGCGCAGCCTGAAACGGGGCGGCGGCGAATGCGGCGGCGGCGATTGCCATCCGGATATCGGATCTTTCAAAAAATTTCATATTTGGCGTAAGTTATATCGAAACCTATTTTATAAAGAAACGGATAAAGGCGGCAAGGCTTAAATAATGCAACTGTAAACGATAACCTATTTAGAAAAAATGGAAAAAATCTGAAAATATTTGCAAGGATTTGGCGCAGCGCTCTCCCCATGCGAATGCTTTGATATTTCAATTATAGTTTTTCGACGGAAAATTTCTTTCCGATTATATGAACCAAGATCATCCCGTTCAACGTCATAACACTCGGGTATGCCGAACTGTTCATGTCAAGACGCCGCAAATGAAACTTCTAAACGATTCGCGACGTCTTCCGCATCCAAATCTTATAAATTGCACCGGATTTTATAAGCCTTTTGTCCTGCTTTCTTCTTTTTGCCATTTCGCACATCTTTGATTTTAAACTCGAAAAATCGTTTTGATTTTTGCCGCCTAAAAGAAAATTAAGACGCCGAAAGGAGAGAAGTAAAAGCCATAAGTTATTAAACTTATGGCCCTTAAAATGGTGGGAGTAGCAGAACTCGAATCTGCGACCCCTTGCGTGTCATGCAAGTGCTCTAACCAACTGAGCTATACCCCCGTTGCTTGATTTTTAAAGTTTTCATTCAAACCTTCCGCGGGGGATTTGCAAGCATTTTTTTGGATTTTTCTTCAATGGCCAATCGCCGGATTTGCATCGCGCAGACGGCAAACGGCGGAAGCTCGTCGGATTGATGCGGAGGGGCGTTCTCTTGCTGCAACCTCCATTTCGGCAAAGCGCCTGCCGGCTTGCCGGAAAATTTTTGGAGGGCCCTTGTTTCGGGCTGATTGCGCGGCTATATAAAGACTTCCGCGAGTTTCCTTCCCTTTTTTCCGGCTTGCCCTACATGCTTTTGAGGAGCCCCGTAAGGTATGGTATGAGCTGCTTTTTGCGGCTGACAATTTTGGGGAGCTCGTAGATGTCGCGTTCGGGGTCGCGCGCGTAACCGATATTTTCCCTCATTTCCTCCGCGCCGCTTACCATTAGCAGGGAGTCCTGCGTCATGACGTTCGTGACGAATAGCGCGGAAAAAAACAGGCCGTTTCGTTCTCTGTATTGGTCGAGGGCCTTCCTGATCTCTCCGAGCTTGGCGAAGAATTTTGAGAAGTCCAATTCCTCTATTTGAGACACCGAAAATTCCATTCCGCCCTCGCTGTACGTCTTGCAGTCGGACGTTATTATTTCTCCGGCGTCCTTAGAATCCACCACGCTGTCGCCGCCGAATATGTATTCGGCGAGTTCCGACGGGCTTATGCCGGCTATTTCCGAAAGCGTTTTCAGTTCCTCTGCGTCTTCGGGGGTGGCGGTCGGGCTTTTGAGATTCAGGGTGTCGCAGACTATTCCGCTGCACAACAGCCCCGCGGTCGTCCGGCATGGCCTCATGCCCCTTTCTCTGAACATGCGGCTGATTATCGTGCACGTGGAGCCCACCGGCCTGTTCACAAACAATATCGGAGAGGCCGTGCGCAACACCCCTATCCTGTGGTGGTCTATTATCTCCACGATGTCGGATTCGTCCGCGCCCGTCACCGCCTGCGACAATTCGTTGTGGTCTACGAGCACGAGTTTCTGGCGCGGCATATCGAGCAGTTCGGCGTTGGATAGCACTCCTACGGGCCTGCCGTCCGGATCGCAGACGTATATGTTTTTCCCGAAATATTCGCGGGCTTTGGCGGAGATTTTTGACAGCAGAAAATTCTCGCCGACCACCGCCGCGGCTTTGCGCATGAGAGGCAGGGCGCGGGTCGCCATGCGGACGAGCAGCGCCGTAGTCGCGCTGTCATAGCGGCACCTTATCACGCTTACGCCCGCGGCTTTTGCCATGTCCACGACCGCCGCGTCGATTTCGTATCCGCCCGTGACGATTATGGCGCGCACCCCCATTTGCACCGCCTTTGTCTGTATGTCGAACCTGTCGCCCACGACTATCAGATTTTGCTCCGGCCGCGTGCCTTCTCTGGCTATGAAAGAGCCGAAAGTCCCGACTTCCATCGCCCCTATCCTCACGTACATGTCTTCCGCGCAGTCTCCGTTGAACGCGCACAGGACGGAGGCGTTGAGGGTTTTTATGACGTCGTTGAGGGTTGCGCGCACTCTCCTTACCTCCCTTGCGGATTTTGGATGCGGTATGAAGAATTCGCCGAGGTCGAACACGGAGACCTCTCCGCGCAGCTTTCCGTCGGCGCCGAGTATGGGTATGGCGCGGATGTCGTTTTTGTCTATGGCGTCCATTACCGAGAAGCACGAGGCGTCGTCGCGCATCTTTATGAAGTCGGGGTTCATCGCGTCTTTTGCGCGCACTCTGACGTCGCCGACGAATTTCGGCAGGGCGGCTCCGAATTTTTCGAGCACCCTGTCTATTCTCGCGTTTGAGTTGCCGCAGCGGGCGGCGGCGAAGTTTTTTCCCCCGATCGCCGACTTGAAGTCGGCGTATGCGAGCGCCGAGCATATGGAGTCGACGTCCGGGTTTTTGTGTCCTATGATGTAGATTGTGTCCATTTTTCTTGCGGTTTTGCGGCGCGCGGAACCTGCCGCTGCGCCGCTCATTTTTTGGATGCGGCGGCTCTCGCGGAGAATTCGCATCCGCAGTATTGCTGGTTGTAGAAGCCGCGCTCGCGCAGCAGTTGCGCGCGGCGCTCGCTCAGGCCTCCCCTGCGCCAGTTGCGCGCCCAGAACTTGGGGCCGCCGGCGGATTTTTCGGCGAACGCGCCGGCCTCGAATATCTGTTCTATGCTCTTCCAGCGCGAC
>CAJMOT010000121.1 GCA_905214995.1 uncultured bacterium | reverse complement strand
ATTTCGATTATGTCCGAAACCAAGCTTGCGAAGTTTTCGGTTTCCGTGATGAGCTCGCGCGATTTGCTCGTCAAATAGTTGTAGCCGAACACCGCGGGAATTGCGACGCACAGCCCCGCGACCGTCGTCAGCAGCGCGCCCGCGACGCCAGGGGCGAGCTGTTGCAGCGTCACCGACGCCTGCGCGCTCATCGAGCCGAAGCAGTCCATAACGCCCCACGCCGTCCCGAGAAGCCCGAGAAACGGCGCGCCGCTGATCACGGTTCCAAGCAGAATCATGCGCGATTCGTATTTCATCAGCTGGCGGGACAGAGAGCGTTGGAGCGCGTTGTCGACGAAAGTCATGGCGGAGTTTTTGTCGTCGCTCGACGCGGCGTTTTGCGCTCCGGACTGTTCAAGGGCTGTTGCGGCGTCGCGGATAATAGCCGCGTACGGGCCGGCCAATCCCCTGATGGCGGCGGCTTCGGCGACCGAATCGGAGCGCGCGAGGGCGCGGGCGGCCGCGGCGTTTTGCTTTTTCATTTCCGAGAGGTCGGCCTTTTTGCAGAACATCGCCCCCCACGCCAGGAGGCTGAATCCGAGCAATACGACGACTATGACCTGCCCCGCGAAGTTCGATTGGAAAAAGTAGTCTGTGAGCGACGACGCCAGTATGGGAGATCCGAGGAAAGATACGAATGCGCAATACATATCCGCCTAATATTTCATGCGGCGGTTAAAAATCGAGAATAAATTTCGGATATTGTAAGCGCGGCGGATGTTGCGATTTTCGGGGCGGCGTTTTAGAAAAACCGCGCGCAAATTGCGCGGGCGCGGGCGGCACGGTTGGACAGAACGGAATGCGACTTTGCCGTTTCGGTTTTCGCGGGCATTGCGCCCGCCGGAGATCTCCGCTTTTTCGGCGGTTGGGCAAAAATCCGCGGAGATTCAATCTCCGCGCTTTTTTGGGCCGGTCAGCCTGATTTCGCCCGCGGCATAAGCGGCATAATTAAACTTTTAGTTCATATAAACCTGAAAATTCGCCCGCCTTTCAGGGCGCTGAAAACGTTTCTCAAAAAAATTGTTGAAACGCGGCGGCGTTTCGTTAGCGTTGTATCTAATGCGGCGGCTTAATGGGCGCGGGGTTTTAAGCTCCCGCGCGGCCTCCGGAGGAAGCCCGCCGAAGATTTTTTAAACGCAAAAAAAGGATATAAAAATGGCATCACCCAGACCTCTAAACGTAGGACTCGTAGGCGGCGGCTGCGGGGCGTTCATCGCCCAGCCCCATCAGAAGGCGATTTTTTCGGACGGCACGCGCCGCGTGACGGCGGCGGCCCTCCATCCCGACCCGAAGATCGCCATGGACGAGGCGGCCAAATGGCCCTATCCCATCAAGGGATACCCGTCTTACGTCGATATGATCAACGACCAGAAAAATCTGCCCGACGACCAGAAGCTCGACTACATCCTAATCGTCACCCCCAATTTCGTCCACTTTGACCCCGCCATCAAGGCGATCGAGGCCGGAATTCCCGTAATGTGCGAAAAGCCGCTCACGGTAAACCGCGAGCAGGCCGACATACTCGCCGACGAAGCCGTAAAGCGCGGCTTGCCGTTCGCCGTCGCCCACACCTATCTCGGGCACTGGACTTCCTGGCTTTCGCGCTTCATAGTAACGAGCGGACTTCTCGGAGAGATCCGCTGGGCGGACGCCTCTTACATTCAGGGGTGGCTCGCCAAAAAGAGCGAAAAGAGCGCGAATTGGCGCACCGACCCGAAGTTCTCGGGCGGCTCCCTCTGCCTCGGCGACATCGGCACCCACGCGCTCATGCAGCTGCGCTTTGTCACGGGTCTCGACGTAGTGAAAGTTTCGGCGCACATGGAGTCCGTAGTAAACAACCTCGACGACCATTCGACCGTCTACTGCGAACTTTCCAACGGAGCCAAGGCTATGGTCAGGGCCTCTCAGATCAGCATTGGTCACAGGAACGACCTCGCGCTCGAAGTCGTCGGTTCCGAGGGCACGCTCGTGTGGCGTCAGGAGGAGTCCGAGAAGGTGAAAATCATGCTCCCCGGACAGCCCGACAGAATCTATTGGCGCGGCAACGTCATGCCCAACGACGGCTTCTTCAAGGACATTCCCGAAGAGCTCCTCAAAGAGCCCAAAATCCCCGCCGGCCACTCCGAGGGCTTCCACGACGCCTACGCGCGCCTGCACCGCGAGTTTGAAAAGGACATACGCGCATGGAAGGAGGGCAAGCCGTTCTCCTACGAACACACGCGCTACGCCACGGTTCTCGACGGGCGCATGGGCCTCGTGTTCATCGACGCCTGCCTCGAGAGCAATAAAAACTCCGCGGCGTGGGCTCCCATGGTTTGACGGAATTTGAAGCGGCGGCGTTGCGATCCGTTTTCGGGCGCCGCCCCGCTTAATTGGCCGCTTTCGCTTCCGGGTATGCGAAAGCGGCTTTATTTTTTCGCCCCCATGCGGCGGTTGTATTCGGGACGGTTTTTAGGGGGCGGCGGGAATTTCCGGAATGCCGTCGCGCCCATATGCGCGCCCATACGCCGAGTGCGCGGCGGGCTTTGGGGAGATTGGCTGCCTTGGGAAGCGGGCTCGGGCGGCGCGGGTTTTGAAAGGATTTTATAGGATTTTCAAGTCGCCCTTAACGGGGTTTCGGCGTTTGGTCCTCGGGCGGAATAGGGGATTTTTGCCGTCGCGTTTTAAAAAACGGCGCGCGGTTTTACGGCGGGCTTTGGCGGTATAAAAAAATAAACCCGTCCGTTTTTTTCGGGCGGGTTTGTCGCTAACGATCCGTTTTTTTATTCGGAGACTTCAACGGAGACTTTTCTGTGCGCGCCGTCCCATTTTACCGTGCCGTCTGCGAGCGCGAACAACGTGTAGTCTCTGCCCATTCCGACATTGTGCCCGGGGCGGATTTTCGTCCCGCACTGGCGGAGTATGATATTGCCGGCCAAGACGTATTCGCCGCCGTATTTCTTGACGCCGCGGCGCTGCGCGTTGGAGTCGCGCCCGTTTCTCGAAGTTCCCTGTCCTTTTTTATGTGCCATTTGTACGGATCCTTTCTAATTACGCCTTGATAGCTTCGATTTTTATCACGGAAAGCTCCTGGCGATGGCCGCGCTTGCGCTCATAGCGTTTCCTGCGGTGCTTTTTTATGATTACCACTTTCTTCCCGCGCTTGTTTTCGAGGATCTTGGCCGAAACGCTCGCGCCCTCGACGAGGGGCGCTCCGAACCGGGCGTTTTCGCCTTCGCCAACCATGAGAACATCCTTGATTTCTACCGTGTCGCCGGCATTCGAGCCCGCAAAACGGTTCACGAAAATAATGTCGCCCTCTTTTACGGTGAGCTGTTTTCCCTGTATTTTGATTGTAGCTTTCATTGTATTTAAAATTGTCAAAAAGCGAATAAATAAACGTCTAATTTGCCCGTATGCAAGCCTTATTTTCGGGAAGATCCCAAAAAATTGAGATTTTTGAATTTATCCCCGAAAAAATTTTTTATGCAAGCCCTTAGTGGAGGTTTTCTTCAAAATTCTTGACAATCGCCGTCCGGCGGGCGAACAAGGGGCGGTGCATTCGATTCTCGAAGAGATAATCCTGTTGGCGCTTTCGGACGGGGATTTTGCCGCAATCGGCGCTCCGGACGGGGCGCTGGCCCGCGCGTATGCGTCCGCGGCGGCGGCCGATTTGCTCGCGGAGGGTCTGGCCTGCGCCGATTCCGGAAGGTTTCGGCTCTTGGAAATCCCGCCTCCGCCGCCGCGGGCTATTGCGAGAGCCGCCGAGGTCGCGGCGGGCTGTCCGACGCTTTCGGACGCCGTGCGCGAACTCGAGAAAGCCGCTCCGGATCTGGAACGACTTTGCGTTGGCGCGCTGCTCGAAAAATCCGCGCTGAAAACGGCGAGGCAATTTGGATTTTTCGGGGGGAAAATACTCAAAGTTGCCGACGCGCGCGAGCGCCGCAGGATGCGAAAATCCGTTTTGGCGGCCGTTTCCGGCGCGGAAATTCCGGACTTCCGCACGGCGGCCGTCATATGGGCGCTTTTTTCGGGAGATCTTATGCGGATTGCGGTTTCGCGCCGTGAACTCTCCAAATTTGGGGCGCGCGCGGAAAGTTTGGCAAAGCGCTTTCCCGATTTGAAATAGGGAAACAGCTTTTCTTTCGGAATGTCCGACGTATTTCGGCGCGGGTTTCCCGATACCGAATAGGCGTTTTGGTTCGCAAATCTCGGCGGCGGAGACGTCCGGCGCGGCGTCGGGCTTCAAATTTTCGGTGAAATATTTGGAGGCATTTTAGGTTTCGCGCCTTTCGCGGCGGCGTTTTGCGCGCCGCGGGCCGGAGGCGGATTCCGGCGGCTCTTCGGCCGAATTGAAAGACGGCGCGTCTTCCGCCGCAGGGGGCGGGGCTGCCGATTTCCATTAGAGTTTTGCCGACGGGCCGGGATATTTTCGGGCCGCGCCGGGGAAACGGAAATTCGCCCGATGCCGCCGAAGCGCAATTTGTTCCGCGGTTGCGGGCGGCTGCGCGGATTTTGCGCCTCCCATTGAATATGCGCGCCATTTCGCGTCCGCGCCGCGCGCATTTTGATAGTATGCGTTTTTTCACCGCCGCCGCCCCATCGCCGTCCAATGGGCGGGAAACTGGCTCTTAAAATTTTTTGGAAATTTTCACGGGGCGAAAATGGGCGGTTATGCCCGTTTTTCAAGCTCCGCCCTGAGAAATTCCCTCGCGCGGGAGAGCCTGCTTTTTACCGTCCCGACGCTTATCTCCAATTCGGAGGAGATTTCCTCGTAGCTGAAATCTTGGGCCGCGCGCAGCCGGATTACGTCGGCGTATTTTTGCGGGAGCGAGGCGATCGCCTCGGGAAGCGTGTTGGCGAATTCATTGGATTCCGCCTCCTCTGCGGGAGTGTCGCATTCGCCGGCTATGACGTCGCAGAGTTTCATGTCTTCGCCTTCCCCTACTGTGGAGTCGAGCGATACGGATTCCGAGCGTTTTCTGCGCCACCAGTACCAGTGCTTGTTTCTGGCGAGATTCGTGGCTATGTGGTATAGCCATGTGGATATTGAGCAGTCGCCCCTGAAATTTACTATGCTTTTTCTGGCTCTGAGAAAGGTGTCTTGGGCAACCTCTTCGGCATCCTGATGATTGCTGAGCAGACTGTTCGCGCGGTTGTATATTTTTTCCCAATGAGTTTCAACCAGTTCGCTGAAAGCGCAGTCGTCGCCGCTTTTTAATTTTGTCAGCAGCTTGTCGGGATTGGAGGTTTCTATTGCGGCATTCATATGCCCGCCTTTCTTTTTTATATTATGATTAATAATTTTTATTTAGACAATCTTATTGCGCATTTTGTTCAAATATTTGCGATTTATTTTTGAAAAAAACTGTCAGACATTTGTCCGCATATTGCAACTTGTTTGTTTGATTATGATTAAAATTATCGTAAATTTTTACGGCTTTTCAAGTTTTTTTATGTATTAGGAAATTTTAATGCGGCCGGGCCCGGGCGTTCGATTTTTTTAAAAAAGGTTTGCCTGATAGCGGCTTTTGCCTTGAAATAAACGAAAAGCACGAAAGTAAATATGTTTAAATTTGCCAGGCCTTCAAAAAATTTTCTCGCGCTGGTCGACTGTTCCGACGCATCCTTTGCCGAAACCTCCAAATTTCCCGCCAAAGTGGGCGGAGGCGACGACTGCGCCCTCAAAATAGACGGCGCGGATTTTGAGTTTGAAGTTTCGCCCTCCAAAACCGGCGCCCTCGAAGCGAAAGCGGAGCAGAGAGGGGGATTTCTCGTAAACGGGGTCGAGCCCGGGGAGGGATTTGAGCTTGGGGGCGTCGCGACGCTCCAAATCGGAGAGAGGCTCTTCTATCTCATTTCGGACAGGGAGGCGTTCGAGCGCGCCAAGCGCATGGACGTTTCGAGGTGGCTCGTGTTCTACGCCGAAAACGGGCGCATAGAGGACGAGGTTCCGTTCGGCAGAATCAAGCCGTCCGTTCTCAACAGGGGTCTCGACGGCACGGGGATAGCGATTTGCCCGAAAGGGTTTGAGACGGGGTTTATGTTCTCCTCGGTATTCAAGACGGGCGGGGCGGGGGAAAGCGTTTCCGTCCCGCTCCTGCCGGAGTCCGCGCAGGCGGTGACCTGCCCGCTGTGCTGGCTGAAATTCGACGTTGGCGACGCCATGAGCATCGCCGTGCACGAGAGTCTGAGGGGCGATCCCGTCCTCGGTTCCGACGAAATGCTCAGGTTCCTGCCGACTTCCTTCAACGA
>CAJMOT010000120.1 GCA_905214995.1 uncultured bacterium | reverse complement strand
GCCGAGCCCCGAGCGGTCGGCCTTCGCCCCGCACGCGGCTACCACCGCGGCGAGCGCGTTTGCGAGCTCCGCGTCTTCCCCGCAAGAGAGGGCGGTGATTATCCCGTCGGCGTTAAACGGCGTGCCCGCGAATATTTTTTCCCTGTCGTCGAAGTCGGAGACCGATATGGAGACGCCGCCCTTTCTTCCGATATTTTCCAGAATCTCCCGCGCGCAGCCCAGGAGCCGCGCTCCGGTTTCGGAGGATTCGTCGATGTCCGAGAGTTTCAGGGAATCCGAGCCCTCCGTCAGCGCGTCCGGATTTTTGAGGGCGGAACACGCCCAGCGGCAGGCGGCCACGATGTCGTCGCGCCTTATGCGCCCGTCGGAATCGGCGTCGATAAAGTCGAGGGTTTTCTGGTCGAAGAACAGGCCGCGCGCGGGGCAGCTGAGCGCCGCCCACAGCTTCATGTCAAGGCCGCCTATGGCCGCGATGTCGGCGCCCGTCTCTATCGAGGGCTGGAAGGTTCCGCCCGCCCTGAAAAATTTCCACTTGCGCGTTCCGGAGTTTTTCTGGTTCATATTTTTTACGGTTTCGGATTTTTAAAGTTCTCCCGCCGGCGCGGAGATTTTTTTCGCAAATTCGGACGTCGGGATGTCGCCGGCTTTCAAGGGCGCGGAGTTTATCGAAAAATTGTCAAAAACCGCATTTCTTACGGCGGGATTTTTGCCGTAGCCATCTATTTTTATTTTGAGCGGCTTTTCGGAGCGCATTGATGCGTTTTCAAACCGCACGACCGAGACGCTGCCGCGCTCTTTGTCACTCGAATATGCGGGGCAATCCTTCCCGTCCACGGAGAGCGAAGAGCTCTCCGAGCGCGGCGCGTCCGGAGGGTATCCATACGCGCGCGAAACCCCGTGCGCGGCGCACGCGAATATCAGCGCCGCGGCGATTGCGACAAACCTTGCCATTTTCGCGAAGATAGGGGGGCGGCGCGCGCGTTGCGAGAATTTTTTTCTGCGGGGTTTTGCGGCTATCTGCGGAGCGTCCCTCGCTCTCCGCCTATCCTCCACTTGGGCTCGGGTAGGGGGATTGGGCGCGCGTGCGCTCTGAACGCTATCACCGCGGGTTCGGAATGCAGCCTTTTGAACGCCGGCGCGGAAAAACGCGTCTTGGACATTCCGCCGTCCGACATTTCGACGAATTCGTCTTCGCCGACCCTCACCCTTATCTTGTGGTTTATGTCGCCGCCCTCGCCGTCGCCGCGCGCGAAGTTGGACAGGATCTTCACGAACCTGTCGGCGCGCGCGTACGGGTCTATCAGCCACTCCACCGAATTGCAGAAGCCAGCGATCGCGCTTTCCATCGGCTCTATCGACGAGCACGTGAAGCGCGTTTCGCCGCTCTCGTCGGAGCGGCAGTCGCCCGTCACGCACACGCAGTCGCCCTCGCGGAACTTGTCTGCGCACGTTTCGTAGGCGGCGGGGAACGCGTTTATCTGCCAGACTTTCGACGCCGACCTCCCCGAAAGCGTGAAGTAGCACCACGGCTTGTTGTCCTTTTTTGTGAGGCGCTTTACGATGTTTGAGACTACCCCGCACGCCCTGAACGGCAGTTTCTTGACGCGCCTTACGGCGTCGGGGGAGGGAATGTCGTCGAGGGCGTCGTCGAAGCCCGCGTATTCGGACATCGGGTGCCCTGAGACGTAGAAGCTCAGCAGCTCCTTTTCGTGGCGGAGCTTTTCGCCGACGGACATTGGCGGCTTGTTTGTGTCCACTATTTTGTTGGCGCCGCCCTCTGTTTGCGAGGCTCCCATGTCGAGCAGGTCGAACATGTTGGTCTGTCCGGAGGCCATGTCCTTTTCGAGCTCCTGCGCGTGGTTGAGTATGGCGTCGAGCGAGCCCATCAGGTGCCCGCGATCCGCCCCGAAAGAGTCGAATCCGCCCGCGAGTATGAGGTTTTCGACCACGCGCCTGTTTATGTTTTTCATTCCGACGCGGCGGAGGAAGTCGAATATGTCGGCGAACGGCCCGTTGGCGTCGCGCTCGCGCACTATGGCCGCTGCCGCGGCGTCGCCGATGCCCTTGATCGCCGCCAGCCCGAAGCGTATCGAGCCGGGGCTCTTTTCAAACATGTTGTCGGCGTCCTCCGACAGCTTCCATGAAGGGTCGATTATGGGGGTGAACATCTCGCGGGAGACGTTTACGTCGGGGCCGAGCACTTTTATGTTTATGCCCTCGCACGCCTCCACAAATTTCGAGATTTTGTCCATGTTGCCGAGCTCGCTCGACAGCAGGGCCGCCATGAACTCCACGGGGTAGTTGGCTTTGAGGTACGCGGTTCGGTAGCTGAGCATCGCGTAGGCGGCGGAGTGGGACTTGTTGAAGCCGTACTGGGCGAACTTTTCGAGGACGGCGAAAATCGCCTCGGCTTCGGGGGCGTCCATATTGTTGAACTCTTTTGCCTTTTTGACGAATACCGCCTTTTGCTTCGCCATGACTTCCGGCTTTTTCTTGCCCATGGCGCGCCGCAGTATGTCGGCCTCGCCGAGCGTGTAGCCGGCGATTATGCGCGCGGCCATCATGACCTGCTCCTGGTAGACGAGAACCCCGTAGGTTTCCTTCACGAGGTCTTTGAGCAGCGGGTGGGGGACGTGCATTTTGGAGGGGTCTTTCTTCGCCTCTATGAACTGGTCGATGAACTGCATCGGCCCGGGGCGGTAAAGGGCGATGAGGGCGATTATCTCCTCGAACGAGCTAAGCCCTATGCGCCGGCAGAGATTTTGCATTCCCTCGCTTTCAAGCTGGAAAACGCCGACAGTCACGCCGCTGTTGAGCAGCCTGAAAGTCGCGGGGTCTTCGAGGGCGACCTCCTCGATGTCGAAGCCGTTGGAGCGCGTGCGCCTCACGTTGTCCTGGGCGTCGGAAATTATGGTGAGGGTTTTGAGGCCGAGAAAGTCGGCTTTGAGCAGCCCGAGCTCCTCCACCGGCGTCTTGGCGAACTGCGTGGTGAGCGTGCCTTCCTGCGTCATCATGGGAACCACGTTGTCGAGCTTCTGGTCGCCTATGATTATGCCGCAGGCGTGCTTGCCGAGCTGGCGTATCATTCCCTCTATGACTTCGCCCTCCTCGAAAATGTGCCTGACTTCGGGATCGCGCTCGATTTCCCCGCGCAGCTCGGCGGACATTTCGACCGCTTTTTTGAGGGTCATTTTCAACTCGTCGGGCACCATTTTCGCTATGGCGTTTGCGCGGTCAAAGGGGATTCCGTTCACCCGCGCGAGGTCGCGCACGACGGCCTTTGCGCCGAGCTTGCCGTAGGTGACGATGTTGGCGACCCTGTCCGCGCCGTACTTTTCGCGCACGTGCTCTATCACGAGCTGCCTGCGGCGCTCGCAGAAGTCGACGTCGAAGTCCGGCGGCGAGACGCGCTCGAGCGAGAGCATTCTCTCAAAGAGCAGGTTGAAGCGTATGGGCTCGATGTCCGTGATTTTTATCAGGTACGCTATCATGCAGCCCGCGCCGCTTCCGCGCCCGGGGCCTACGGGAATGCCGCGCTCGCGCGCCCAGTTTATGAATTCGTAGACTATCAGAAAATAGTCCACAAACCCCGCGCCGACTATTATCGAGAGCTCGTAGTCGAGCTTGTCGCGCAGCATCTGCGCGCGGTCGGCGGGCTCCCCGGGCTTTGGGACGTACGCTTCCGGATGGTCGTAGTCCACCCCGTAGCGCTTCAACATCCCATTCTTGGACAGGTCGAAGAGCAGCAGCCCGTTCTTCATGAGCTCGCGGCGGGTGTCGTCGGAGAGCGCGAAGTCGGCCTCCTTGCCGTTCTGTTTCAGGACCTCGTTTTTCTTGGTGACGTAGAGGTCGAGAATGCGGTTGAAGTTTGCCTCGTCGCGGTCGTATTTTATGTCGGCGGGCTGTTCGTAGCGCGGGTAGTGGTTTTCGCCTATCGGAATTTTTATATCCACTCTCTCGGCGAGCTCCACGGTGTTGTCGAGCGCTTCCGGCAGGTCGGGAAACAGCGTTTCCATCTCCTCGCGGCTCTTGATGTAGAACTCGTTGTTGGGGTACCGCATCCGGTTTTCGTCCGAGACGAGCGAGCCCGTGTTTATGCACAGCATTGCGTCGTGCGCCGAGGCGTCCTTTTTGTAGACATAGTGGCTGTCGTTGGTCGCCACTATTTTCAAGCCGAATTCCCGCGCGAGCTTCACCAGCCCGGGGATTACCTTTTTGTCCGCCGCCATGAAGTGGTTTTGGACTTCGATATAATAGTTTTCGCGCCCGAATATGTCGAGGAACCTTGCCGTCGCCTCCCGCGCCTTTTCGTAGTCGGAGTAGAGCAGGTACTGCGACGCGACCCCGTTTATGCAGCCGCTCAGGGCGATTATGCCCTTGGAGTATTTCGCGAGGGTCTCGAAGTCTATGCGCGGCTTGCGGTAAAACCCGCGCGCGTAGGATTCGCTCGTGAGTTTTGCGAGGTTCAAAAAGCCCTCGTAGTTTTTTGCCAGCAGCGTCTTGTGGTGTATCTGGTACTTGGGGTAGTTTTCGGGCTTGAGCATCGAAGGGTCGCTCTCGATCCCGTCGATGTCGTCGGATTTTTCCCGCTCGCGCTGCGATTTTATGAGTTCCCTGATGTCGTCGCCGAGGGTGTGGTCGTTTATGTAGTAGGCCTCCATGCCGATTATCGGCTTGACGCCCGCCTTGTTCGCGGCCTGGTAAAAGTCGATCGCCCCGCACATGTTTCCGTGGTCGGTGATGGCTACGGCGGGCATTCCGAGCTCCTTTACCCTGTCTATTAGAACGGGGACTTTGGCGCATCCGTCCAGTACGGAATAATCTGTATGCACGTGCAGGTGTACGAAGTTTGACATGCCCCAAATTCTAATCCGACGTTCCGCCCGCCCGTCAAATAAAAACGCCCCGGCCCCGAAAAAAGGGGGCGCCGTTCCGAAAAAATATTGCAAAAGGTTTGACAATGTGCTCCCCTATAAACTCATGAAGCATACGGAGGACATTATTTTGAGGCTGTTGCGGATACGCGAGGCGCGCCGCCTTTCGGAGTCGCCCCTCGCCTCTTCCGAAGACGTGCAGATTCTCCGTGACTTCATAATCGAAAACCGCAGGCAGATACCGTCGTTTGCGCTCTCGCATTTCGACAGGTTGGAGGCGGGCGGAACCCCCGGAATCGCCGCCGTCGAAAACGGCAGGTGTTCCTCGTGCGGGGCCGCCGTCCCCGCGGACGAAATCGAATACCTCGATAGAAACAAAAACATAGGCGTTTGCGACGGCTGCTTCTGTTTTCTCTATCTTCCCGACGAAAAGTTTTGCGACGGCGGATTCTTCAAGCGCCTTTTGCGCGCGGAATGAAATTTTCCGTCGCCGCGTTCGGGGTTGAATGCGGCATTCGGAGGCCGCCAAATCCCGATGCCTCCGCTTCTTAGGCGCATGGCGCAACGGATTTCCCCCGCGGTCCGCGCCTTAAATCCGAATTCGGGCGGCGGATTTTATCCCGCGGAGAACGCCGCGGATTACCCAATTCGGAAGGCCCGCAATGCGGAGATAGGGGAAAAGCCGCCGTTTGGGGACGGGCAGGGCGCGGTCGGAGCCCCCCCCTTATGATGCGTTTCCGTCAGTCAGCGCGGCGTCCGCGCCGTTTTGGGGCGGCGGATTTTTTTTGCGCATGCGCCCTACGCCTCGGCGCGGATTTCCTTAACGTATACCATCTTGTCGCCGTTTGTGGCGAGGAAGTCGACGCGCACGCCCTTTACGGTTGCGGGGGCGAACTTGTGCGCGCGCAGCTTCTGGTAGTTGCCGCGGACTTCGGCGAGCTTTCTTTCGGAGCCGTCTTCGAGGATTCCGACGATGTCGTAGTCGCGCACGAGCTTCGGCTGCGGCGCGCGCACCATAGAGGACAGCAGGTAGTTCGAGCCGCTTTGGGAAAGGGGCGTCCACCCGGGCTCGAAAGTGAGCCTGATTTGGGAAATCTTTTTGGGGGAAGCCCAGTCGAGACGCAGCCACGGCTTGCCGGAGGCTTCCGCCACCCACTTGTTTTTGTTCTCTTTCGGCCCGTCGAGCGTGACGCCCGTGAGGACGTTATCGGGCGATGTCCCCCACGCGCTCGACGACGCGCTCGCCTTTGCGGTCCTCGCGAGGTCGGCGGGGTCTTCGTTCTTGATTCCTATTATGGTCTGGTCGTTGCGCAGCAGTTCCTGTTGCAGGCGCTTCAAGAGCTTCGGGTTTGCGCGCAGCGCGGCGGGCGTCACGCCCGAGATGCGACCGGCTTGACCCAAGGTCAGCGGCTTGACCTGATTGAG
>CAJMOT010000119.1 GCA_905214995.1 uncultured bacterium | reverse complement strand
TGTCGTATTTCGACCTGATGTCAGCCAGTTTTTCCCGAATATTCCTTGTTCTTACGAGGCAGGAAAAGGCCACGGCCATCAGAACGCCGGCGGCGTCGCTTGCCGCCGTGCGCTCCGCGTCCGCGGCCGAAATTGCGGACGCCGCGTTTGAAAATTTCCGCTCGTTTTATTCGAAATGATTCCCGAGAGATTTTCCAGAACCGCCGTACTGCTGGGCGAATCCGCGTGCGAAAAAATCGCCTCGGCGCGCGCCGTCGTCTGCGGCGTTGGGGCGGTGGGCTCCTTCGCGGCGGAGGCTCTCGCTCGGACGGGCGTCGGGGAGTTCGAGCTCTGGGATTTCGACACGGTTGAGGAGAGCAACATAAACCGCCAGCTCTGCGCGCTGTCGTCGACGCTGGGCAGGCCAAAGGCCGAGGTCGTCCGCGATAGGATTTTGGACATCAACCCCTCCGCCCGCGCGGAAGTCCGCGCGGAGTTCATAGGCGCCGAAAACGCCCGCGCCGTTGTCGGCAATGCCGCCGGAGGCAGGGTTGTCGTGGACGCGATAGACTCGATTGCGCCGAAGGCAGCGCTGATATTTGCGGCGTCGGAGGCGGGTGTTGCGATAGTTTCGAGCATGGGGGCGGCGCGCCGCCGCGATCCGTCGCGCGTCATGTCGGCGGACATCATGAAAACTTTCGGCTGTCCGATTGCCGCGCGCGTCCGCAAAATTCTGCGCTCGCTCGACTATTCCGGCGGGTGCCGGTGCGTTTTTTCCGACGAGCCCGCGCCGAAGTTTTCCCACGTTTCGGCGGACGCGGGCGGCGGCGGAAAGGTCGTCGGCAGCTGCGCGGTCGTGGCGGGGATTTTCGGGCTGCGGCTCGCAGGGCTCGCGCTCTCCGAAATTTTGGGCGAAAAATGAACATAACCGGATTTTCTCATATCAATATATAAAATGTCGATTTACGATAGGGACTACATGCGCGGCCGCGGCGGAAGGCGCACGGTTGCAGATTTTTTCGGCAATATTTCGGCGGTCAAGGCGCTGATATTTTTCAACGTCGCCGCGTTGGTTGCGGGGGCGTTCGCAGACAGGTTTTTCGGCTACGGGACATTCTTTTCGCTCTTCGACCTCTCGTGGGCGGGGCTCGCCTCCGGGCGGGTCTGGACGCCGTTGACGTATTCGTTTCTGCACGCGGGGCTCGCGCACATAGCCTTCAACATGATAGCGCTTTACTTTATGGGAAAGCCGCTCGAGTCGTGGATAGGCGCGCGGAAATTTCTGTTCGTCTACCTTTGCGGCGGGCTGGCCGGGGCGGCGTTGTGGCTCCTGTTCTCCGTCGGTTCCCCGGGCGGGCTAGTCGGGGCGTCGGCCTCGGTGATGGCGGTGTTCGCGTGCTTTTGCGCGCTCTATCCGCCCGTGCCCGTGACGTTCCTGCTGTTCTTCGTGTTGCCGGTTTCCGTGAAGCCGATGACTATGCTCAAAATCGCCGCCGCGTTGGAGGGCGTCGGGCTGCTTTACACGCTCTCGGGCGGGGCGTCGGACATAGCGTACGCGGGGCACTTGGGCGGAATGGCGGCAGGCCTGCTCTCGGCGCGCGCGATAAGGGGCGGGAGGCTCGCGTTTCTCGACAAACTTTCGTTTAAGATTCCCGCCGGAAAATCCGAAAAAAATACAAAAAGCGCGTCCGAATACTCTTACCGCGTAAACATTTCCGATTCTTCGGACCTTGGGAGGGAGGTTGACAGAATCCTCGACAAAATAACCTCGGAAGGGTTTGCCTCGCTCACGGAGGGGGAAAGGCAGACCCTCGCCGACGCGCGGAAAGCCATGAAGCGGTGAGCTCGACGCGAGATTTTTAATTTGAAAAGGCTCAATTTTTCAACAAATCTTGACATATGATGAATTTGATAAAACTGTCGTCGGCGGCATTCGCGCTCGCGGCGGCCGCGGTTTTCTGCGCGCCGGCATATCCGGCTGAACAGGCGCAGGCGGCTCCGGCGAAATCCGTCCAGAAGCGCAAGCCCGTACAGCTCCAGACGCCCGTCAAAATGCGCAACGAGACAAAGTGGCTCGTCTACTGCATGGAGCGGGGCCACTACCTTAAAATGCCCATTACGGAGCTCGACGTGCGCGAGTTTATACGCGAATACATGCAGAACGTCGACTTCTTCAAGCTGTTTTTCACCGCGGGCGACGTCCAGCATTTTCAGGATTTCTTCTCGCCCTCGATAGACGTGATGCTCCACCAGGGCACGCTGCTGCCGGCGTTTTCGATTTACGACAAGTTTCTCGACCGCGCCGACGCGCGCCTCGAATGGATAAGGGAGAGAATGAAAAAGCCCTTCGACTTCTCCGAAAAGGCGACTTTCAGGCCCGACCGCAGCAAGGAGGAATGGCCCGAGGACTGGGAGGCCGCCAACCGCCTATGGGAAAACAGGCTGAAATACGACATAGTAAACGAAATCCTTTCGTATTCCGCCAAGAAGCGCGACGCCGAAAAAAACGCCGAAAAGCGGGATGGGGCGAAGTCCGCCGAAAAATCCGCCGGAGTAAAGGGCGCCGAGGCGGCGGGCGGCGATTCCGCAACTGCGGAAACGGAGGCGGAAAAGGTTGCCGAGGTCGTCGAGGAGGAAGAAGAGGCTCCCAAAACTTTCGAGGAAAAGCTCGCCAAGGCCGAAAAGGAGGTTTTGCGCAGGTACGAGCGCCTCATCGAAAACTACCGCAAGGCCGACGCGATGGAAATTCAGGAGATCTACCTGAACACGCTTTCGCGCCTATACGATCCGCACTCGTCGTTCCTGTCCGAGTACTATCTCGAAGAGTTCGACATCTCCGTGCGCAACGCGCTCGTTGGCATCGGCGCGCTTCTCCAGGACAAGGACGGCTATTGCACGATTTCCGAGCTGATGCCCGGCGGCCCCGCCGAGGAGTGCAAGCAGATAAGCCCCGGAGACAAGATTCTCGGGGTGGGGCAGGAGACCGGCGAAATCGTGGACGTGATAGGCATGAAGCTCCGCAATACGGTCAGAATGATACGCGGCAAGAGCGGCACGAAAGTCCGGCTGCTGATAGAGCCCGCCTCAAATCCGTCCGCGCGCAAGACGATAACCCTCGTCCGCCGCGAAATAAAGCTCACGACGAAGCTCGCGAAGGCCGAGATATACACGGTTCCCGTTGGCGACAAAACGCTGCCCGTGGGCGTGATCGACCTGCCCGCGTTCTACGGCGAGGGCGGATTCAACGGCGAATCCAAGGGGTTCAGCACCACGAAGGACGTGGAGGAGCTGCTTCTGAAACTCAAAAAATTCGGCGTCAAGGGCGTGATTCTCGACTTGCGGCGCAACGGCGGGGGATTCCTCACCGAGGCGGTGGATCTGGCGGGACTCTTCATAAAGCGCGGGCCCGTAGTGCAGGTGCGCAACGCCGCGGGCAAGACGGAACGCCTGTGGGACGAAGACCCTAAGCTCGTCTGGGACGGCCCCCTCATCATAATGGTCAGCCGACTGTCAGCCTCCGCCACGGAGATCGTCGCGGGCGCGCTCCAAAACCACAAGCGCGCGATTGTCGTCGGCGACAAGAGCACCCACGGTAAGGGAACGGTTCAGGCAGTGCTCAATCTCGGCAATTTCGATCCCGAACAGAAGAGCGCGGCAAAGGTCACCGTCCAAAAGTGGTACGCGCCCAACGGGGATTCCATACAGGTCAAGGGGGTTCATTCCGACATAGTTTTGCCCTCGCCCTACGACTATATGGAAATCGGCGAGCAGTACAAAGACTACGCCATGAAGTGGGACTGCATCGAGCCCGACAGAATTGAGGAGGTCTGGGGGTACGGCGTGCCCGAGGGCCAGGCGGAGGCGCTCATCAAAAAGCTCACCGAGCAGTCGGAAGCGCGCCAGAAAAAGCTGGACGAATTCGCCTTCTGGAACTCGCAGATAGACCGCGTCAAGACGCGTTGGAAGACGAAGGACTGGAGCGTGAACCTCGCCGAGCGCGAGAAGAAGCTCGCCGACGACGAGGCGTTCGCAGACGCTTCGGAAAAGAGGGAAAAGGAGCTTTCCAAACTCAATTTCAAGAAGGAGGAAATCCTCCTCGAAAGCGCGAAGGAAAACGCCCACGCCGACGGCGAAAAGGAGCCCGGGAAGGACGGAGACCCGGCGGCGCCCGCCGGAGATCTCGAATCGGAGCTCGGTTCGGACGAGCCTCCGGCATTCGACGTCCAGCTGCGCGAGGCGCTGCGCATAATGGCCGACTGGATTGAAATTCTCGGCGAAAAGGGCGGGGAGGGGGACGCGAAATGAAAATCGCGCTCGGAGCCGACCCTTTCGCCTACGATCTGAAAAAGGCGGTCGAGCGGCATCTGCGAGGGCGCGGGGCGGAAATCCTCGACGCCGACGGATATTCGGGCAAGGCGTATTTTGAAGTCGCCGAATCCGCCGCGAAAGCGGTCGCGTCGGGCGGCGCGGACGGGGCGGTTTTATTTTGCGGGACGGGCGCGGGAATGGCGCTTGTTGCCAACAAAATCCGCGGCGTCCGCGCCGTGTGCGTGGAATCCGTTTTCGCCGCGCAAAAGGCAAAGGCGATAAACGACGCCAACGTCATTTCGATGGGCTCAATGATTGTGGGCGAATCAATGGCGTGCGCAATGGCGGACGCATGGCTCGACGCGAATTTTGCAGACGGCTTTGAAGAGCTGCGGGGGTTTCTCGAAACCGCGCGCGAAAAAGTCTCGGAAATCGACGACGCCAACCGCGCGGCGCAGGGCGAATAAATTTTGCGCGCCGCGCGCCGTCCCCATTTCGCGTTTGAAATTTCCGCAGTCGGGAAGGCGAAGCGCGAACGCATTGCATAGGACGGATTGGAAGCCTTTTTTGCTCGCCGTGTATGCGCGGAATTTGAAGCGGTTTTCAAACGCTGAAATTTTTTAGTAAATATTGCCGCGCGCAACCGAAGGTTTGTGCGCGATGGAAAATTTTACGGCAACACCATTATAATAGCGTGCATTGCGGCGCTCGTATGCGCGTATTGCGCGTTTGCGGCCCCATACTTTTCTGATATTAATCGCCGCGCGATTGCGCGTACATCTTGCGAAAGCGGCAGGCGCGGACTTTATGTTTAGAGGGAGAAATCCGCGTGTTGGCGCGGTACGGTTTTTGTCCGCGCCTGCCCGCGCGCCGCATGGGGCGAGTATTTGCTTGTAATCGCGCTTGGGCGCGGTAGTGTGGCGGGAGTATGAACAATGGCGAAAAGTTGAAGTGCGGAGTAGTGGGCGTCGGCTATCTCGGACAGCACCACGCCCGCATATATTCGGAGCTCGAAACCACCGAGCTCGTGGGGGTTTGCGACGCCGACCCCGCGAGGGCGAGGGAAATCGCCGACAGGTTCGGCTGCCGCGCGTTCGGCTCGGCGGCGGAGCTCGGCGAGGCGTGCCACGCCGTAAGCGTCGCGGTTCCGACCGACAGGCACACGGAGGTCGCCATGGAGCTCTTCGAAAAAAATTGCGACCTGCTCATAGAAAAGCCGATTTGCACGTCGATTGCCGACGCCGAAAAAATCGTGGAGGTCGCAAGGTCCAAAAACCTCGTCGTGCAGGTTGGCCACATAGAGCATTTCAACCCCGTGATGAAGTTCATGGAGGAGCGCGTCCGCAGCCCGCGCTTTATCACCGCCGACAGGCTCGCGCCGTTCAATCCGCGCGGAACCGAGGTTGGCGTCGTCCTCGACCTCATGATACACGACATCGGCGTCGTCCTCAAGCTCGCGAATTCCCATGTGTCGCGCATAGAGGCCGTGGGCGTGGGCGTGCTCAGCCGCAGCGAGGACATCGCAAACGCGCGCATCGCCTTTGAAAACGGGTGCGTCGCCAACCTCAACGTCAGCCGCGTAAGCCTCAAAAAGCTGCGCGACATACGCATTTTTCAGGAGGGCATGTACATGTCGCTCGACTTCCTCAACCAGAAGGGGCATGTCATACGCGTCAAGGACTGCGCGGAAATCGTCCCCGAGGAGGTTCCGATAGAAAAGAGCGAACCGCTGAAAATAGAGCTCGCGAGCTTCGCCGACTGCGTGATCAACAAGCGCCGCCCGAAGGTCGACGCCGTTCTCGGCATGAGCGCGCTCGAAGTCGCGCTCGAAATCACACGCCAGATAAGGGCCTTTCAAAAGTAGCCGCCTGACGGATTTCACCGGGAACCCGCGATGAAGCCCGACGTGCTGAAAATGCGCTCTTTCGACTTTCCCCCGCCGAAGGGGGGAGGTTGCGACCTGCTCGTGATTGCGGGAGAGCACTCGGGCGACGAGCAGGCCGCGCGCATGGTCGCCGGCGCGCTCGCCGAAAAGCCCGGCTTGCGCGTCTGCGCGTTCGGCGGAGAGAAGCTCGCCT
>CAJMOT010000118.1 GCA_905214995.1 uncultured bacterium | reverse complement strand
CTGCGCCTTTTTTGGTTGCATAATCGGAATTATTATACGATATTGCGCCATTATGAGAAGAATATCCTTGATGGCAATTTCCGTAGCGGCGCTTTTTGCCGGCGCCTGCACCACGAATGTCGTGGTGGATTCGCGCGCGTTCCCGATGGCCTCCTATGACGAAATTTCGGGTTCGTTCACCGGAAAGCTTGCGGGCAATATCAATTCGGCGTTCAAGTCCGCAAACATCGCCCTCGAGCGCGACCTCAAATATTTCCGCGTCGGGCAGATCCCCGGCGACAACTCGTGGCTGATATATGCGCGCGCCGAGCTGGACATAAAAATCGTGGTGTCGCTCAAACAGCTTCCGAACGACGAAGTGGAGGTTTCAATCGACTACGGCGACGGCAATCTCATGAAGAGCCAACAGATATTCAACGCCATAGCCAAGAACATGCGCATGTTCGAGGGCCGCTGATTGCGGGCTCTTAAATTTGGGAGCCCCGCCGCCGCTGCGGGACGGGCCGAAATTATGGAATGAATGCCGGCGCCGCAGATTTTCTGCCGTATTACGGCGAGCTCAAGTTCGCCGGACATATGGCGGTTTCGCTCGCGGCGGCGTTTGCGGGCGGGTTTGGCATGTGGTTGGCAGCCCTCTACTTTTCCGCATCGGGGCGGTTCGGGTTTTGCGATTCGTTCGCGGTCTCGCTCTTTTGCGCGTCGGCGGTGTGGATAATCCCCGCGGGTCTCCCTATCCCGCCTCTGTGGGAGAAAATCGGCATGGCGGCGTTTCTGGCGCTTCCGCTCTTTGTTTGCCGCTTTGCGTTCGGGCTTGAATGGAGGAAGTCTCTCGCGCTCGGCGCGTCGTTTTGCGCGGCGCAGGCGGCGGTTTTTTCCGCGGTATACTATTATATAATGCGATGAAATTCGACACGCTCGGCCTAATATCCAAACTCGTGAAATTTGAAAGCGTATCGGCGGACTCTTCGAAAGCCGCCTGCGCGCGCGAATGCGCCGAATTTCTCTCGCGGACTTTGGCGGGGCTCGGCTTTGATTCCGAGCTCATGGAGACCGGAGGGAACCCCGTCGTATTCGCCCGCAGAAACTGCGCGTCGGGCAGGCCGAAGGCGCGCGTGCTCTGCTACGGGCACTACGACGTCCAGCCCGCCGATCCGCTCGGCAAATGGAAAACTCCGCCTTTTGAGCCGACGGTGCGGGACGGAAAAATCTGGGGGCGCGGAACCGCCGACAACAAGGGGCCGTTTTCCTGCCTGCTGGGGGGGATTGCCGAATTTCTGTCCGAAAATCCGGACGCCGACGTAGACTTCGGAATCGCCGTTGAGGGCGAGGAGGAAATCGGCAGCGGCGGGATTTCAAAGCTCGTAGAAACACGTCCGGAGCTGTTTTCTCAATACGACTACATGGTTTTGAGCGACACTTCCGCCGCCTCCGAAAACCGGATAATCGTGACTATCGGCCTGCGCGGAATGGGCGGGTTCGAAGCCGTGTTCAGGGGGCCGAACACCGACGTCCATTCGGGAATGTTCGGAGGGGCGGTTTACAACCCTCTCCGCGCGATGTTCGAGGTTTGCGCGTCGCTCCATACCCCCGACGGGTTGGTGAACGTGCCGGAATTTTACGAAGAGCTGCCGGAGCTCTCCGACTGGGAGAGGGGGCAGATTGCCGCGAGCCCGTTCGACGAGTCCGGCATAAAAGCGCAGCTTGGGCTCGACTTCCTCGCCGCCCAGAAGGGCTATTCCGTTCCGGAGGCGATGCGCGTTCTGCCTACCCTTGAATTTTCGGGCGCCGGAGGGGGCTATCAGGGCGAGGGGTTGAAGTCGATCATACCCTCCGAATGCTTTTGCAAAATATCCTGCCGCACGGTCGCGGGGCAGGACACCGACAGGGCTTTGGCGGCGGTGAAATACGCCATGCTCGACAGGTGCCCGAAGGGCGTAAAGCTTTCGTTTATAGACAACGATTCGTCCGGCAACGCCTATTTCGTGGATCCGAAGGCCGAGCCGCGCGGGGAGCGGGGAATGAGGCTCTCAAAGGCGTTCGCCGCGGTTGACAAGTGCGCGGAAGAGGTTTTCGGCAATCCGCCGCTGTACCTGCGCGAGGGCGCGAGCATTCCTCTCATATCGGCGATAAAGCGGCGGACTGGCCTCGACTGCGTGATGGCCGGCCTCTTCTCGCCCGACGACAACCTGCACGCGCCCAACGAGGGGTTTTCGCTCGCGATGGTCGAGAGGGGAACCGCATATTACAAAAAGTTTTTCGGGGAAATTTCAAAGTGACGCTCACCTGCACGAAAACGTATTTCGACGTGCCGTTCGCGCACCGCCAGCACCTGCACGACGGCCACTGCTCATTCGTCCACGGCCACAACTGGGACATCCGCGTGACATTCGGCTGCGAGCGCACCGACGAGAACGGGTTTGTGGTGGACTTCGGGAAGCTGAAGTTTTTGAAGGCTTGGATAGAGGAAAACCTCGACCACGCCTGCGCGCTTTCGAGGGGCGACCCGCTCGCCCGGAAGCTCGTCGCCGCGGCCCCCGAGGCGTGGAAGGTTTACTATTGCGACGAGTGCTCGTGCGAGGGGCTCGCGCGCGAGCTCTTCGGAGTGTTCGACGCGCTCGTCCGGCGCGAGACCGGCTCCCGCGCGTTCGTGGTGAGCGTCGAGGTCAGCGAGGACAAAAAGAACTCCGCGGCGTTCTCGCGCTAAGCTCTTTTTCGTTTCCATGGGCGGGTTTGCGATAGCCGAAAAATTCCTGTCCTTTCAGGGCGAGGGAATCCATTCGGGCCGGAGGGCGTATTTCATACGGCTTTTCGGCTGCAACGTGAAGTGCGGATGGTGCGACAGCAAAAGCGCGTGGGAGGGCGCGGCGTCTGAAATCCTCTCGGCGCGGGAAATCGCCGGCGCCGCTCTGGAGTCCGGCGCGGAAATCGCGGTCGTCACCGGCGGGGAGCCGTGCCTTTACGACCTCCGCCCGCTTCTGCGCGAGCTTTCTGCGCGCTCTGTTTCCGCGCATCTCGAAACCTCCGGAACGCTTCCCATACCCGAGGGGCGCGGGGCGAATTTCGCGTGGGTCGCGCTCAGCCCGAAGCTGTTTTGCCCGCCGCGCGCGGACTCGCTCGCGCGGGCGGACGAGCTCAAATTCATAATTTCCGACCCGCGGGAGCTCTCGGACTGCGAAAGGCTCGCGGAGGAGGCGGGAAGGGCGAAGGCGTTTTGGCTGCATCCGGAGTGGTCGCGGTCGGGGGACGAAAGGCTGCTCGGGGCGCTCTGCGAATTTGCGGTATCGCGCGGGGGGCGATGGAGGGTCGGCTGGCAGATGCACAAGCTCTACCGCGCGCGTTAGCGGGTTGGCGGGGAATAGGTAAATTTCCCTTGCGGTTTTTGACCGCTCAAAACGCGCGCCCCTATTCCGCTCGAAATGCGCGGGCGAGAATTTTGTACGTCATTCCCCTGAACGAGATGTCCGCCGCGAATGCCGCACCCGCGACTGACGCGAAAATCAGATAGGCGTGCGCCCAAAACCCGTCGAGGTACGCGGCGGCAAACAGAGACGCGAGCGCCCCGCCGACGCACAAAAATCCGAGGGACGCCGCAAAGCCGGAGTTGCGCGGATTCGCGTAGAGCCTGAATAGCCACATTCCCCCGAACAGTGCGGCCATTTCCGCGCACAGCGCCGCAGCGAAACCGGTTCCCCAGCCGATTGCGCGCGCGGCGTCGGCCGTTGCGAATGCAACGCTTAGGGCGATAACCCCTTCCGCCGCGAAGAGCGCCGCCAGCGGAAGCGAAAACGCGAGCTTTTCAAAGCGCGTTTCGCGCGAAGATGCAAAGCGCACGAAAAGCGCGTAGGCGAAGGTTGGGATAAAAAATACGCAATACGCCGTCGAGCGGTACAGGATGCCGTCTATGGAACTCTCCGGCGCGTTGGGGTCGAACTCGAAAAACTTTTGGGCGTCGGCGAGCATTCCGGCTGCGGCGAGAAAGACCGTCTTTCCAACCCATAATGCGGGCAGCCACAGCAACAGCGGCCAAAATCCCCCGAGCTTTCGGCGGGCCTGCGAAATCTTCTTTAACATTCGCCCATTTTGCGCGGGTACAGACGCGATTGCAAAACCAAAATTCGGAGCTTCCCGGGGTTTCTCCACAGTCCGGCCTGCGGTTTTCCCTTTTCAAATCGGGAAATTTTACGGAGTTTTGCCATTTGAAGACTTCGCATAGGCGGGCGGGAGCGTTCAGCGCGGAAACCTCTTCAAAAGAGCTTGCGAAGCGCTCGGGAGGAAAGCGCCGCGGGGTTTCGGAATATTGGGGGGCGGGGTGGCGTCCCCTTTCCGTTTCCGCCGGCGGTTAAATTCGGGAGGGCTTGAAATGCGCTTTAAAAATTTTGTTGCAAAATGCGCGCGCGCGTGGGATAAAACTTGCAGAACCTCTGGAATGTTCGAGACTGCCCTACCGGTTCCCCGCCTTAATGACAATAATACGGGAGCTCGACCCGGTTGCGGCGGATGTCAGGCCGCCTTCGATTGCGGAAGACAGAAGCCGCGGCGGAAGCGCCCACCTCTTCTTTTGGAGGCTGCGAAACCAACCCGGCAAGACGGCAATTCCGGGGGTTCCCATTTTGCCGGTCCGGCGGATTCGGAGCGGCTTTTTTATTTTTCCGGACGCGAACCGCGCGCCGGCGGACTCCTAAATTTATGCAGAAAACCCGTTCGCACTGGGCCTGGGTGCCCCCGCTTTATTTTATAGAAGGCCTGCCGAACGCGGTGGTAGCCTCGCTCTCCGTCGGCTACTACATGTCAATGGGCGTGGGCAACGCGCAGGCGGCGATGCTCACAAGCGGGCTGTATCTCCCGTGGTTTTTGAAGGGGCTGTGGGGGCCGTTCGTCGATTCTGTGTCTTCCAAGCGCAGGTGGATTCTGTTCTGCTCGGCGGTTTTTGCGGCGTGTTTTGCGGGGCTTGCCGCGGCGGGTTTCATGCCGCGGTGGATAGCCGCGAGCGCGTTGATGTTTTGGACGCTCGGGTTCGCGTCGGCGACTTTCGACATCGCCGCCGACGGCTTCTACATGCTCGCGCTCGACGAAAAGTCGCAGTCGTTTTTCGTAGGCATACGCAACGCCTTTTACAGGGCGGCGGTTTTGTTCGGGCAGGGCGCGACGCTCGTCATAGCGGGCAGATGCAGGGATTTCTTCGACTCCGCCGCGGGCGGATGGGCGGTGGCGTTTCTTCTGTGCGCGGCGATAGCGGCGATGTCGGCGGCGTATTTTTCAAGGGTTTTGCCCGCTCCGGCTTCCGACGCCAGGCGCGCCGGTTCCTCCGCGCGTCTGGTAGCGGCAAATATGCGGAAGGCTTTCGCGGAATTTTTCGCGCGCAAGGGCGTAGTTTCGATTCTCGCGTTCGTGCTGTTTTACAGATTTGCGGAGGCGCAGCTTTTGAAAATCGTCCAGCCGTTTCTCTACCACGGCCGCGAGCTCGGGGGGCTCGGGCTGCCGCTCGAAAGCATAGGCTTGGTGTACGGCGCGGCGTCGCCGGCGGCCCTTCTTTGCGGGGGCGTGCTCGGCGGAATTTTGGTATCGAAAACGGGTTTGAAAAGGGCGCTTTTCCCGATGGCGATAGCGATGAACGCGCCGAATGCAATCTACGTTTACATGGCGCATGCGCTGCCGGAATCGCTCGCGGAAATTGCGTCGCTGATATGTTTTGAGCAGTTCGGGTACGGCTTCGGATTCGCGGGTTATATGGTGTATCTCATGCGCGCTTCCGAGGGGGAAAACAAGACGTCGGCCTACGCGATATACACGTCGTTTATGGCGCTCGGCATAATGGCGCCCGGGTTTTTCAGCGGGGCTGTTCAAGAGTTCCTCGGGTATGCCGGATTTTTCGAGTGGGTGCTGCTTTGCACGCTCGTTTCATTTTTTGTGACGTATCTTGCTTACCGCACTCTGCGGGATTAAAATTAATAAACCTGCGGAATGCGCGCAAAAATTTCCATGCAAGGCGCAAATTTGACGGTTGCAAAAATTCCCTTCGCTTTAATTCGCACTCTTCAAATTCGGAACACAGTAAACTTCAATCAACATCGCAGCAGCGGAGCCGTTGCGGAAGAGAGAAGCCGTTTATTCGCATTTGCGCTGCGCGCAATCAAATAAACGGCTAATGAAACTCGGGGTTCGGTTTTTGTTCGATATCCGGCCAATCCTTTAAAAAATTCCTTTTTAATCGCTTTTTCCCCGCAGGCACAAGGGGGAATAGGGGAATTGCGAAGCAATCGCCGCAAGGGGGCTTTGCACTTTCAATAGAAGCGGCACTGCCGCCCTGCGAGAGCGTATGAGGGGGCGTATAGACCCCTCCCTCATATCCCAAACTATCCCTTCCTCCGTTTCAGCGCGGCAATGCCGAGGGCGAGCGCGCCGAAGGCGGCGGCGACAGCCGCGGG
>CAJMOT010000117.1 GCA_905214995.1 uncultured bacterium | reverse complement strand
CGCCCCGCCATCAGCGGCGGAGAATGTGCGCAAGGCACTCGTGACGGTCGATTTTTCCCTCCGAAAGGTCGCAGAGCGCAGTCATTATCGGCAGCTTGACGTTGAGCTTCTCGAACATCCTGCAAATTTGTATAGTCTCCAAACCGGCGCAAACCCTGCCCTTCAAAAGTTTCAAGGCTTCCGGAACGCTCAGGCCGCGCCCGAGGTGTTCGCCCGTGGTGCGGTTGCGAGAATCGGGGCTTATGCAGGTGGTTAGGACGTCGCCGAGAATGGCGGACTCCTTTACGAAAGAGTCGCTCCACGCCCCGAGAGAGGCGGCGGCGCGGTATATTTCCTGAAATCCGCGCGCCATAACGACAGCCTTGGTGTTGGCTCCGAGATTCATGCCGTCGCAGAATCCCGCAGCTAACGCCACGATGTTTTTCAGCGCCGCCCCGATCTCAACGCCCACGACGTCGTCCGACGGGCGCACTATGAAAGACGGGGTTGAAAAGGCGCTTGCCGCAAGCACGGAGTCGGAGTGGGAAGTGAGGGCGACTATGTCCTCCGCGTACTTGTCTTGGGCGACTTCGTAGGCGATGTTCGGGCCCATTATGGAACCCACGCTCGAAGCCTGTTTTACTGCGGCTTCGAGAATTTCCGACGGCCTGCGCCATGTCCCGACTTCAATTCCCTTGCCGGCGTTCACCATTATCGCGCCTTCCCCGACGTGCGGGGCGAAAGCCTCGGCGGTGGCGGAGAGATATTTTATCGGCACCACCCACACGACTATCTGCGCGCCTTTGAGAACCCGCTCGGCGTCTCCGGAAAACCCGACGTTTTCCGGAATCTTCACGCCGGGCAGAAACACGGAGTTTTCCCGCGAGGCCGCCACGGAATCCACTATTTCGCCTTCGCGCGCCCATACGGACACTTCGCCGAAATTTTTTGAGAGGATTATCGACAGGGCCGTACCCCACGCGCCCGCGCCGATTACCGCCGCCTTATTAAAAGTTTTCATGTGAAGAAATGGATCAAAGGGAATCTGCGCGCGCAAAAAAGTGCCAATAAAGCGAATATGCGAGCATCGCGCCGAAGACGGCAATATACGCCAACCCGAGCGCGATATTGTGCGGCTTGGCGTTTGGATTTTTGATTTTTTCGGTGAATTTCATCATAAAAAACCGTTTTGACAAAATCACAAAGGCGGCGCGAATGCAACATTCAAGTTGGCTTTCCGGCGCGGCGCGGGCGGCGGACGCGCTCCAGCGCCCGACCGGAAATTTCGAGCAAAAGCCGCGTTGGCGCAATGCGCGCCAGGAGCGCCACCGCCGAATTCCAAAACCCGACCACGACAATCGCGCGCCCCTTCGCCAAAGCGGAATAAGAGGCTGCGGCGACCTCCGCGGGCTCGTGCCCGTATCCGCCCGCAAGAGGGGGCTCGTCAAAGCCCGCCGCCCTGAAAAAGTTGCTCGAAGTCGGCCCCGGGCAAACGCAGAGGCATTTGCATCCATGCTTGCCGAGCTCGTAGGAAAGCGACAGCGAAAAGCTCTTCACGTACGCCTTGGTCGCCGCGTAAACCCCGAGCGCCGGGCACGGCTCGAAAGCCGCCAGACTCGACACGTTTATTATGGAACCCCCGCCCGCCTTTACCGCGGGCAGAAATTCGGCGCAAAGCCGCGTGAGAGCCGAGACGTTGAGGCGAATCATCTCCATGTTTCTCGAAACGTCCGGCGACGGGAATTCCCCGTACAGCCCGAACCCGGCGTTGTTTACCAACAGCACGCGCGGAGGCCTGGAGGTTCCGAGTGCGGAAATTTCCCCCCGCACGCGGGCGGAAAGCGAATCGAGGGCGGAGGCGTCCGAGAGGTCGCACGGAATGTGGACGAATTCCCTGATTTCCGAAAGCCCTGCGGAGGGCGCGCTCCTTGAAATGTTGAAGACCCGCGCGCGGGAATGCTCGAGCGCGCCCCGCAAAAAAGCCTCGCCTATGCCGGAGGATCCGCCCGTCACAAAAACGGCGTCGTATTTTGCAAGTTCCGCCGCCGCTGCCCTGTCCGGAGTGTTCATATTTCGGCTTGCCTTTGAAAAATTTTTTTTCTATTTTGTAAACGCTTCGGGAGACATTTCCAAGAAACTAATCAAAAAATTTCAAAATTTTTGGAATGCGGCTGCGGAAGCGAAGTTCTCTATAATGGAATCGGGCGCGCGGGCGAAAAAAGGGCGCTTAACAAAAACGCGAAAGGCGACGATATAAAATTTGCGACTTAAAGCGGGCGGCTCCGCCTCCGGATTTCCGCGGGCGGGTCTTCCAAAAACAAAAACCGAAAGAAGGAAAACATGAGCGACAACGAAATCATCATATCGGGACAAAACCTCGAACTCACAGATGCGCTAAAAGAAAACGTCGTGAATAAAATGCAGAAGCTCTTCGTTCACGACGACCGCATCATAAGGCTGAGGGTGGAGCTCGCGTACCAGCCCAACAAACACCACCACAACGAGTTTACGGCGAAAGGCCGCCTCGAAATCCAGGGCCCCGATATGGTAGTCAGCGTCGCAAGCGACGACATGTACAAGTCCATCGACGAGCTTCTGGTAAAGCTCGCCAGGAAAATCCGCCGACGCCACAGGCTCGAGCGCATAAAGCGCAAGGTGGTTGAAGCTCCGGCCAAGCTCTCGAAGAGCGCCTGAGAAAAAATTTGAAAAGCGCCAGATCCGCCCGCGTTTCGCGCGGGCGGATTTTTTTGCGGTTACCCCTTCCCTCTCTCCGTATTCCCCCGCAATCGTTTCCGCGAAATTTTGGGCAGCCGGCGCGCCGCCCGATTATTGTGGACACGGGCGCGATTTTTATGTTAAATCCGCATTGATGAAAGGGAGATTGGCAGTCGTCGCGGCCGCTTGCGCGCTGGCGTTTTCGGGAAATGCGGCGCGCGCGACGGACTTGCCGGCGGATCGCTCCGACACGTTCATATTCGAGGCGGCCAAATCCGAAGAATTTTCATCCTCCAAAGTCCTCGCGGTTTCAAGGTTCAAGTCGGAGAGGGCGATTGCCTACCTCCCCTTCACCGCCCGCGGAATAGACGCGGGGCTCGACGAGCGCACGGACAAAATCATATCGGCGTCGCTCTCGCTCTATATAAAAGACCTCCCGCTGTTTTCCGCGGAGAATGGGGAAGTAGCGCCGAAGGAAAAAGACAAAAAGAGCCGGCCCCGCCGTGAAGAAGCCGCAAAGCCTCCGGAAACGCCACCTGCGGGCCCCGCCGCAAATTCCGCAATCGAATACGCCCCGAATATCGAGCCGGAAGCCGGCGAAGAAAAGGCGCCCGATGAAAAAAACATTATAAGAATATCCGTGCTAGGAATCGTCGACGACCCCGCTTTTGAACCCAACTCCAAGGCTTTCAGGGTGTCCTGGGACGGGAAAAACGACGCCCCCGCGCCCAAGCACGACCCCATAGACGGGCGCATAGACATGGCCGGGGTATTCAAGCTCGGAACGATCGAGCTCGACATCGGGCGCAACGAGTACGAAGACGGAGACAAGATAGAATTCGAGTCGAGGGAGCTCACGGATTTCCTGAATTTTGCCTACGGCGTAAACTCCGCGCAAAAGCTGCATTCCGACATACATTCGCACCTCGATAAAATCGAGAATTTCGCGATAATACTGAAACAGGAGAGCGGCGAACGCGGCGCGATATTCCACTCGGCGGATTCCTACGGGGACGCCGGAGATTCCACCGAGAGCGGCGATTCGGAAAAATCACCCGAATACGCGGGGAACCCGGATTCCGGCGGACGGCAAAAGCCCCCTCGGGAAACGGAAGGCGGAAATAATGGCGGGAGCGAAAAAAGCGCCGGATCGGACGACGCCTTCGCCGATATAAAAAAGCTTCCGCCGGAAAAAATGCGCGCGGAGCTCGAAAAATTCCTCTACACTTCGGACGGAATGCGCAAATACATAGAAGAATCGGAAATTCGGTACGATTCCCCTTTATCTTGCCCGCCGGACGCCGATATTGAGAAAGATGAAAATAACGGCAAAAATAGGGCGTATTCCGCTTCCGCGCGGCGCGGCGGCGACCGCCGCCCGAAAATCGTTTTCGAGCATGTCCGCACGGTTGGGGCGAAAGAGCCTTAGCGCGCCGGAACGCTTCCGAAAAAATGAACTTTGCCGCAGCCGCTTTGTCTTATATCCCTGCGGGCGGCGATAAAAAATTTCCGCGCGCCCTTCCGGAGCGCGGCGGGGCGTTTTGCAACTTTAAAATACACCGTAAAAATGAGCACAAACCTAACCCAAATCAACGACAAGGTAAAGTCCGCCTACGAGTGGACCTCTTTGCTTAAACAGGAAATCGGCAAGGTAATAGTCGGGCAGAAATATCTGGTCGACCGCCTTCTGATAGGCATACTCGCAAACGGGCACGTCCTTCTCGAAGGCGTCCCGGGCCTCGCGAAGACCCTCGCGGTCAAAACGATGGCCTCGGCCATGGATTCAAAATTCAGCAGAATCCAGTTCACTCCCGACCTCCTGCCCGCCGACATCGTCGGAACCCTCATTTACAACCAGCAAAAGGGCGAATTTCTGACGCAAAAGGGCCCGATTTTCGCGAACATCGTGCTCGCCGACGAAATCAACAGGGCGCCTGCGAAAGTCCAGAGCGCGCTTTTGGAGGCCATGCAGGAGCGCCAGGTCACCATAGGCGGCGAAACTTTCGCCCTGCCGGAGCCGTTCCTCGTGCTAGCCACCCAAAACCCGATAGACCAGGAGGGCACCTATCAGCTCCCCGAAGCGCAAGTTGACCGCTTCATGCTCAAGCTCAAAATCGGCTACCCCGACAAGAAGGAGGAGCGCATAATCCTCGACCTCATGGCGAAAACAAAGGTCGGGGAGAGCGTCAACACCGTGGTCAACCCCGCCCAGATCCTCTCGGCGCGCGAGGTGGTCGACGAAATCTATCTCGACGACAAGATAAAGGACTACATCGTCGACATAGTGTTCGCCACGCGGGAGCCCGAAAAATACGGCCTCAAAAATCTTGAAAACATGATACAGTTCGGCGCCAGCCCCAGGGCGACCATCGCGCTCGCGCTCGCCGCGAAGGCGCGCGCCTTCCTCGAAGGGCGCGGATACGTCGTCCCGCAGGACGTGAAAGACATCTCCCCCGACGTTCTCCGCCACAGGATCATCGTCTCCTATGAGGCGGAGGCTGAAAGCATTTCGAGCGAGAACATCGTCGAAAGCGTGCTCGGGAAAGTCGCCGTACCGTAATCCGAAAAGTTTCCGATGGGCGACAAGCTTACAGATATGCTCAAAAAGGTGCGGCAAATAGAAATCCGCACCAACCGGCACGTCAGCGACGCGCTCGCGGGCGCGTACCACAGCCTCTTCAAGGGGCGCGGCATGGACTTTGAGGAGGCGCGCGAATACGAGCCGGGCGACGAAATACGGACCATCGACTGGAACGTCACCGCGCGCACCGGCAAGGCGCACGTCAAAAAGTACCGCGAGGAGCGCGAGCTGACCATGATGATAGCCGTAGACCTCTCGGCGAGCGGCCAGTTCGGCAGCGGGGAACTCTCCAAGCGCGAGCTCGCCGCGGAGCTCGCCAGCACGCTCGCGTTTTCGGCGGCGCGCAACGGCGACAAGGTCGGGCTCGCCCTGTTCACAGAGGGCGTGGAGCACATAATTCCGCCGCGCAAGGGGCGCAGGCACATACTCAGGCTCATACGCGACATACTCGTCTGGAAGCCTCAAAAGGCGGGCACCGACATCGCGGCCGCGCTCGACGAAATCAACCGCATTTTGAAGCGCAGGGCGATAGTCGTCCTCATAAGCGACTTCTTGCAGGGACCGGACGGCAGGCTGCCCGACCCCGACGAAAAGCTTTCCGACACGGTGTTCAAGTCGCTCGACCTCGCAAACCGCCGCCACGACCTCGTGTGCTTTTCGCTCTCCGACCCGCGCGAGCTCTCCATGCCGCGCGGCCTGGGCTCCGTCACCCTCGAAGACGGCGAAACGGGCGAAATCGTCGCGCTCGACACCAACAATCCCGCCGTGTGCGCCAAGTACGAAGAGATAAATTCGGAGCGCATGAAAAAATTCAAGCGCGCGCTCGCGCGCTCCAAAATCGACCTTCTCGAAACCTTTACCGACAAGCCGTACATCTCGGCTTTGAGAAGATTTTTCGAAAAGCGCGCCGCAAGACAATGATAAAGCTTTTCAGCACAGTTTCAATCCGAAGCGCGCTCGCCGCCGTCGCGCTCGCCTTGGTGGCGGATGCGCTGTTCATCTTCTTTGTGACCGGGCTGAACCCGATCGACGTTTACAAGGCGATGATTCAGGGCACGTTCAGCACGTCCATGCGCTTTTCATGGGCGATGCGCGACCTCGCCTCTCTCCTGCTGATCGGCATCGCGCTGGCTCCGGCCTTCAAAATGCGTTTCTGGAACACGGGCGCGGAGGGGCAGGTTCTGATGGGGGCGCTGGCCACCG
>CAJMOT010000116.1 GCA_905214995.1 uncultured bacterium | reverse complement strand
GCTGCGCGCCTTTCCGGAGCCGCGGCGAGGCTCTCCCGCGCGAGCGCAACGAGCCCGCTCACGGGCTTTCTCGACGAATAGCCATGAAAGCGACATTTCTCGAAGAGCTGCGCTCGCGCGATTTGCACTCGCTTGCGGAGTATTCCAGAAACTGCCCCGCCGAAACCGCGCGCGCGGCGGTGGCGAAGGGCAGGGCGGATTCGCTCGAAGACCTCGCCGCCCTCATATCTCCGGCGGCGGAGGCGGAGCTTGAAGATATGGCGCGCATTTCGGCGTCGATAACCTCAAAATATTTCGGGCGCGCCATGCGCCTTTTCGCGCCGCTTTACGTGGGCAACGAGTGCGTGAACAACTGCGCCTATTGCGGGTTTGCGCGCCGCCACGACATAGAGCGTCGGACTCTCACGGCGCAGGAGGTCGGGCGCGAACTCTCGGCTATTCGCGGCCTCGGCTTCCGCAGCGTGCTGCTTGTGGCGGGCGAGAACCCGAAGCTCGTTTCGTCCGGATATATGGAGGAGATAATACGCCTTGCGCGCTCCATAATGCCTTCGGTTTCCATAGAAATCGCTCCGTCGCGGGTTGTCGACTACAAAAAATACGTCGGCGCCGGCTGCGAGGGTTTGACCGTATTTCAGGAGACGTACGACGAAAAGGTTTATCCGACCCTACACCCGTCGGGCCCGAAATCCGTGTTCTGGTGGAGGCTCGGAACCCCCGAGCGCGGCGCGGAGGCGGGAATGCGCAAGCTCGGCCTCGGCCCCCTGTTGGGCGTGAACGAATGGCGCTTTGAAATACTCGCCGTCGCCCTGCACGCAAAATTCCTCTTCAAGCGCGCGTGGCGGAGCCAGATTTCGGTGTCACTGCCGCGCATGCGGCCGGCGGCGAGCGGCTACATTCCCGCTCCCGGCAATATTCCCACCGACCGGCAGACCGTCCAGATAATCTGCGCGCTGCGCATGTTTCTGCCGAGGCTCGCGATAGTCGTATCCACCCGCGAGAGCCGCAAATTCCGCGACGGGGTGATGGGCCTGGGCGTCACGCAGATGAGCGCGTTCAGCAGCACCAAGCCGGGAGGATACGCCGACAGGGCTGACAGCGGGGAACAGTTCCACATTGACGACTCCCGCACTCCGGAGGAGTTCGCCGCCGCCCTGCGCGCGCGCGGGCTGGATCCGGTGTGGAAAGACTACGACGTTTCGTTTGGCTCGGGCGGGTAAGGGCGCATTCGGCGGGCGGTCAAATGCGCGCCTCGCGCCCTCCCGCCGCGCGGAAGCGTTGAAATTTTTCCCGCTCCGCCCGTTTTTTTGCGGCGTCGGAGAAAAATTTTTTCTTCCGGCGCGGCAGAATTTTTGCGCCCCGCTTGGCGCATTGCAAGCCCGCGGCGCGTCAGGAGAGCCGTTTTTTATGTAAACGCGCCGCCTTATTGAAAAAAATTTCCCCTTGCGCGGCGCAAAAAAAAGGCGGCCCGCATTCGGAAGCCGCCTTTCGTTTTTTTTCGGTTGCGCCTAGCGCCTGCGCGCCGCGGCGAAGAGTATGGCCGATATTCCGAGGAATGCCGCGAATTCGGCGGGTTCGGGAATTGCCGCGCCGACTGTGAACTGTCCGTTGTCGAATACGGTAGACCACTCCTGATCGCCGCCGAAAACGGTGAATTGCGCCCCGCTTTCGATTGCGCTCAGCACGACGGTCTGGGTTTCGGCGTCGGCGAGCACGTCCGCGTAGTCTATCGTTTCTCCGCCGGAAAATTCCCCGTCGAAGACTATGCTGAACTTTTCAAAGGACGTGCCCTCGGCGAGCCCGATTTTCGCGCCGCTCTCAACCGAAAGGCTTTCGACGTTGAAGGCGTTGGCGAAGTTCACCTCCGTGTCCGCGTTGGAGACTTCGAGGCTCGCGAAGCCGTCGTTTATTTTTGCGTTGAAGCCGCCCGTGAACGCCTCTTCCGCGGTTCCGATTTTTATGGACGCCTTCCCGCCGAGGGCGCCGTTGTTTCCCGACGCCGAAGTCGCATTTACGTCGCCCGCAAACGTCAACTTGCTTGCGTCGCCGACGAATGCGACTTCCGCGTTTCCGTCAACGAAGCCAGACGACGCGTTGATGTCGCCGTTTATGACGATATTGTCGTTTGCCCTGATGACGATGGACGCATTGCCCTCAATTTTTCCAGCAAGGCGGTAAGAGCCCAAAAATCCGTCGGTGCTGCCGCCGTTGAGGTTTCTAAAAGTTCCGCCCTCCACGACGAGGCTCGCGTTTCCCTTTATGACATTCTGGGAGAAGGACGACCCCGTCCTGTGGTTGCCGGCGTAAACATTCGCTTCGGAGAAGTCGCCGCCTGTGATTTTGAAATACGAGTTGCCTTCCGTGACGCCGCCCCACGAATTTCCGGCGAACACGCCGTCTTCGGCTTTGAATGTGCCGCCCGAGATTACGAGGTTCGTGTCGCCCCTTACGGTCGCGCCGCCGCCGCCGAATACGTTTCCGTAAAATTCGCCGTTTGTGATGGAAACATTGACGTTCCCGTCTATCGCGGCGGACGACTGCCCGTAGGCGGTGCCGATTAAGGCCTCCGTTATTGCGGGGGAGGCGGTTTGATTGTTGAAGCTGCCGTTTGCGACGTTTACGTTTATGTTGCCGTTAATCGTTCCTTCCGCGCCGACGCTCGAAAGATAGTACAGCGTGGTTCCGGAATTGTAATTGATCGCGAGGGCGTCCTGTCCGGGCGTCCCTACTTGGGCGGACGGGCCGACGGCGACGATGGATCCGTTGGTGTCGCCGCCTATGTTTATTTCGAGCGACGACGCGCTTCCCTCAAAAGGCAGGGTTCCGCCGGAGGGATAGTTTATCACCGTTTCCGCGCCGAATGCTACGGCTGCGGCGGCGATGAGGGCCGATATAGCGATGCTGTTTTTCATGGATATGTCAATTTGGCGCATGGAATCCGGCGCGTTGGGAAATAGGCCGGAGGCATACTGAAATAAGGTTATGTTTGCCGGTGCGTTTGCGGCGCAAATTCCGCCAAACGGAACGCGCGCAATCCCCGAATAAACGCCTTTTATTTTTGAGTCCGCAAAAATGCGGTCAAGTTCAAAAAATCAATATCTATCCGCCGCTTCCGCCTTTCCCTTATCCCTTTTTTCCCTTCAATCCGTTTTCGGAGCCGTCTCAAAATATTCTTTCCAACTCCCGCCGGCCTTTTTTCTTGTGCCGCGCTTGGGATTTTCTTAACATTCCGGATTTATAAGACAGTTTTATTCCGATTATAATATACTTTTATGAACAGCCGAATATCCGTTTTCGCCCTCGCCGTTTTGCTCTCGCCGCTCGCATGCGCGGCGTCGGAGCCGTTGTTTTATATGCCGCTCGACGGCTCCGCCGACGTCGTGGGTTCGGATGGCGGAAACCTCAAAGGCGGCGTGGTGCACGGCAAGTCGGGCTATGTCGCGGGCGTGTCGGGCAAGGCGCTCGAAGTCAAGCGCCACGCCTACGACCAGGTGACGGCGGTAAATTTCGCGGGTCTGCCCGAGGCTGACTGGAACGAGGGCACGGTGTCGTTTTGGTTCAAGCCGTTTTGGAAAGAGACCGACCCCGAGAGCATTCCGGTGTTCACCGCGAACGGCAAAAACTTCCGCTTCTACTTCGTGAAGGGCAAGGGAGGATATATGGAGCTCAGCGTCTGCCTCCCGGGACAGCTCCAGATTTTGCGCAAAAACGTCCTCAAACAGGGCGAATGGGCGCATGTGGCGTTTTCGTGGAGCGCCAAAACGGGCGAGGCCGCACTATATATAAACGGCAGGCTGGCGGGGAAGAAGGCAGACCCCTCGCGCGTCGAAAAACTCGAGAGGCAATCGCCGTCAATCTGGCTCGGAAACGCGGGGTCGGACCGTTTCAAGGCGAAAGTCGGCAACGGATTGTACGACGAAATCAGGATATTCGACAGGGTTCTTCCGGCGGCGGAGATTTTCGCGCTCTCGACATCGGGTTCCGACTCCGCGATGTCGGCGCTCAACCCTGACATCATTCCGTTTTCCGGCGGCTCCGCCGAATTTGTGACAAGCGGCAAGACAGCGAAGTACGCCGGCCCGCGCAAGCTGCTGGAGCTCGATTCAGGCTCGTCGAAGCTTTCGCTCGTCGCCATGGGAGCGTCGGGCAAGGTGTCGTTCGTATACGACGGCGGCGGCAAAAAGGCGGCGGCGGAGTCCGCTTGCGTATTGAATCTCGCGCAGCGGCACAAAATTTCCGTGAGGCGGAGCGGGGAATCGTTCGAATTTTATATAGACGACTCCTTCCAGGGCTCGATACCCAATGCCGCGTTCGACAAAATTTCGTCGGCGAAAATCGCGGACGGATTTTCGGCTTATCCCAATTCCGGCTTCCCGTCGGCGGAAGACGCCGCGAAGCTCGCCGACGCAAAGACGGACGCGCTCGAAGACGGCCTGTGGTCGCTTGAAGACGCGGCGAGGCGCTCGGACGGCGTGAGGAGCGGCGTGTGCCTCAACGGCTATTGGAGGGTCTGGCTGGCAAACGAATACTCCTACGCTCCGGAGGGCGCAAGCTGCGGGTACATGCGGGTGCCCGGCAGCTTCAGGTCTCCGCTCTACAACCTGTGGCTTCCGGAGAACGGGAAGCTCGGCAGGCCCTCGCAGTACTGGAACGGCAAGAGCCTGATAGAAAACCGCGCGGGCTGGTACCAGCGCGTTTTTGAAGTCCCCGACGATTTGAAGGGCGAAAGGGTTTACCTCAACTTTGAAAACCTGAACGGCGACTACGGCAGGGCGTATTTGAACGGAAAGCTCATAGACTCGTTCAGGCAGGATTTCAAATGCTTTACGGTCGTTCCCAACGCGCGCAGAATAGACGTCACAGACATTCTCTCTCCGGACGGGAAAAACCTGCTCACGGTTTTCATAGACCGCGCCTACGTCGGCCTTTGGCGCGGGGTTCCGAGCATAGGCGACCACGCGGAAATCGCAATCGGCGACGTTTGGCTCGAGAAGGCTCCGTCGCGCGTCTTTCTGTCGTCGGCGCTCGCGCTGCCGTCCTACCGGAAGGGGCGGGTGGCAATGCTCGCGAGGGTTCAAAACCCGTCGGGGCGGAAAGGAAAGGCGAAAGTCGAATTTTCCTTTGAGAGAAAGGGCGGCAAGCCCAAGACTTTTTCCGAAGAGTTCGACATCACGGGCGCGCGCGAACAGGTTGTGAAGTTCTCGGGGAAGTGGAAAAATCCCGTCCTGTGGGACGTTGAAAACCCCAATCTTTATGAGATGAAGGTTTCCCTGTATGCGGATTCAAAGCTTGCCGACTCGTATCCAGCAAAGGATTTCGGGTTCCGAGAGGCCTGGGTTGAGGGTTCCGAATTCCGCATGAACGGCAAAAAGATGCGCATGCGCATGTGGACTTCCCCCGCGCTCGGCAGGCTCCGCCAGTACTTCGGGCACCCCAACTCCATGGGCCAGTACGTCGCGCATATAAAGGACATGAACTACGACACCGTGCGCTTCGACCCGTTCGGGAAGACTTCGCAGGTCGCGTGGCCCGAGTACCTGCGCGAGTGCGACCGCGCGGGGCTCTACAACCTCTTCCAGATGCCCCCGTACGAGGACGAGGAAATGGAGGGGTATTCCAGGGAGGTTGAGAGGTTTTTGGAGCACTACGGCAACCACCCGTCGATACTCATGTGGTATACGGATTTCAACACGTGCTCCTATCCGTGGAATCAGGATCCCGCAAAGATTACCGACTACGACTACGACCCTCCGTCGAAGCGCGAACCCCGCCGCCGCGCGCAGACCGCCGAAAAGCTTATGCGCTCGCTCGACTGGTCGCGCGAGCTCTTCCAGCACGCGGGCGGGGCGTCCGGAAAAATTTTCACCTCGATGAACTACCAGTCGTACGGCACGCCGTTGCAGGAGCAGGAGGACTGGCCGCGCCAGTGGTCCGAGAAGCGCGGCAGGCCGCTTATGGTGGTGGAGTCCGCGTTCCCGTATCCCGCGCAGATAAGGCATTTCGACAATCCGTCCGTCGGCAGCCTCGGCGCGGAGCACGCCGCCAGGTATTTCGGCGACGGGGTGTTTTCCGCCGAGACGAATCCCGTGCCGCATTCAGACGAGTGGCAGTACTCCCCCTACGCCAATCCGAACGAGAACATAAGGAGGCTTTCCGAGATGCTCTACGGGCACGTCGTAAAGGCTTGGAGGGGCTACGACATGTCGGCTCTCGGCGATTTCCCCGGGGGTCGCGACATGTGCCACGCGGCGGTCACCTACGACAACCATAATGTCGTATTCGACCAAGTCGGCGGCGGCGGCGCAAAATCCCCCGGGCTGCGCCCCGACAATCCGACGGGCTGGAGCGAGACCCAGCGGCATTTGCTCTCCGACTACACGCTCAGGGCCAATCTGCACGACGCCGTAAGGGACGCTTTCGAGCCGCTGCTAATTTTTATAGGCGGCGAGCCCGCAAATTTCACTTCCAAAGACCACGCCTTTTACGCGGGCGAAAAATTTTCCA
>CAJMOT010000115.1 GCA_905214995.1 uncultured bacterium | reverse complement strand
TCTTGGCGTTCTTTTCCAGAGTCTCCAAAACGGCGGAATCTCCTATCGTCCCGAGCGCGACAGTGGCGAATTCCGCGAGCTTCGCGTCGTCCGAGAGCGCGAACGGAGCTATCGCCTCGGCCGCATCGGAGTCTCCGAAAGACGCTATGGAGGATATTATGGTCTCACGGCAATGATTGTCGGAAGCGGATTCAAGCGCGGATTTGAGGGCGTCGAAGCCGTCCGAGCCGAGCCCAATGAGCACATTGCACGCCGAAGACACGCGCGCCGGATTCCTGAGCGCGGGGGAGAGCGCGGGAATCGCGTCCGAATCCGCGATGGGCTTCAAAATCAGGCAGGCGCCGCGGAACGCCGCGTCGGATACGGGCTTGGAGGATATCGCCCGCGCGAGGTTTTCGCGCACCTGCGCCGCCGAACCTTTTTTCCGGGCGAGCGCCGAAAGCTCGAAAAACCAGGCGTTGTCCCTGCCCGCGTCGTATGAGGCAAAGTCGTCGTAGACGTCCGCAAAAGCCGGCGAGAGAGCCGCCGCAGCCGCAAGCGCGGCAAAAAGTCCGAAAGTTTTCATAACTGCATAAATTCTCCTTTCCGGTTTACGCCTGGAGCTGCCACGGCGCGCTGTACGCCCTGTCGCACATGCGGGCGGCCTCGGGGTCTCCGACAATTTCCTCTTTTTTTGCGTCCCATTTTATCGGGCGGTTGAGGCGGTATGCGATTTCCGCCAGAAGGCAGCCGGTGTTGGTGCGGTGCGCGATTCCGATGTCCGTCACCGCCGCGCGGCGGTCGAGAACGCTGTCGATGAACGCCGTAAAGTGGTTGCCGCTGCGTATGGGGAACAGCCTGCTCTCAGTCGGCAAAATCCTCGTCTCGGCGATTCCGAGCGGATCGGAAAAGAGCGTCTCGCGCGAGACGAAGAGCGTGCCCTTCGTCCCGAAGAACTGCACGCCGTTGCGGTTCATGTCGGATATTTCGATTTCTACGCCGCCCGGGTAGTGCATGACGACCTTGAATTTCAACGGCTGGTCGGAGAATCCGCTCTTCGGCCATTCGACGAACTCCGGAACGATCTCCTCCGCTCCGGAATCGTCGTATCCGAGCGCCCAGTGGGCGATGTCGAGGTGGTGCGCGCCCCAGTCTGCGATCTTGCCCGCGCTGTAATTCGTCACCCCCCTCCATCGCGTGAAGGTTTTGCATGGGTTGTAGTAGCTCGGTTGGGCGGGCCCCTGCCACATCTGCCAGTCGAAGCCTTCGGGTACGGGAACGGGTTTGAGGATTTCCGCCTTGAAATTCGACGGCAGGCCTATCTTTACGCGCGTGACGCGCCCGAGATAGCCGTTGCGGATGATCTCCGCCGCCCGGACGAAGTCCGGAAGCGACCTCTGCCACGAGCCCGTCTGCCATATGCGGCCGGAATTCAGGACGGCGTCTCGCAAGACTTTGCCCTCGCGTATGGTGCGCGTGAGGGGTTTTTCGCCGAATACGTCCTTGCCGGCGTTGACGCACGCGATTCCCACTATGGCGTGCCAGTGGTCGGGAAGGGCCGTCATAACGACGTCGATGTCGGCGTCGGCGAGCATGTCGCGGAAATCCGCGTACACGGGAATGTCCATTCCGAAGAGCTTGCGCGCGTTGCGCAGGCCGCGCGTTTCATTGTTGCCGTACCCGTAATATTGGGGGCCGGCGGTATCGTTTGCATCGCAAAGTCCCGCAAATTGCACCCGCTTGTCGCCGAAAAAATTTTGGGAGTTGGCGGTTCCCTGCGTGCCGAGCCCTATGCAGCCCATCGTCACGCGCTCGCTGGGGGCAGTCGCGCCGCCCCTGCCGAGCGCGGAAGCCGGAATGATCGCGGGCATGCCGATCGCCGCGGACGCCGACGCAAATGTTTTTAGGAAATATCTTCTTTTCATATGCGAATAATTTTTGCCATAACGGAAAGCGCGGTGCGCCTCAAACGTTTGATCAGTTGAAACAATAAAATTCCGAACGGTCGCAAGTCAAGCCCTTTAACGCAAGAAAAGGCGGGATAAAAGCTTTTCCGGAAAAACGTTTTTTAAAACCGCGCCGCGCAACTCGACTCCGGACCTCGCCGAGCAAAACTCCTCAATCTTCAAAAAAAATGCCCCCGTTCCGAATTTTCGGCGCGGGGGCGGACAATGGAATATAAGATGAAAATCTTTTCTTGGCTACTCAATCAGCGCGAATCCGTAGGGTTCAAGCGAAACTTTCGCCGAATCCCCGCCGCCCGAAATTTTTGCCCCCCGCGCGAAATGCGCCTTCGGGTTTTCGGAGAGCTTCGCGGAAATCTCAACCGGCTCCGGCGAGGCGTTCACGAACACGAAAGTTTTTGAATCGCCCTTAGCGCGCTCGAAAGCCAGCGCCTTGTCGTTTCCGGAATCTATCCATTTCAGCTCTCCCGAGGAAAATTCCGGGCGTTCGCGGCGGATTTTGGACATTGCCTTTACGATTCCAAGCCTGCGCTTTCCGGCGTCGGTGAAAGCCGCGGACCAGTCGAGAACGCTTCGGTTGTGGTATCTGTTGGCGAAAAGGCTGTACTCCGCCCTGTCCGCGATTTCGTTGCCGGCAAATAGCATCGGAACGCCGTCCAAGGCGAGGAGAAAAACCGTCATCGCGTCCGCGGCCTCATAGGGCATCTCCGCTTCCGGCCTGCCGTTGTCGGTGGAGAGGTCGTGGTTGTCGTAGTGGTACAATACGCGCGCGCCCTTCGGATAGCGCGCCAGATTTTCCGCAAACCTCTTCCCGAATTCCTTGGCGGTCTTGATCTTCGCATTCTTGGAGCCCGCGAAGAAATCTTTCATATCGACGGATATTCCGAATCCGTAGTTGGCGTCGTACGCTTTGAGCTGGCATACGGCGCGCGTGGACTCGGCTATGATGGCGATGTCGGGCTTTATTTTTTCGAGCCTCTGGCGCGCATTTTCCCAAAATTCAATGGGAATGGGGGATTCCGCGTCTGCGCGGTAGCCGTCAACGCCGAATTCGCGGACGAAATATTCCATGTTTGAAGTCAGATATTCGCGCAATTTCGGGCTGTCGAAATTGAGCGCCGGAAAGCGCCAAAGCCCGTTCTTGACTTTGCCGTTTTCGTCTCGCGTCACGAAATCGGGGTTTGAAGATATGATGTCGGCGGTCGGCCCGCAGTGGTAGTATACCAAGTCCAACATTACTTTCATTCCCAACTCGTGGGCGCGATCCACGAATTTTTTCAGGTCGGCGTCCGTCCCGTATTCGGAATCTATTTTAAAATAATTTTTTATCCTGTACGGATTGCACGGGTTGTTCGTGTTGCTATTTTTCTGGCGGGGGCTCCAAAACTCCCTGTTCTGGTCGGGGTCGGACTCGACTATCGGCAGCAGGTACACGCAGCCGATTCCCGCGTCCGCGAGATGCCCGAGCCGCTCGGTCGCCGCCGCAAGCGTGCCCTCCTGCGTAAATGAGCGCAGGGGAATTTGGCATATTACGGTTTTTGTCAGCCATTCCGGCGCCGGACGCGCGGAAAGATCGGAAATTTTTTCGGCGGCGCCGGACGCTGCGGCGAGCTGCGACGCCAAAAACAATGCGCAAAAGAATTTTTTCATATCCATATCCTTGAAAATATTAGGCGGCGCAATCGGAGCAAGAAACTTTGGGAGATTTTTTAGTTAACTGTAAATTAAAAAAATGGGTTGATTTTCATTTCGGAGGGGCGCAACATAAATATATAGATGAAAACACTATTCGTATCAGCAGAAACAGACCCGAGGGAGACTCGCGTGGCGGTCACGCCGGCGGACGCGAAGAAGCTCGGCAAACTCGGCTGGGCCGTAAAAGTCTGCCGCGGGGCGGGCGTGAAGGCGGGGTTCTCCGATGCGCAGTATTCGGAGGCGGGCGCCGAAATCGCCGATTCCGGAGCGGCGGGCGCGGCGGATTTCGTCGTAGGGGTGCGCAAGCCCTCCGCGGACGAGGTCGCCAAATTAAAGAAGGGCTCTTTCCATCTGAGCCTTCTCGACCCGTTCAACGAAAAGGCGCTCATAAAGGCGTTCGCCGACGCAGGGGTGACCGCGGCGAGCTTCGAGATGATCCCCCGCAGCACGATAGCGCAAAAAATGGACGTGCTGAGCTCGCAGTCCAACCTTGCGGGCTACTGCGCCGTGCTGAAGGCGGCGACTTCCATAAACAAAATAGCGCCCATGATGATGACTCCGGCGGGCACGATTTCGCCCCTGAAATTTTTCATAGTCGGCGTCGGTGTCGCGGGATTGCAGGCGATAGCCACCGCCAAGCGAATCGGCGCGAGGGTCGAGGCGTTCGACACCCGCCCCGTAGTGGAGGAGCAAGTCAAAAGCCTCGGGGCGAAATTCGTGAAAATCGACCTCGGCGAGACGGGCCAGACGGCGCAGGGATACGCCAAGGCCCTCACTCCCGAGCAAATCGAGCTCCAACGCAAGGGAATGGCGAAAGTCTGCGCTCAGGCGGACGTGGTGATAACCACCGCCAAGGTATTCGGAAGGAAGGCGCCCGTCATAATAACCGCCGAAATGGTCGCGGGAATGAAACCCGGCAGCGTGGTTGTGGACATGGCGGTCGAGAGCGGCGGCAACGTCGAGGGTTCCAAGCCCGATGAAACCGTAATCTCCCCCAACGGCGTGATGATAATCGGCAACACCTGCCTCGAGGCCTCCGTGCCCGCGACCGCAAGCCAGATGTACGGGGCGAACGTTTATAATTTCATAGAGCACTTCACTTCCGACGGCCAATTCCGCGTGAATATGGAAGACCCGATTATGAAATCGTGCGTCGTCGCCCGCGACGGCAAGGTAACCGACGAACGCTTTATGTGAGGATTTTACCATGGAACTGATTCTGTTGCTATTCATATTCACGCTGTCCGTGTTCCTCGGATTCGAGCTTATATCCAAGGTTCCCAGCCAGCTGCACACGCCCCTTATGAGCGGCTCCAACGCCATAAGCGGCATAACCATAGTCGGCGCGATCGTCGCCACGGGCGGCACCGACAACAGCATGTTCGCCACAGCCCTCGGATTCGCGGCGCTTGTGCTGGCGACTGTCAACGTGGTCGGCGGATACCTCGTCACCGACAGGATGCTTGCCATGTTTAAAAAGAAGGGGGACAAATAGCCATGAACCCGCAAATCATAAACATCGCCTACATAGTTTCGGCCGTAATATTCATTCTGGGCATAAAAATGCTCGGAAAGGCCGAAACCGCCCGCAAAGGCAACGTGCTATCATCGGTCGGCATGCTCGTGGCGGTAGTGTTCACGCTATTCGACCGCAAGATTCTCGACGCCACCGACAAAATCACATGGGCGATCCTCGCCGGCGGCCTGCTGCTCGGCGCGCTCGCGGGCTGGATAGCGGCAAAGAAAGTCAAGATGACTTCCATGCCCGAGATGGTCGCCCTGCTCAACGGCTTCGGCGGGCTCGCCTCGCTGCTCGTGGCTTGGGCGGAATACCATTACGACGGAGTCGTCAATGCAGCCGTCGGCGGATTTTCCAGGTTCGCGATTATCGCCACAATACTCATAGGCGGCGTGACTTTCACCGGCTCCATGTACGCATGGGCGAAGCTTTCCGGAAAACTGTCCGGAAAGCCCGCGATCTACGGCGGGCAGAAAGTTGTCAACGCGGCAATCGCGCTGCTCGCGCTCGGGTCTTCCGCCGCGTTCACGGTAGTGGGGGATTACCAGATAGGCTACGAAACGATGGCGGCGGCGATAGTCCTCTCCCTCGTGCTCGGCATAACCGCGGTCATGCCCATCGGAGGGGGCGACATGCCGGTCGTAATCTCGCTTCTCAATTCTCTCTCCGGCCTGGCGGCTTGCGCGGCGGGCTTCGTGATACAAAACAACGTGCTCATCGTCGCGGGCTCCCTCGTCGGAGCCAGCGGCGTCATACTCACCGTCATAATGTGCAAGTCGATGAACAGGACGCTCTCCAACGTCCTCTTCTCGGGCTTCGGCTCCGCGGCGGGAAGCTCGAAAAACAAAGTCGAGGGCGAGATGAAAGCCATCTCCGCTGACGACGCATATTACATCCTCGAAGCCGCCCAGAGCGTTGTGTTCATTCCGGGCTACGGAATGGCGGTGGCGCAGGCGCAGCATGCCGTAAAGGAGCTCGCCGAAATCCTCGAAAACAACGGCGCGGAAGTCGCGTTCGCAATACATCCCGTCGCCGGCCGCATGCCCGGGCACATGAACGTGCTGCTCGCGGAGGCCGACGTGCCCTATGAGCAGCTCAAAGAAATGGAGGAGGCGAACAAGATCCTCGAAAACGCGGACGTTGCGATAGTGATAGGCGCCAACGACGTGGTCAATCCCGCCGCCGCGGAAGACAAGGGAAGCCCGATCTACGGAATGCCGATAATCGAGGCATTCAAGGCGAAGACGGTGCTCGCCCTCAAACGCGGCAAAGGGGCGGGATTCTCCGGCCTCGAAAACGGGCTGTTCTTCAGGCCGAACACCAGAATGATCTACGGCGACGCAAAGGCCACAATAAACGAGCTCGTCTCAAAATTCAAAGACGCCTGATTTGGCGAATGCTTTTGGGCTAAAAACGAGTTGCCGCGCGATAACAAAGAC
>CAJMOT010000114.1 GCA_905214995.1 uncultured bacterium | reverse complement strand
GGAGAGAAGCTCGCCTCCTGCGGCGCGCAGCCGCTCTTCGACATGACGAGCTTTTCCGTCGTGGGGCTCGTCGAGGTGCTGAAAAACTACGGCTTTTTCAAAACGCTCTCGGAGGCGGTCGCCGGATGGATTTCCGAATGCCGCCCGAAAGCCGTGTGCTTTGTGGACTACCCGGGATTCAACCTCCACATCGCCTCGCTTCTCAAAGAGCGCGGCGTCAGCCGGAAGGGCGGGGGAAGCGTCCGCCTCCTCTACTACATAAGCCCGCAGATTTGGGCGTGGAAGGCGTCGCGGAGGTTCAAGATGGCGTCGCTGCTCGATTCGCTCGCGGTGATATTCCCCTTTGAAACCGAATGTTACGCCGACACGGATCTCGACGTCCATTTCGTCGGGCACCCATTCCTCTCCGATTCCTACGAGCCCCCTGTCAAATACGGAGCGGACGGGGAAATCCTCATGCTCTCGGGCAGCAGGGAGATCGCCGTGTCGAGGATATTCCCCGTCATGTGCGGGGCAATGGAGAGGCTCGCGGGAGAGCGCGCCGCCGCGGTGTATCCCACCCCGCGCATAAAAAAAATTCTCGAGGGCGAGCTCTCGCGGCGCCCCGCGCTGAATGGGCGGGTGCGGCTGGTTCCCAACGGCGGCGCCCCCATAACCGCAAAGGCCGCGATGATGAGCTCCGGGACGATGTCGCTCGCCTGCTCCCTCGAAGGCATACCGGGCGCAATCGTCTACAAGGCCAATCCTTTCACGTATCTGGTCGGCAGGGCCGTCGTAAAAATCGAATATTTGAGCATAGCGAACATTCTGCTGGACAGGCCGGCGTGGAGGGAGTTCATACAGTTCGACGCCTCCGCCGCGCCGCTTGCGCGGTATATGGGGGACTGCCTGCGCCCCTCCGCGCGCGCGGAATTTGCCGGCTACGCCGAAAAGCTGAAGTCGCTGCTGCACGCGCCGCCGTCGCTGTCGGCGTTCCAGTGGCTTTTGGCGAATATCTTTGCGCCGGTAGACGATGCGAATGCGAAAGGCGCGCCGCCTCGGTAGGCATTGCGCGCTGCGGCGGGCGCGCTTTGGTTTTACCCCGCAACAAATTGTTGCGGGACGGAAATTTCCCTCCCGCATTGTTGAATCCCTTTGCGTTTACAGGATTATTACGCGGCTGCCTATGTCGGAGTGCGGCTTGGGCGCAGGAGGTTCGAGCGGAGCGCCGAAAGGCATTTGGGCGATCAGTTTCCAGCGAACGGGAAAGCCGAACTCCTCGCGCACTGGAACGTCCACCGTCGGATTGTAGTGTTGAAGGCTCGCTCCGAGTCCGGCGACGGACAGCGCAGTCCACACGGAAAATTGTATCATCGCGTTCGCCTGCTGGGCCCATACGGGGAAGTTTTCGGCGTATGCCGGAAACTGATCGGCGGCGGCCTTCGTGACCTTTTCGTCGTCGAAATATAGAATCGTCCCGAAACCGGCGGCAAAGGCGTCCATTTTCTCTTTCAGCGTGCCCGCCTTTTCGGGGGCGGCTTTTGCTTTGACCGCATCGTGCGCGATTTCCCAGAATTTTTTCGAGCTGCCGGCGTAGAGTATCGCCACTCTCGAGCTTTGCGAGTTGAAAGCCGACGGCGATTGCCTGACGATTTCGCGGACGATTGCCGATATCTCCTCGGCGGGAATGGGAGAGCTTCCGCCGAGTTTGTAATTTGTCCGCCGTTCGGCAGTCATTGCGAGGAAGTCTTTTACGCTCATATAGATTTTGACATTTTTTCTTTTGCAATGTTCTGCCCGCGCGCGGAATTTTCTATTGAACGGAGCTTGGAGCGCATGCGCGATAAGCGTGCAGCGCGACTTCCGCGAGGAACATTTCGCCGAGATTGATTTTTGAATAGTCGTAGTGCGCGACCGCCTTTTCCACCAGCTCCGAATATTTCGGGTTTCCGGAGAACGCGCAAATCGCGGCGGCGGAGAGCGGAATGGTCATGAACCTCCTCTCGTAGTTGCGCCTTTCCCATATTTCCGGAATTTTCAGCTGTTCGAGAGCGATCTTCTCCGCCTCCTTTTGGGCGTTTTGGGGCCGTTTCCCGAAATTCTTTCTCCAATCCGCCAGCTTGAATTCCGCGCTCTTCGAGTTGTCGAATTTTTCGCATTCGGCCGCCGTTTGGGAGGCGTCAGCCGCGCCCCTTTCGAGCCCCTCGCGGAATAGCCTTTTGGCTTCGGGGTCAGTTTCGGCGTCAAAGAGCGCGCGGAGCGCGGCGTAGTTTTTAACGTATATCCAGAGAAATACAGAATCTATGTCTTTCAGCCATCCCTCGTCCTGCCGGTATCCGCGCGCGCAGATTTCAAGCCGCGTCGGAGCGTCGGGCGCGGCGCGGGGATCCCTTTGCCGGAGGGCGGCGCGGTATTTTTTCTCCCACTTTTCATCGCCGGTCACGAGATATGCCGAGCGCAGGCAGAACAGGTAGCACGGGGTTTGAAGGAACCGGAAGCCCGATATGCTTCCGCGGGAGTCGCCCGCGAACTTTCCGTCGCACGGGCAGTTCCAGGAGTTGGCGTCGAGCGCTTCGCATATCTCGGCAAATTTCTTCCGTATTTCGGCGCGCTCGGATTCTGACGGTATGGTGCTTTTATAATATGAGTACATCCCGTAGAGCCACGGCACGGTCTGGTCCTCGGAGCCGAACGGGTAGTGCGATTTCCCGTCGGCGCCCACCCCGCGCGCTATGAACCCCTTTACGTCGGAAACCGACGCGCACAGCATCAGGCCCTTTGCGAGCCTTTTTGCCTTTGCAATGTCGGATTTGTTTCCGGTCGCTTCGGCGCGGCGGCATGCCGCGGCGAGGTATAGCCCCGTGAACTTTGCGCCGTTTTCTATTGGCGACCACCACGAGAGGAAGTTTGGCACGCCGTCGTCAATATCCTTCGGGGTCGGGATTTCTCCGGCGTAGTCGAGTATCAGGCCGCAGGGCTCCACGTATTTTTCCCAGAGCAGGCGGTGGGCGGTTTCGGCGGCGGATTCCGCGCCTCCGGCGAACATGCGGCAGACTGCGGAGCACGCGGCGAATATGCAAAGGAGGTTTTTCACGGACAAAATTAAACATTTTTTCCGCCCGTTCACAACGGTTTTTTCGGGGCGCGCATTTCTTTCTGCCGGATATTGCGCGCGTTTTGGGCGGGATTTTCCCGAATGCGATCGGCTTGGGATTTGTCCGCGAACCGGCCGCGCAAAAAAATCCCGACGCCGCGGAGGGTTCGGAGGGATTTTTTTCGCATCCGTTTACGGTTATTGCGCGGAAATCTTTTATAGTTGTAAATATTTTGTTTTATTTTTGAATATTTCTTGAATGCGGACGGTTTCTGTTTAGAATTTTTGAAAGATTCATTTGATGCCGGTATGAAATTTGCGAAAATATTTTTTGCGGCGGCCGTCTTTGCGGCCGCATTGGCGGCGCGTTCGGATTCCGCCGGTTTGAAGTCTGAATTCGCGAATCCCCCCGCGGATTCCCTTCCGCGCACTTGGTGGCACTGGATAGACGGCAACGTCACAAAGTCGGGAATAACCGCCGATTTGGAGGCGATGCGGAAAGCGGGAATAGGGTCGGCAACGATTCTCGACATAACCAGCGGTCTTCCGCGCGGGCCTGTGAAGACGCTTTCCCCCGAGTGGTACGGTCTGGTGAACCACGCGGTAAAGGAGGCCGCGAGGCTCGGAATGAAGATTACCGTGCACAACTGCCCGGGCTGGTCGAGCTCCGGCGGCCCGTGGATAAGGCCGGAGGACGCCATGAAGGAAATAGCGTGGACGCAGACGGTTGTCGACGGCGGGCGCGAAATCCGCATATCTCTTCCGAAGGCGGAGGGAAAGCGAGGCTTTTACAGGGACGTGGCCGCGGTGGCATATCCGAGCATCCCCGGCGACGGCGAGGTTTTTAGGGATCTCGAATTTAAAATTTCGGCGGGATTCCCGAAAGCGGGCGATTTGAAGGTTCCCCCGTATATTCCCGACTATATAACCGTCACCCAAAAACCCGAGGATCTGTTGGGGGACGATTGGCGGAAGGTGGCGATGCTCCGGCCGGCGAGGGGGGACAGGCCCGGCGACAGCGTGACGTTCGAGTTTGAAAAACCGTATAGCGCGGGCGGCTTCAAAGTTTCGATAGGGGGCCCGCCGTACGACGCCGGCGCGGTTTTTGAAATTTCGGTTTCGGACGACGGCAAAAATTTCCGTAGGCATTTTAGAACCTCCCCGATGAAATACCCCGGAGCCGAGACGGGGTTTCCGCTCGTTTCGGCGAAATTCATAAGGGTGGAGCTCGCGGAGGGTAACGGGGGCGAGCCCGTGTCGCTTTACGGAATGTCGCTTTCCTCGTCGGTCAAAATTCCGGACATCGATTTGAAAACTTTCGCCAAATGGGGGACTATTCCGCGCCGTCCGGTTCCGTCCGGAATAATTCCTATCGACGGGAATTTGATAATGGACGTATCGAAGTTTATGGATTCGGAGGGAAATCTCGTCTGGAACGCCCCGAAGGGGAAGTGGACGATTTTGCGCTTCGGAATGGTCTGCAACGGCAGGGGGAACCATCCGGCTACTCCGGAGGGTACGGGGTTGGAGTGCGACAAAATGTCGAAGCGCGGAGTTGACGCGGCGTGGTCCGGAATGATGGAGCGCATCGTCTCCGGCGCAGGCGCGCTTGCGGGAAAAACGCTTAGCGCGACGCTCGTGGACAGCTACGAGGTCGGACCCCAGAATTGGACGGACGATTTTCCCGCGGAATTTGAGAGGCTGCGCGGCTACGGCATAGTCCGCAACCTTCCGATTCTCGCCGGAAAGTATGTGGAAAGCGCGGAGTACTCCGAAAGGTTTCTCAGGGATTTCCGCAGGACGATAGCGGATTTGTTCGCAAAATACTACGGGGAGTATTTCGCCGAAGTCGTCCATAAAAGCGGTTTGGAATTGGAGTCCGAACCGTACGGCGGCCCGTTCGACGAGCTGTTGCAGGGAAGGTATGCGGACGTTCCGATGGGAGAGTTTTGGGGGGGATGGAACAATACGGGCAACGCGAGGCTCGCCTCCAATATCGCCCAGATAAACGGGCGCAAGTACGTGCAGGCTGAGACGTTCACCTCCGGTCCCGGCGAGCGGTGGAAGAGCGTTCCCGCCGCCCACAAGCTTCAGGGCGATAACGCGTTCTCGGAGGGGGTCAACCGGTTCGTATTCCACAGCTACGCCCACCAGCCCTACGAGACGGACGGCGCGGGCCTTACTATGGGAATTTGGGGATTCCATTTCAACCGAATGAATACCCTATGGGACTATTACGACGGATGGCTTTCCTATGTCGGCAGGGCGCAGCACCTGTTGCAGCAGGGGAAATTCGTTTCGTCCGTCCTGTACGTCGCCCCCGAGGAGGTTCCGAGCATCACCCCGCTAACGCAGATTTACGCGGCGAAGGACTTTTATTGCGGCGCGGACTTGTTCGCGCCGGCCCTTCCCGCGGGATATGCGGGCAATGTATGCGAGCCGCGCGCGATATTGGATTCGGTTTCAGTTTCCGGCGGAAAAATACGCCTGAAAAGCGGAATGGAATACGGGCTTTTGGCGGTCAACAATGTTTGGGTTGCAAGTCCCGGGCTTTTGAAAAAAATTCAAGCCCTCGCGCGGGAGGGGGCGAACGTTTTGCTCGGGAAACGTCCCGACGGCCCGCTCGGGCTCGAGGGATATCCGGAAGATTCGGAGTTTCGGGAGGCGGTTGAAGGCCTGTGGGGAGGCCTCGACGGGGTTTCCAAGACTTCCAAGCGCATCGGGGCGGGAAGGGTGTTCTTCGGCGCGCCCATTGCGGAGGTTTTGTCGGAAATCGGGCTGGCTCCGGATTTCGAGGCCTTTTTGCCCGGCGGCAAGAGGGCGGAAAACATAAAATATATCCACAAAAAGACGGATGAGCTCGACATCTATTTTGTCTCCAATCAGTCGGAGGGCGGTTCGCCTGTTCTCGTCGCGGCGAAATTTGCGGCGGAATGCGCCTCTCCTGAGATATGGGACGCCGAAAGCGGAAAAACGTCCGCCGCCCCCGTCTGGAAATCCGACGGAAAGCGCACCGAAGTCCCCCTGTGGCTCTTCCCGTCGCAGTCGCTGTTCGTCGTGTTCCCGCGCGGCGCGGACATCGACGTGTCCGACCCCCAGCAGCAGCGCCGCATCCGCCTCATCTTCCGCAGCGCAAAGACTACCTCGATCCCGCTGGTGGCCCGCCTCGCGACGGAGGAGAACATCGCGGCCAACGTCATTTCCGCCAGCACGCAGAAGCTCTCGGAGGAGATCTACGGCAGTATGCTGCTTGGCGTCCCCGCGGCGCAGTTTGACCGCGCGTGGGAATTTCTGAGCGGGATCGAAAATCTTCAGGTCGAGGAGGTGAGCGTCGGTGTACAGTAATCTTTTCTCTCCCGAGTCCATCGAGGAGCTGACCGTAGCGCTGCAAACGCAGTTTCTCCCCGCCATCTGGGAAACCTTCTATGTTACGCTCCTCTCCACGGCCTTCGCCATCGTGATCGGTCTGCCGCTGGGCGTGCTGCTCGTGGTGGGCGAAAGGGACGGCGTGCTGCCGCTTCCCCGCTGGCTGATGAGCGTGCTGAACGTTCTTATCAACCTGCTGCGCTCTATTCCGTTCCTGATCCTGATGATCATGGTCTTTCCGCTCTCGCGCCTCATCATCGGCACGACCGTCGGCACCAGG
>CAJMOT010000113.1 GCA_905214995.1 uncultured bacterium | reverse complement strand
GCCCGTGCACCGCCACCACGCGCCCGCATTTGGGCGCGCACCCCGCATGCGGCGCGCTGATGTCGTTCAACGGATTCGGCTCAAAGGGGTTTGCGCTCTCCCCGTATTTTGCCCGCCATTTCGCCGACTGGATTTTCGGCAAAACCGCCCTTGACCCCGAGGCCGATTTGTCCCGCCACATAAGAAAATTCTGGCGTCCGCCGTCGGCGGGCGCCGCGTAATATTTTGCGCTTTGGGAAAATTCGGGAAATATCCGGCCGCCTCACCTGGCGTCGAATTTTTTTATGGCGGGCTTCATGTCGGCGAAATGCCCGTCTATGATTTTTTCGCGGAACGCGGCGTCCGCCCTGTCCGCCAGGATTATTTCGCCGGCGTCGCCGCCGAGCTTGCGCTTTAACGCCGCGATGTCGGCGTCGCCGCGCGCGGGGATTTTCTCTCGCGGGTTCGGCTGGAAATACAGGTACGAATCTTTGTAGACGTAAAACGTGTTGTTTCTGAACTCCGCGACGTTTCCGCCCGACGAATAGCATACCGGCGCGCCCCACGACACGTTGTTTTTTATGGAAAGCCCCTTGATAGGGAGGCGTTCGTACGAGAGGATGGCGGTGTTGTTCTCGCCCTTTGTCCCGAATTCGCTGACGCCGGAGTCGAAGCATTTGTTGTTTGAAAATTCGCAGTTTTCAAAAACGGTTTCGGTTCCGTCCAGGGGGTTTGTCCAGTGCTCGAAAGCCTGGCGGCAGCGCAGAAATCTGTTGCCGATAAACCTGATGTTCTCGGGGCGGAAATCCTTTGAAGTATAGCCCTGAATCGTCGCGCCGCAGTCGTACGTTCGCGAAATGGAGCAGTTCTCCACGAGGTTGCCGTTGCAGGGATCCTTCGACATCCAAAATTCCACTCCGTTGCCGAAGCGCACCCATCTGGGGTGGGTTAGCAGCAGGCTTCCGCCGATGAGGTCGATGTCCAAGTTTCTGAATTTGCAGTTCCACGCCAGCGCGACGCCGTGCGCGCCGAAGCCCGTGATGGCGATATTTTCAAACTCGCAGTTCCGCGCGGCGCGTATCCCGAACGAGTGCGTCATAAACGCCGGCGCGTCGAACGATTCTGACGGGTTTTTGCCCCACTTGAAATAGAGCTTCGTGAAGGCGTCGTTTTTCGGAAGGCCGTTCGGACGGGGCTTACCGTCGGACACCCAGAAATCTCCGTCGTTTTTTATGCCTGACTTCTCCTTTGCGAGAACGCCGTAAAGCCTGTCGTTTTTCGCGTCGTAAATCGCGCCGATATTGTTTGCTATGCGCGCGGAGTTCTTTTGGCGCTTGTCGCCCTTATAGCCCGCAAAATCGGCGTCCGCCGTGAGGTCGAGCTCCCAGAGGCCGTCGCCGGCCCTCTTCCACGCGCCCTTGTTTTTCAGAATCTTGAATCCGCACAGCCTGGGCTTTGCGCCCTCGCCGTACGCGCCGATTTTCGAGTTTTTGAAATTGGAAAGCGTTTCGTAAAACACGTCTCCGCGCTTGAGGAACAGGTTGACGTTCTCGCGCGGGGCGGCGGCGATGGTGCGCAGCGGCGCATTGGCGGAGCCGTCGTTGGAGTCGTCGCCCTCGGAAGACGACACGTATACGTCTCTGCCGGCCGCCGACGCGGTTGCGGCGCACAGAATCAGGAGGATTTTTGCCGATATTTTCTTCATTCGCGCGGCGGGCATTTCTTTTCGAGCGTTTTTTTGGGGTTCGTCATTTTAGGCGGTAGAGCATTTGGCGGTCTCTGCCGTATTTGTCTTTCCACGAAATCTTGTAGGTTCCCCTGAATCCGCGGAACGAGATTTTTCCGTCGGCGTCGGGCTTTACCGTGAGATTGGTTTTCCACTCTTTGTTTATGAGGTTGTCGAGCGCGCAGAACGCCGGCTTGGGCCGCATGTCGCGCGTGAATATGCCGGAGTACGAGGGCTCTCCGCGTATGCCGCAGCCGTCCACGACATTCCACCACGTTATGCCCATGGCGTTCGGGTGGCTGAACCACAGCCGGTACTGGTTTTCGGCGTAGAGAGCCTGCCGCGCGCGCGACTCGGGGGAGTCGTCGTCGCCTGTAATGGTCACTTCGCTGACGTGTATTTTAAGCCCCGTTTTTGCGGCGGCGTCCAGCCTTTTGCGGAGGTCGCCCGGGGATATGAATTTTTCGCCCGACATTATTTTTTTCGGTTCGGGGTAGTTGAATACATGCTCCTGGACGCCCGCGACGTCGATTCGCGCGCCGCGCTTTTGCAGGCCTTTTATCTGTTCTGCGTATTTCTCGCCGCAGATGTAGTCGTTGATGTTGAGGACGGCGCCCGTCGGGAAATGCTTTTGGGCGATGTTGAAGGCGTGGAAGGCGTAGTCGCCCTGCATTAGCCCTATGTGGCTGCGCGCAACTTTCGTTCCCGGGATAAGGACTCCGCGGATGTAGTCCTTCTGCGCCTCGTTTACGACGTCCCAGCTCTGCACCTTGTCTCCGTACCTCCGCGCGATTTGCATCGCGCGCCTTTCGGAGAGTTCGGCGATTTTCTCCCCGACGTCCGCAAACGTCTTTTCGGCGTCCTCCTGCGAGAGATCCCAGAAGGGTTTGAGCTTCGGGTTTTTCTTTTTGGGCAGGTTTATTTTGCGGTAGAGTTCGAGCTTTTCCTTCGGGATTTCTTCGAGGCATATCCACCACGGAAAGAAACCCGTCCATACGAGCGGATGCCCGTGCGCGCGGATTCCCTTTTTGTTGCAAAATTCCACAACGGGATCCGTCGCCGGCCTGCGCCAATGGCGCTGCTCCTGCGGATTTTTGCAGTTGTTCCACCACTCCTCCGTGTCCCAATATTCCTCCGCGAAGCGCGGGCGGCCGGGCTGGTTTTCAAAGTCGCTCCAATAAAATCCTATTGTGGCGGAATTGAAGAGCGAGCCGTAGAGATCCCTGTACTTTTTGTTGCGCTCGGGGGTTCCGAGCTGGTTGAAGTTGAAGATGTGCGCGCCGAATATGAAGTCGTGCTTTATCTGCTCGACTTTCACGTCCCCTCCGGCGGCGGGCTCGCCGAGGTTTATCACGGCGTCGGCCTTGCGGTTCTTTTCGATGTTTTCGTCGATTTTCTTCTGGACGTCCGGGTTCCAAATGGCCCAGTACTCCCCGCTCATTATCTTGTCGGCGTCTTCGGCCTCCGACTTCGGGAAAGTCGGGGCGGCGAGCGCCGTTGCGGACGCCGCGGCCGCGGCGGCTATGGACAGTTTTTTCAAGAGTTTCATATGCATTTTAACGTCGGGTTGGCAATGTTTTGACGAAAGCGATTTTTCCGAAAACGTCCGGCGCGTCAAAGGCATTGTGAGGAAAATATAGTTAACAGTAAACTGGGGCGCGCGTTTCGGCGGGTTCCGCCGCCGTCTTTCGTTCCGGCGCGGGGCGATAAGATTTCCCTTGAAAAACCGTCGCGGCGGATGTCTATATGTATTATCGCGCGTTTCGCGCGCAAACGGCCATGTCTAAACGCATTTCGCTTTGGTTTTCCGCGCCCCTGCTGGGCATACTCGCATTCCACATGATATGCGAGAGCATGGTCATACCCGTCTTGGTTCCGACCCTTATAGAGGCGTCCTCCGCCGCGCACGACATGCTGCCGGGGTTTTCGGACTCCGCGCGCAAGCTCGCGTACGGGTTCGTGCTGTCCGTGTATCCCGTCGCGCTCTTTTTCTGCGCGCCCATTATCGGCTCTCTCTCGGATTCCGTCGGGCGCAAGGCGGTTTTGCTCGCGACCCTCTGCGGCGCCGTTTTGGGGTGCGCGGCGCAGGGGCTTGCAATGGAATTTTTGAGCGTCTGGCTGCTGGCGCTCGGGCGCGTCGCCGTCGGAATAACCGCCGGCGTGGACGGAACTATACAGGCGGCGCTCGTCGAGAGGTGCTCGGGCAAAAACCAGAAAAATTTCTATCTCGGAGCCACATTGCTCGCCATGAGCCTCGGGCTGATGTTCGGGCCGGCGTTCGCCGCGCTTTTCATAGACGAGGGCGCCTCGGCGTTTACGTGGAGCCTGCCGTTTTTCATAACGGCGGCCCTTTTTGCGTTCGCCGCATTCGCCCTGTCGTTTTCGATGCCGGGTTCCGCGAGGGTCGCGAAGTCCGAGCTCTCGCGCATAGACTGGCTCGGCGGCCTGCGCGACATAGGAATTTTGGCGAAGTCAAAAAGGTCGCGGACGCTCGTCTCGATATTCTGCCTAAACCAGATCGGCTCGGGGGCGTTTTTCGCGGCAGTTCCCCTTGTGCTCGAGTCCGAAAGCGGATTTTCCGCGCGCGAGATTGCGGCGTTTCTCTCCGTCGAGGGCGTCTTTTCGGGGGCGGTATTCGCGTTTTTAGGCCCCGCGCTGCTGCGCAGGGTGAGCGCGCCGAAGGCGTTGGTGGCGAGCCTCGCCGTCGGGGTCGCGACGGTCGCGCTGCCGCTCGTCTCGGAAAATTATTGGGCGATGTGGGCGATACCGCCCATGCAGGCGGGCGGATTTGCGCTTTCGTATTTCGTGACGCTTGCGATATTTTCCGAAGGCGCGCCGGAGGGCAGGCGGGGGTGGGTTTTGAGCGTCCTGTCGTCGCTGTGGGGGCTTACGATGGGCATAGGGCTCGCGCTATGCGGGCTGCTGGCGGGGCTTGCGGACGAGTTCTGCATAGCCGTGTGCCTCGCGCTCTGCGCGGCGTCGCTCGCGCTGTCCGTCCGCGCGCGGGCGTCGATATAGGCTCCGTTTCCGGCGACGCGGGCGATTGCGTTTGACACGGCGGGTTTTTGCGTTTAACCGTTCTTCATGAAACGATTTTACGCATTTGTGATGGGGGCGTCTTTGGCCGCGACAGTCGCGCATTCGGCGGAAAAACGTTTTTCGGAAAATTTCGATTCCGGAAACGAGTTTGCGGAAATAAGCGCTTTTGGAGACTTCAAGCTGGACGGCTCCCGCGAGGCGAGGGCCGGAACCGGAAAGTCGCTAAGGGTTAGCACTATCGGCAAAAATCTCGGGAAATGGCCGCTCGCTATGAAGTTTCCCGCCTCGGGCATTGAGGGCGGCAGAACCGCCGTCGTCAAGTTCTCCTATGTCATATTGGGCGGAGGAATGAATTTCGTGCTTGTCGAGACCGACAAGAGGTGCGCTGAAATGACGTTTTCCGGCAAAAAGGGTACGCGCGGGCAGGTGTCTTTGCGCGCCGCCATTCCGGAGGGCAAAAAGGCCTACGTTTCCATCACATCCGCCGGCGGCAGCGAAATAGCCGTGGACGACATTGAAATCTTCTGCTGCCCGAACTCGTGGCTCGACAACGCCAAAGAATGCTTTGCAGGTATGAAATATCTGCCCAACAACCCCGTATTCGCCAAGGCGGACGACCCGATATACATGATGCCAAAGGAGGAGTTTTTCCCGTTTGTCGACGAATACGGGCAGTTCAAGCATCGCGACTGGCCGGACAAAATCCATTCCGACGCCGACTTTGAAGCCCAAAAGAAAAAAGAGGCGGAGTTCAACGCCAAGCTCCCCAAAATTCCCCGCCGCAGCAAGTGGGGCGGGTATGCGAACGACGCCCTCAAAGCCGAGGGCACCGGACGTTTCAGGCTCGACAAAATAGGCGGCAAGTGGACATTCCGCGACCCCGACGGCTACCCGTTCTGGTCGCTCGGCATAGACTGCGTGAACGCCAACGGCGCGAGCGGAGGAACAATCGTGACCGGCAGGGAAAACTATTTCGAGAAAATCGACCCCAAGTATGTCTGGAGCGGCGCGCGTTTCTACGACACGAAAAAGGGGGAGCACAGCGAGCCGATGAAGGCGATGAACTTCAATGCCCGCAACATGCATAAAAAATACGGAGAAATGTCGCGGGACGACAAGGTCGCCCTCATTCGCGGGCGCTTCGGCGCATGGGGCGCAAACTCTTCCGGGGCGTGGAGCGACGAGCGCCTGATGAACGGCGCAAACATTCCTTTCAGCGTGACTCTGGGAAGCGGCCGCCCCGCGTATCTGGCTCCCGAAAACAAAAATCTCAAGCTCGACCTCTTCTGGACGAAATTTCCCGACTACCTCCATCCGGATTTCGCCAAAATCACGAAGGAGAACGCCGCGAAAAAAGCCGATTTGCTGAATTCCCCCTACTGCATTGGAGCGTTCGTGGACAACGAGCTCCCGTGGCAGGGAAAAGTCGGGCTGATAGGCCGCGCGCTGCTCAGCTGCCCCGCCGGACAGCACAGCAAAATCGCCTTTCGCGACATGCTCAAAAAGAAGTATTCCGACATCTCCGCGCTCAACGCCGCGTGGAAGTCCGACTACAAGGATTGGGAAGACTTCCTAGCCCGAAAGGATTTCGACACGACGGTTCCCGCCGCGCAGGAGGACTTCGCCGCAATCGAAAAAAAGATAACCGACGCCTATTTTACGGCGTGCCGCGACGCGGTGAAGTCGGCCTCTCCCGAGGCCCTGTATCTCGGCTGCCGCTTCGGTTTCGGCTGGCTCAATCCGATCGTGATAAAATCCGCCTTCGAGAATTGCGACGTCGTGACTTTCAACATTTATCGGGACTCCCCGGACGATGTCAAAGAAAAGCTGGTGGACGGCATTGCCGACAAGCCCGTGCTCATCGGGGAATTTCATTTCGGCTCGGGCGACAGGGGCAATTTCTGGGGGAGCTTGTGCCCGAAACCTTCCTCGGCGGAGCGCACCAAGTCTATGAAAAGCTATCTGAAAGACGCGATGAGAAACCCGATGATAATAGGCGCCCACTGGTTCCAGTACGCCGACCAGTATACCACCGGCAGGTTCGACGGCGAAAACGGAGCCCTCGGCTTCGTAGACATTTGCGACACCCCCAAATACGACATGGCCGCGGCGATGAACGAGATGGGCAGAAAGATGTACCGCCTGAGATTTGGCGAATGATTTTGGCGAATAGCTCCGTTTTGGGGAAAG
>CAJMOT010000112.1 GCA_905214995.1 uncultured bacterium | reverse complement strand
CGACGGAGGCGGCAGACGCGCCGGAGGTCGTAGAATGATTAAGCTCGGCGACCGCATCACGGTAAAGCCCGCGACGTTCGACGTTCCGGGCAAGGACGGAAAGCCGAAAGCAATCCCCGGGACGGTCGTATATATCCATCCTGCCGGGCGATATTGCGTCCTCGAGTTTGACGTAGGCAGACGCGAGCCCGTGACTATCCGAGAGAGCTTTCAGCTTATCGACGGGAGGGTAGCAGAATGAAGCACGAGCAATCAGCACCGGCGGGATACCGCCCGCGCTTTGCCGGGACGATGAAATTATACCTCGTCCGTCACAAGGAATACGGCGAGCTCGCCGTAAACGGCGTGAACAAATACGAGGCAGTACACGCCGCCGCCCGTGCGTGGGGCGTTCGGTGGACGGCAATCGCCCGGGAGTGCGAGTATATCGTACTCGCAGAGGATACGCCGGAGGCCGGTAGGCCATGACAAGGCAGGAGCGGCGGAAACGCCGCAGACAGCGCCGCCGGATGCAAGCCGCCCTCCTCGCCTCTCTCCTCTTTGCGTTGGTGCTCATAGTGACGCTCCGCATCCGCGAGACAGCGCCGGAGCCGGTCGCGGAGCGGAGAAGCACACTCACGGCAGAACGGCAAACGCTGACATACATAGCACCGGCAAGGCCGGAGGCGGCGGAGGAAACGCCGGAGGAGCTGACGGTAGAGCCGGAGCCCGAGAACAGATACGCGGAGCTCCATTTCAGCGACGAGGACGTTTATATCCTTGCTTGCCTCGTCTACCACGAGGCGCGCGGCGAGAGCTTCGAGGGACAAGCCGCCGTCGTCGAGGTCGTTCTAAACCGTATGCTCTCCGAGTATTTCCCGGATACGGTCGAGGAGGTCGTATTTCAGAAATACGGCGACGTGTGGCAATTCTCCCCCGCTCCGTACCTCTACTCGGCGGAGCCGGACAAGGAACAATATCTCGCGGTGCATACCGCCATAGAGGAGCGGGAGCACATTCTTTCAGAGGATACGGTCTATTTTTCGACCGCGCCTTATAACGAGAGCGTCGATATGATTATCGGCAATCACTATTTCTGTAAAATCTTTTGAACGGAGGAAAAGACGATGCAACTCATTACCACAAGGAACAAGGAAATCTCTTTCGCGGAACTCAAAAAGGCCATTTCGAGCGGGAACGGCCTCGAGCTTGTCCGCCCGGGCGACAAGTTCGCTATCGAGCTCAAAAACGGCGAGCTCGTCAATGCCGTTTGCGGCGGATACGTCAACGAGAAGCGCGCCCGCTTCGTCCTCGAGGACTGCCTCGCGGATAAGTGGCGCATGAACGACACACCGACCAACAAGGGAGGATACCTCAAGAGCGAGGGACGGCGACACGTCCTCGAGGATATTCTCCCTCTTTTCCCGGACGAGCTCGCGGAGGCGTTCGAGCCTCGTTTCTTGTCCGAGGAAATCGACGGCGAGCGTCACGAGTACGCGGATACTCTGTGGATACCATCCGCGACCGACGTTTTCGGCGCGGGTGATTGGTGGAACGAGGAGCCGGACAGCTTTCAACTTGAGATTTTCAAGCGTGAGCGTGACCGCGTGAAAGAGCACGTCGGAGATGGGACGTGGTTTTGGTGGCTCCGTTCTCCGTATGCGGGCACCTCCGGCGCTTTCGTGTGTGTGGGCACCGACGGGACAGTCTCCGCCACCGGCGCGTACTATTCCCTCGGCTTCGCGCCCGGCTTTGACCTGTAAAATTCGGAATTAAAAAGCTCCCCGGCTCAATGCCGGGGAGCAAGCCACAAGGAGGCTCATACCATGAAAAAATATCGGAAATGACTCCCGGCGAGGCTCTCACGGAGCAGGCGCTCGCGGTATTCAAACGCAGACTCGAGCAAGCGAGAAAAAAGGCCGTCGAAAGCGCCGCCGCCACAAAAGCGGTATTCGATGCTCTCGAGGATATGTGCATCGACCCGGGCGAAATCCCGTCGGCGGCGGAAAACGCCGAAAATCTCGAGGAGGCTATTTGCTGTTTCATCGACTACGGCGAATATTCCGTATCCGGCATTATGCGGGAAGTTCGCGCGGCCTATAAGGAGGCCGAGGAATGATACGCCGCCGGAAATCCAACCTCCCGAAATGGCGGTATGAGTTCGATTGCCGGAAATGCGACAACATTCGAGAGGTACACGACCCGCGCAAGGGCAGAGACGGCGATTACTGCATCCCGTGTATAGAGCGCATGGACAGCCGCCGCCCGAGCCCGATACACGCAGACGAAAAAGAGCGCGTCCTCCGTTGCGAGTGCTTTACACCTATCCCGGAGGACGAGGAGGGCGAAAAATGAACTTTCCGAAATTATATGAGTGCGACCCGCAGAAAAATACCGAGTGCAACAAGCGGAATTGTGGAAATCCGTGTATGCACACTACGCGAAAAGAGTTCGCTCGGGAGCCGTCCGAGAGAATGAGTATCGAGAGAGCATTTGAAATCCTCGACCCGACACACCGGGAGCGTTACGAAAGCCTCGAGCCGGTAAACGAGGCTTGCCGAATGGGGCGAGCGGCTCTTTTTCTACAAATGAAAGAGAGCCCGTACCCGGACGGAGACGAGGGCGTTTTAGCTTGCCCGAACTGCGGAAGCGGAGAATATCTCCACAATGAGGACGGAAACCGAAACCGCTTTTGCGGTCAATGCGGTAAGGCTATCGCATGGAACGAGGAGGCGGACAAATGAGTGAGCTACTCGAGAAAGTCGTCGTCGTAACTCAAATGAAAAAAATCCCGACGGCGTGTGCGTATTGCAAATATTACGAAAACATGGGCGGAAATAGAGGACGCGGTAGCGACGGCGCTTGCACGGCTCGCGGGACGCTTTACGCGACGCGGGGTATCAGAGTGTCGAAAGAGCGCCTCGATAATTGCCCGCTCCGCATAATTACGGGAGGCAGAGAATGAGACGCAAAAAGAAAAGCCGCCTCGCGGCGGCGGAGTTCCTCGCCGTGCTTATCGTGACGGCGGTCGTTTTCACAAAGGGCTTGAGCGCGGCGCTCGCGTGGCGAGGCTATAAGGCTGTCGGCGGCGAGTTCATGCTCTTGCTCCTACCTATTATATATTATGAGGCAAAGCGGATTATCCTCGATTTCGTGGCGGACTTCGTAGAACTTTACCGCCGCGCGGAGGATTGACAATGCAGGACAGAAAAAGAGAAACCGCCGACGCTTTGCAGAACGTCGGCGGGGACTCGTCCCGGAAAAGACGAGCGATTACTCATACCTTTATTATTATAGCACTCTCCGGGACGGTATGCAAGGGCAAAAAATCGAGCGCAAAGCGCGTTTTTACGGGCTCGTATGGAATATTAACAAACCGACCATAGACGAGCTCTCGTCGGAGGGTATCACATGAAAACAGTTTACAGAGAGAAACGCTATTATTGCGGCGAGTATCTCGACGTATATATCTACCCGACCTATCGGCAAGGCCGGAGCAGAGGCAAGCGGAGCAAGCCGACCTCCGCCGCTCAAGCGAAACTCAATCAGCGGCATAGAGAGGAAAAGCTCGTCCGTCTCCTCCACGCGAACTTTACGCCGGACGACCTCGAAATCCATTTGACCTATCAGCAACAGCCGGAGAGCCCGGAGGAGGCGCAACGCCTTTTACGGAATTATATCCGTCGGGTGCAGAGAGCGCGGAAAAAGCAAGGACTCCCGCCGCTCAAGTACATAGCCGTTACGGAAAAGGGCTCAAAGAATGGGCGCTATCATCATCATGTTACGCTATCCGGCGGAATGGATAGAGACGAGCTCGAAAAGCTATGGGGGCTCGGGTACGCGAACTCCCGCCGTTTGCAGTTCACGGAGAGCGGCCTCGCCGGGCTCGGTCATTACATCGTCAAGAGCCCGCTTTACACTCGGGCATGGAACGCCTCGAAAAATCTTATCGACCCGGAGCCGAAAACACGGGACGGGCGTATCTCCGGCAGACGCGCCGAGGAGCTCGCCCGGGACACGACCAACAACGCCGAGTATGAAAAGCTCTATCCGGGCTATTTCCTCGCGGATGCTGGCGCATGGCACAACGACGTAAACGGAGGAAAGTATATCGTCGCCCGCTTTTATCGGCGGGACGGTGTATTTATAAAACCGAAACGGAGGAAACGAAAATGACAGTAAACGAATTTGCGAAAGAAGTCCACGAGAACGCGGTCGCGCATGGATGGTGGGAGACGGCTCGGAGCTTTCCCGAGGTCGCCGCTCTCATTCATTCGGAAGTGTCGGAGGCGCTCGAGGAGTGGCGCGACGGCAATCCGGCTATTTACGGGTGCTGTGGTATCCCGGGCGCGGTGTGCGAGTTCGAGGGCGCTTGCGACAAGGACGAGAAAACCGGCACTTGCAAGCCGGAGGGAGTCGCCGTCGAGCTTTGCGACGCGATTATCCGCATCCTCGATTACCTCGCCTATATGGGCGTGGACGTTGAGGCCGTGCTCATGGCAAAACATGAGTACAACAAGGGACGCGAATACCGCCACGGAGGGAAACGCGCCTAAACCACGATAACGCACGAGGAGGGCGAGCTAATGATTAACTATTTCGAGGCGGCGGAGAAAACTCTCCGCGCTCGCGGCTTGCTCGAGACGGCTTTAGGCAATCTCGAGCGGAAAAAGGAGCGCATTTTACGATACGGCGCGCCGTCGGAGTATCCGTCGGCGGATATGTCTAAACCGTACACGGGTGCGAAATCTGTAAACGACGCGCTCGCGGACTGCCTCGAGCTCGCCGAGGTTATGCGGGAAATCCAAGTTACCCGGGATAAGGTAGAGGAAATCGACGACGTGCTCGCGCAGATGGACGAGGACGACGCGCGTATCCTCCGGCTTTGGTACATCGAACGCAAGAGCAAGGACGAAATCACGGAGGCCGTATGCTATTCGTCCACGTCGAGCCTCTACGACCTCCGTAACAAGGCGCTCGTGCGCTTCGCTATCCTCTACTTCGGCGCGGGAGCTATGCCGTCTATGTGAGGCGTTTTCTAACTTATTCTCATGTATCGAAAAAAAACCGTATGGAAACTTGCATTTTCCCCGTGCTATCATTGAGGCGTAAAGAGAGGTCGAGGGAAACCTCGCCGCCGTGCGCCCTACATGGTCGAGCCCTTGCGCTTATGCGTGAGGACGCTTGAGGCCGTGCGGGGCGTTCTCTTTACCCATTCGGAGGCGGAGAGCATGAGAGAGTTTGCAAAAGCGTTTTACGAGTCTCCGGCATGGAGACGCACACGAGCATATATTCTCAAGCGCGACGCGGGGCTATGCGTCCATTGTGGCGAGCCCGGCGTTATCGTGCATCACAAGATAGAGCTCACGCCGAGGAACATCGACGACCCGGCAATCGCGCTCGGCGAGGATAACCTCGAGACAGTTTGCCGGACGTGTCACGCATTGATACACGAGGGAACGCCGCCGCTTGCCGACGGCCTCGCTTTCGATGCAGACGGAAATATTATCACAGCGCCACATCCCCCCCGGGGTGCGCCGAAATAGATACCCGGTAAGTAACCGCGCCTCAATCCTCGGAAGAACCGACCCGGGCGCGCACATGAGGGGGGGGGTAAAACCGGGGCGGAGGGAGGTTTACTCATTATATGGCGGCAAATAAAAAAAGCTACGACGAGCTTTCGATTTCTGAAAAAATCGAGGCGAAAAAGAAGAAAATTAAACGGCTTTTCCGAGAAATGCCTCCCGAAAAGCGGCAGTTTGCCGAGGGGCTTATCAATCAATTTGCCGTGACCTCCGTCACGCTGGAACGCCTCGCCGACGAAATCAACAACGGCGACTTGATAGAGGATTTCGTACAGGGGGCGCAAAAGCTCCGCCGGGAGTCCCCGGCTCTCCGTGCCTACAACACGACGATAAAATCCTTTTCCGCTCTCACAAATCAGCTCGTCGCGTTGCTCCCGGAGAAAGAAAAGAAATCGGCGGGTGACGAGCTTATGAGCTTTATCACAAAGCCCGCCGCCCGGTCGGGCAAGTAGTGAACTACGTCCGGGAATATTGGGAGCGGATTTCCTCCGGCGAAATCGTCACGAGCCGACGGGTAAAGGCCGTTTACGGTCGCCTCGTGGCAGAAATGGACGCGGCGGACGAGAGCTCGCCGTATTACTTCGACGAGGCCGTAGGCGAAAGGCCGATTATCTTCGTCGAGAGGTTTTGCAAGCAGTCTCAAGGAACGCTCGGCGAGTCTCTGACGCTCGAGCTTTTCCAAAAAGCATATATACAACTCCTTTTCGGGTGGCTCGAGAGGGCGACGGGATACCGGCGCTTTCGAGAGACACTCTTTCTTGTTGGCCGAAAGAACGGCAAGAGTACGCTCCTCGCGGCGCTCGCGCTCTATATGCTCGTCGCCGACTACGAGGGCGCGGCGGAGATATACTCCGTAGCAACCAAGAAAGACCAAGCGAAAAAGACGCTCACCGAGGCCGTGAACATGGTGAAGCAGAGCCCCGAGCTCTCCGCCATTCTCAAGAAACGGCGCAACGACATTTACTTTCCGGCGACGGCCTCCAAGTTTGAGGCGCTGGCTTCGGACTCGAACACCCTCGACGGCCTCAATTCTCACGCCGTCATTATCGACGAGCTCCACGCGATACGCGACCGCAATCTCTACGAGGTTATGAAGCAATCGACCTCGAGCCGCCGACAGCCGCTCGTGATTATGATTACCACGTCCGGCACGGTGCGCGAGTCTGTTTTCGATAACCTTTACGGCTACGCTTGCGAGGTCGCCGACGGACAGACTCCCGACGAGCGTTTCCTCCCTGTCCTCTACGAGCTCGACAAGCGCGAGGAGTGGACAGACCCGACGGCATGGATAAAGGCAAATCCCGGCCTCGGGACGATAAAGCAATATACCACGCTCGCCGACTTCGTAGAGCGAGCAAAGAAAAATCCCGAGGACTTGCCCGGCGTTCTCTGCAAGGACTTTAACGTAAAGGCGACCGGCGCGGCCTCGTGGCTCTCCTATGAGGACGCAGTAAACGAGGCGACATTCAAGCCGGAGGAGGTCTATAACACCTACGCTATCGG
>CAJMOT010000111.1 GCA_905214995.1 uncultured bacterium | reverse complement strand
GGCTGCGCGCGCTGCTCGCCAAAAAGGGCGGCAACAGGTATCTGGACAAGCTCATAATGGGCGGCGGAAAGCTTTCCGCTCCGGCTGGGCGCGCAATGAACGGCAGGCGCGAATTTTCGGAGTCTGCCGAAATAATATCGGCATTCCCGAAGCTGCCGCGCGAAGGCAAGCTCGCGGCGATGGGGACTTTCATGCTCTCCGGCGACACGCGCTTTTATCCGGTCGTCGCGCCGGAGCTCGACTCCGCCGATCCCGACATCCGCGCGGAGGCAATTTACGCGGCGCGCTTCATTTGCACCGACGACGCCAACCTGCGCAAAATATGGGACATTTACAAGCAGTGGCAGAAGCCGTTTTCGCCGCTCGCGCGCAATGTGCTGAACGAAAACCCGAGCCCCGCGATGGCGGCGATATTGAAGGAAAAGGCAAAGAGCGACCTTATCGCGCTCGAAATCCTCGTGATGCGCGGCGACGTAGACGCCCGCAAAAAGCTCTGGGAAATGTTCGCCGCCCCAAACCGTTCTTCGCAAGTGGCGTCGACCGTGGAAAAGACAATCACGTACGGGGATCTTCCGGAGTTCGCGCGCTTTCTGAAATCCTCCGACAAGTCGCTCGCGTCCGACGCCTCCAAGATCATAATAAAGAAGCTCGCCAGGAGCCGCGACAAGGCGTTCATGCGCTCCGCCCTTCCGCAGATAATGAAAGGCAACGCCGACGAGGGCGGCGAGCAGTACAAGTTCATATCCTCGAAACTCGGGCTCTGAGGCCGCTTTTGCAAAAGGGGCGCGCGGCGGACATTCCGCTTCGCGCCTTTTTTTGCGCGATTTGCAAAACGGCGGTTTGCGCCTGCCGCGGGGAGTTTGGCGGCGGGGAATGAAAGCTTCCCGCGCGGCATTGCGGGTTCCGCAAGGTTGGCGGGAAAACAAGCGCGGCGCGGGCGCGCAATCGGCGGAGAATCTGCGCGCGCATTGCGGCGGGGTTTGACGCATCGACGGCGGCGGCAGATCTGCGCGCCGACGCACGAGGAAAAGCGTTTGACTTTTCGTTCTTAGTGCGTTAACTATTTTTTTAATGAGAACGAAATATTTTTCCATATCTCCGATTCTTGCCGCGCTTTTTTTCCTCGCCGCGCGCTTTTTTTCGCCGGCGGCCTGCGCTTCCGAGAGCGGCGCCCCCGAAGGCGGGCTCGACGTTTTGTGCGTCTACTATCCGCATTGGCACGTCTATCCCCACGGGGAAAAGTGGTTCGGGAAAGGCTGGACGGAATGGGAGTTCGTAAAAACGGGCAAGCCGCGCTTCAAGGGGCACAAACTTCCGTACCGGCCGATACCCGGGTACCTCGACGGCAAGAATCCCGCCGATGTCGCCAAGGAAATCGACCTTGCCTCGAACGCCGGCATAACGGTGTTTCTGTACGACTGGTACTGGTACGGCGGAAAGCGCACGATGCAGGAGTCTCTTGAAGAGGGATTTTTGAAGGCTCCCAATCGGGACAAAATGAAGTTCGCAATAATGTGGGCCTACCACGACAGGGTAAACGCCTTCCGTCCCGACCCGACGGCCCCGCGCGAAGTTCTCATGAAGCTCGAGAGCACTCCGGAAGATTTCCGCGCCGCGCTCGACTATTGCATAAAGCATTATTTTAAAGAGCCCAACTATTACAAGGTCGGCGGCCGCCCGTTTTTTTCGATATACAACGCTCCGGATTTCGTAAAACGCCACGGGGGCGCGCAAAACGTGAAGAAACTCTTCGACGACGCTGCCGGCGCCATGCGCAAAAACGGCCTGCCGCCCGTCCACTGGAACGCCATGGTCGAAAGCGCGCCAGAGGCCGAAATTATGAAAGCCGCCGGATTTGAGAGCACCACGAGGTACGGGATAAACGCATACCACAGGGATCTCCTCCAAAAGGAGCCGGTAGACGGAATTTTCTACGATTACGCCGACGCCGTTCCCGCGCACGAAAGGCACTGGCGGAATATGGCGAAATCCCCGCTGCCCTACATTCCGATAGCGACGATGGGCTGGGATTCCTCTATGCGCTGCCGCAACGACGTAAAACTGCCGTGGCCCGAAGGGGCTAAATACCCTTACGGCGGGTTTTATATCAACAATACCCCCGACATATTCGGGGAGATTCTGGCAAAGGCGAAAGCTTTCGCGCTCGCGGATCCGAAGAAGCCCGGCGCCGTTCTCATAAACGCTTGGAACGAGTACACAGAGGGCTCGTACCTGCTGCCCGATACCCGCGACGGCGACGGCTATCTGCGCGCCGTGGCGTCCGTTTTCGGCAGGCGCCCGGCGGGAGAATACGTTTACTTCGACTGCGCCACGAAAAAGCAGTGCCGCGTCCGCGCCGCCGACTTTGAAAACGTCTCCTACGGCCCGCACTACAAGAACAAGTTGGACGTGTGGCTGCCGAAGGGCGCAAAGGGAAAGGCGCCCGCCATAATCTACTTCCACGGCGGCGGCTGGTCTGCCGGAGCGATCGCCGACAGGTTTGTGGAGGCGTCCCTCGACAAAATCCTATCGAAGGGCGTTGCCGTCGTCGCCGCAAATTACAGGTTCATACAGGACGCCCAAGACGCCGGCATTTTCCCGCCCGTCGCCGCCCCTATGGAGGACTGCGCGAAAGTCGTGGAATTTGTGAAAAAGAACGCGGGCGAATGGAACATCGACCCGGACAGAATCGCCGTGAGCGGCGGGTCGGCGGGCGCGTGCTCCGCGCTGTACGCCGGCCTTTCCCCCGACTGCGAAAGCGTGGCGGCGATAGGCGCGAACATTCCGCAGACCTCCCTCGACCCGGCGCAGATGCGCGAGTGGATACCGAACATAGCCTACGGCGCGCACGCATTCGGGCGGCGGAATTTTAAGGAGTGGCTCGCCGCGCGCGAAGAGCTGCTGCCGCACATAAAAAAATATTCCCCCGCGGGGCTTGTTGCGGGCGCAGCCAAGCGCGGAAGCCCGAAGAAGATTTTCCTGCAAAATTTCAGAAAGGAAGCCTCGGGGGAGGTTTCCAAAGACCCGACCCATTCTCCGAAATTCTGCGAGAAATTCGCGGAAATCTGCTCCGCCGAAAAGCTCGACTGCCAAATCGTGTACGGCTCCGCCGAAAAGATGTTCGACGAGCTTTCGGACTACCTCGCCAATTTGAAGTGACGCCGCGTTTTATTGGGGCGCGCAAAAAGCGGAAGGCTTTTGCCTTCCGCCTTTTTAATTTTAGGCTACTTTTTCTTTTGCGGCGGCGGGGGCTGCAAAACCTGCCCGTCGGCGAGGAGCCTTTCGCGCAGCTTCGGGTAGTCGACGTCCTGGACGGCGCAGCCGGCGTCTATTGCCATCGCCGCCGCGGTCGCCGCGCTCTGCCCGAGAATCATGAACACCGGCTCCATCCTTATCGAGCCGAACGCCACGTGCGACGCCGAGAGCGCGACGGGCACGAACAGGTTTTCGCACTCGGACTTTTTCGGGACGATGCTCTTGTAGCTCACGGGGTACGACTGTCTGACGGGCTTTTCAAATCCGCCCTCGACCGCGACTTTCCCGTCTTTTACGACCCTTTCGACGTGGTGCGAATCCATCTGGTAGCTGCCGAGCCCCACGGAGTCTTCGGCGGTTCTTTCGAGAGTGCAGTTTGCCTGCGTCATCACGTAGTCGGAAAGCAGCCTGCGCGCCTCGCGCACGTAGAGCTCGTGCGGCCAGTGCCCGGTCTCCGGAAATTCGTTTGCTTCAAGGCCGTAGTCGGCAACCCTCTCCCGCAGGCCGGCGGGGACTGACGGGTCGTTCGCCAGAAAGTACATGAAGCCCTGCTGGTAGTTCACGTGGTCTTGGAATATCTTTTCGCGCTCCTCGTAGGAGCCCTCCGCCCATCCGAAGTTCGCGCCCACATGGTCTATCGAAATCGGGCCGGCGTTGTTGCAGTCGCCCTCGTTTATCTTTACGGGGCCGTGGCGGTAGCGCAGATCCCAGAAGTCGGCGGACGGAGCGGAATTGACGTAGCGCTTGAGCAGCTCGTACCTCTCGGGGCGGTAGTTGTCGGGCTTGGGCCACGGCGCCTTTTCCCCCTTTTTTGTAGCCCACATTCTGAAGCAATAGGATTGCAGCTTTTTGTCGCCCTTGCCGATACTGTCGGCCTTCGCGCCGCTCACGCCCTCTATGAGGCCGCTCGACGGGTCGCCCGGAACTTTGTACGGGTCTACGGCGAATCTGGGTATGTGGCTGTGCTTTGAAAAATAGACGCCGTTGTATTTTTCGCCGAAGCGCGCGTTGTCTTCGCGCCCGACCATGTACGATACCCCGGCCTTCGCCATGAGGTCGCCCTCGTAGGTCGCGTCGACGAACATCTTGCCCTTCGCGCTGTCGCCGTTTTCAAATACGATTCTCTCGATTTTTCCGCCCTTCTTCTCTACTTTGTCGAGACGGTGTTCGAAGAAAACGGGAACCCCCGCCTCGTCGAGCAGCTCCAGAAACGCCCTCTCCGCCTCGGATGGGCGGAAGCCGGTCATTTTGCCTATCTTTTTGTAGAGCTCAACTGCCATGCCCCCGATGGCGCTCTTCTTGCCGATGTCGGTTTCGGTGAGGCCCGCGGAGGTGAGCCCCCCGACGTGGCGCCTGAATACGTAGAGGGCGGCAGTCTTGCCCATTCTTTTGGCCTGCACCGCGGCGCCCACTCCGGCGGGGGTGCCCCCATATACCACAACGTCAAATTCCCTTTCGGCGGGATTCGCGCTCTTTTTTACGGGATAATAGTATTTGAGCCCCGGGTTGGGGGTGGTCGGCGCGGGCAGGGCGTTTGCGCCCGCCGCGGCGATTGCGAGAACCGCCGATGCCGCCAGAAGCGATGTCGTGATTTCTTTCATGCTGCGTTATGCGATTGGTGTTTTGGTTTAATCGGTTGCAATTTCTTTTGGCGCGTCCGGCTCGGCTTCCAGCCTGTATTCTTTTACGCCGTTTTCGTGCAGGGGCAGGACGATCTCGCGCGGCTTGCCTCCGGCGGCGTACGAAATTTTGTACTTGCCGTAGAACCCGCGGAATGCGAGCGACTGCGCGGGGGATTTGGCGGCGGCCTTCGTCGTCCATTCCTCCTTTATCAGCCTTCGCAAAACCTCGTAGGACTTTTTCTTCTTGAAGTCGAAAGTCAGTATGCCCGACTTCCATTTGCCCTCGGCTTTGCTCGTGCCGTCCACCGTGTGCCACCACGTTATCGAGCGGACGTTCGGATGGCTGAACCACAGGCGGTAAAATTTCTCGGCGACATACGCCTGGTTTTCCTCGCCCTCCGGCCCGTCGGGCAGCCCGGGTATGGTGATTTCGGTGATTTGCAACGGCAGCCCGAGCTCCGAGTACAAGTCGAGAACCGCGAACATAAATTCCGGCCGGAAAGCTTTCCCCCGCAAAATGTCGGCCCAGAGCCTTTCGGAAAACACGTGCAGCTGCAGCCCGATTTCGTCCACTTTGCAGCCGCGCAAAAGCAGGTTTTGCACGAGCAGATAAAGGGGGCTGTACTCGCGGTTTCTGTACCCGTCCTCCCACGCGTCCGAGAGCTCGTTGTATGCGAACGACGCGCTTTCGGGCAGATGCTTGCGCGCCTCGACGAACGCCTTGTAGACGGGGTCTTTGTGCATGTATTTGCGCGTCTGGGAGTCGTAGAACGTGCAAAACTCGTTGGCGATGTTCCAGTACGGCATCTCATTCCCGAAGCGTTCGCACAGCTTTTTGAAGTATCTGTCGCCCGCCGCCGCGCTCGCGTCTTCCGTCTTTGCAACCCAGTCGGGGAAGTGCCATTGCCTGTTGAACCACGCGAGGCAGTGCGCGCGGTATGTGAGGTCGAGATCCTTAAATTCGTCGAGCACGAATGCGGGGGGCGGGCGGAAGCGCATGAACGGGGCGTCTTTCTCAAACCTGTACTTTCCGGGCTCGGGCTCGTAGAATTTCCAGAGCGTGGAAATCGTCGCACCGTTGAAGAGGTCTTCCCACACGAGCTTTTTCATCTTCGAGACCCTCTCCATGTCCATTCCGCCGCCTTCGCCCCGCGTGGCGGCAAGCGCCATGGTCGGGGCGCCGAACACGAATTCGTGGCGGACGAGTTCGGCTTTGAGGTTTTCCACCGGCCTGTCGAAAGATATTTTGAAATCCCCCTTGCGGTTTTCCTCTATCCCGCGCTCTATGCGCGCCTTGACGGACGGGTCGTCCCAGAGGGCCCTGAGGCTGTCCGAAACCCTCACGCCCGTTTCCGCCCCTTCCCCGAACGCGGCGGCTCCGGCAGCCAGACGGCCGCGCCCATCGCCGCAAAGGTCTTAAATGCCTGCAAGACCGTGCTGGATGCGCCGAACCCGAACGGTTGAGCGCTTGGACAGCCGGCAGGCGCGAAAAGCAGTCGTCCGCCGGCAAACCCATACAGCCACATAAAGTATAAACGTAGGAGAATCCCACTATGACTGATTTCCATGCGCTGATTGACAGCTACCAGAACTGTGCCTGCGGGCAGGCGCATACTTGCGCCATCCGGGATATTGAGATCGGCAGCGGGCTTGTGTCCGAGGTCGGCGAAATTCTGAAGAAAAACGGCTTCGGCCCCCGGCTCCTGCTGACAGCCGACGAGCAGACGCTTGCTGCGGCGGACGGCATCGAGGCTTCCCTGTCCGGCTTTACCATCGTGCGGCACATCTGGCCGTCCATCCGCGTGGCGACCATGCAGGATGTGAAGAAGATCGAAAGCTACTTTGACCGCGTGGACGGCGTGCTTGCCGTCGGTACGGGATCTGTCCACGATCCCTGCCGCCTTGCCTGTGCGCGGCATGACGTGCCGCTGTGCCTGTTCGCAACAGCCCCATCGATGGACGGCTTCGCATCCTATTCCGCGCCCATTGTAAACGGCAATTTCAAGATCACCTATCCCGCAAAATGCCCCGAGGTCATCATCGGCGATACAAAAATTCTCGCAGCCGCCCCGGCAGCGCTCAAATCCGCAGGCTTCGGCGACATGGTCTCGAAATACATCGCGCTCATCGACTGGCAGGTATCGAATCTTCTGACCGGGGAATCCTATTGTGAGCGTGTTGCCGCCTTGAC
>CAJMOT010000110.1 GCA_905214995.1 uncultured bacterium | reverse complement strand
CGGATTCTTCCCGATTCGATAGTGCGGGAGTTTGAGGGGAAAATGATAAATTTGCACCCGAGCCTTTTGCCGGCGTACAAGGGCAAGGACGCCATACGGCGCGCGTTCGAGGCGGGGGAGGCGCGCGGCGGATGCAGCGTGCACTTCGTATCGGGCGAGCTCGACGGCGGAAGAGTGATAGCCCAAAAAGCCGTGGACATACTGCCGTCCGACACTCTCGAAACTTTTGAGGAGCGCGTGCACGCCGCCGAGCGCGGGCTGCTCGTCGGGGTTGTCTCCGATTTCGCGGACGGCAAATTCGGCGCGGGGATCTGAGGAATGCCAGCGGAAATCCAACGGCGCGAGGGCAGGGATTTCAGCCTTTTCCGCTCGCGGCACGTCGCAGAGAATTTCGCCGAGATAAGGCGCGCGGAGGACGTTCCGGAGCTTTTGAAGATTGCGGGCGAAAGGGGGCTCGGGACGGTTTTTCTCGGAGGGGGCTCGAACATATTTTTCGCGTCGCGCAGAATAAGGCAGCTCGTAATGAAAAACGCGCTTCCGGAGGCGATAGAGCATCTCGGCGGCGACAGGTTCCGGGTGTCGTCGTCGGTGCCGATGCTCAAACTTTTGCGGAGAATGAAAGAGCTCGGGCGCGACTGTTTTTATTGCCTCGCGAGCGCGCCCTGCCAGATAGGGGGGGCGATAGCCATGAACGCGGGCTCCGGCCCGGGGGAGGGGATTTCGGTTTCGGATTACATAGAGAGCGTCGAGGCGGCTGATGCGGGGGGGGTGCGGACTTTTAAAAAGTCCGAGCTTGGCTTCGGATACCGCCGCAGCGCGTTTCTGGACAATCCGGATTTGTTTGCGGTCGGCGCGGTTTTTGTTTTCCCAAAGAAGAACATCGCGGGCGACCCGATTGCGGAGCGCATGGAATGGGCGAGGGAGCATCAGGATTTGCGCTTCCCCAACTGCGGGTCTCTGTGCTCGCGCTACGACGCGCGGATTCTCAGGCTGGTCAGGGCGCTCTACCGCTTTTGCCCTGCGGGACTGAGCGACAAAAAGCTCAACTGGGCGCAAAACCGCTCGGAGAATCCCGCGTGGCTTGCATCTATGCTGCGGCTCATAAAAATTTTGCACGCCCTCGCGGGCAAGGAGCTTAAGTTCGAGCTTCGCATTGTGCGCTGAAATCTTCTCCGCTTTTGGGAAAGTTGCCGGGGCGGGGAAGAGTTTGCGCGGGCGCGCGTCCCGATTCCCGCAGAATGCCCGCGCGCCGGACTGCGGCGCAAAAAAGCCGCCCGAAATTTCGCGGGCGGCCTTTCCGCATTCCGATTTCTATCGGGCGGGCTGTTTCATTTCTTTGAGGGCGGCGGACGCAGCGCTGCGGAGCATTTCGGCGTCTTTGCCGCCTATCGAGTCGGGGACGTATTTTATGTCTTTTGGATCTTTTCCGAAGAGGAAGCCGTACCACACGCACGCTTGCAAATACTGCCCGCGGTTGCTGAGGTGTATGGAGTCGTCTTTGAGCTCGAGCTCGCCGGTCTTCGGGTTTTTCTTCCAGTAGAAATTTCCGACGATCGCGCCCGCCTGCGGGGGGAGATCCGGCGGCAGGAGAGACTTGCGGGCGGCGGGGTCGGAGGGCTTGTAGGAGTGCGGCTGCATTTCGCGCGCCTTTTCGACGGCGAGCCCGCTGGGAATCCGGCGCACCCCGAGCTTTTCTGCCGCCTTTGCGTAGGCGTCGGAAAGCTTTTCGTACATCTGTTTTTGGGTGATTTTCCACTGTCCGTTTCCGAATCTGCCGTCGTCGCAGCGGTACGACCACGTCTGCTGGATTGCGACTTCCGCCTGCGGGGCGTGCTTTTTCACGTAGTCGTAGAGGTATTGGGCATACGGGAAGTAGGAGTCCGCAATCCAGCTCTTGTGGCTCGCCTGCTGGATTGTCACGATGTCCCAGTCGCGGCTGGCGAGAATTTCGCGCAGCTTTTTCCTGTTGCCGCGGTAGAGTTTTACGTCGGGGTCGGCCTCCTCCCTCTCGACGTACGACCAGTGCCTGTCGAGCTCGCAGCCGCCGTGGTTGGCGCGCTCGAGCACGAGGTCTTCCCCCTGGGCTTTGGCGATTTTCGGCAGGTAAGCGAATACGCTGTCCGCGAAGGAATTGCCTATCGTCAACACTTTTAGCTCTTTTGCGGATGCCGCGGCGATAAACGACGCGGCGGCTATTGCGGCTATTATTATCTTTTTCATTTCGTATTTTCCTTTAACTTTTCGTAAAATTCGGATAGCGGCGGGGGGTTGGGCATTGAGGAGTATTCCATCGCCGGCCTCGGGTGGATTTTCAAAAGGGCGGTGAGCATGTACTGCGGGCGGAATCCGCATTTGAATTTTTCAGAGAGCGGCGCGGCGAATTTTTCGGAGGCCTCCGAGGGCGCGACGGCGGCGTCCGCTCCGAGCAAAAATCCCGCCAGAAGCTCGGTGGGGCAGTTCCCCGCGCCCTTGCCGAGCCCGCCTATTGTGGAATCTACAACATCCGCGCCCTCTTCCGCCGCAATTATGGAATTTGCGAAAGCGCATTGCAGGTTGTTGTGGAAGTGCGCGCCGAAAGCTTTTCCGCATTCGCGGCAGAAGCGCGAATACTCCGCGCAGAGTTTCCGCGCCTCCGCGGGCAGAAGCGTCCCGAAACTGTCCATAAGATAGATTGTGCCGGCTTTTGAGGCGGCGAGCAGTTCGAGGAGTTTTTCGCGCTCCCGCCTCTCGATTTGCGGGGCCGCCATAAGGCACGCGGAGGTCTCGTAGCCGAGTTCGGAGGCGGCGCCGAGCGTCTCGGCGGCCTCCCGCGCGCGGTCGGCGTAAAACGCGCACCGGATTTTCGATACTATGCTTTCCGGACGCGGCGGCAGGGCGGATATGTCGCATTTTCCGGCGTCCATGAGGGCGCAGAGTTTTGCCCTGCGCGGCGCGTCGCCGAATGCTTTTCTGATGTAGGATTCTTCGCAGAACCTCCATTTGCCGAATTTTTCGGGGGAAAAATATTTCTTTGAATTTTTAAAGCCGATTTCGACGGTGTCCACGCCCGCTATTTCGCACGCGCGCAAAACGGCGCGCGCAAATTCGTCGGAGAAATTGCTGTCGTTCACGAGCCCGCCGTCGCGGAGGGTGCAGTCGAGGATTTTCGCCATAATCTTCCATGCGGGCGCGGGTTCCGCCCCCGATTCAGTGAAAATATCCAAGCACAAAAAATGCGCGATTGCAAACGCAATCGCGCATTTTTCAAAACGGAGGGATTTTTCCGCTACTTGCGCCTGCGGAGCGCGGCGAATCCGAGGACGGCCGCTCCGAGAATCGCGGCTACGGCGGCGGGCTCCGGAACGGCGTAGGACAGCACGAGCGAATTGCCGTCCCAAATGAGTTCGGCGTTCGCGCCTTCGACGAGATTTATCAAGTCGAAGTCAGAGAGGGCGTCGTCTTTGTCGAAATCGATTATGTCTCCGAGGACTTCTATAAGAGTATATTCTCCGGAAGCCGTCAGTCCGGAAAAGTCGATGGAGATTTTTCCGGCGTCTCCCGATGCGTCCCCCTTGCTCAGGTTGCCGTCTACGATTATCGTGCCGGTGTCGTTGCCGAGAACGATGCTTCCGCCCATGAGTATCAGCGCGCCGACATTGAGGTTGCCGACATTCTTGAAAGAGCCGCCGTTGACGTAAAGGTTGTTCGCAAACAGCGTCGAGATGGCGGAGGCGTCGATTTCGAGCAGACCCCCGTTCGCCCTGATATTGCCGAAGTGGTTTTTGATTCCCGTGACTTCAAAGCGCTGCGAGCCGACTCCGTTTTTTGATATGTTTATGTTTTCTCCGCCCTCCACTTCAAATCTGCCTCTCCATGAATAATCGGCGGCATTATATAGATTTATCGTTCCGCCCCAGTTGAAGCTTATCACATGGTTTGCGGCTGCGCCTCCGTCGGAAAATCCGCCGAAATTCATATTCCACATATTCAACGTGAGCCTCGCCCCTTCGGCGGAGCCGGCGGCTTTCATGGTTATCGCGCCGCTTATTTGCGTTTGTCCTTGAATTATCGCCGAATCTATCGCGGAGTTGTTTGTTATGTTTACGCCGCCGCTCAGGGTTAAGTGGGGATTGTTCGGCGATAGGGTGACGGTCTGCCTGTTTACGCCGTCCGATATGATGTTTATGGTATCCCCTATCCATTTGCCCGTTGCCGAAGTGTCGGATTGCGTGGAAACAAACACAGTCTGCGTAAAGCCGTTGTTGGCGATGGTAAGCGTTCCGAAATTGACGTCCGCGTCGACAGTGTCCACTCTCAGCGCGTTGGAGGAATTGCCGTTGTCGCCGGCAAGTATATCAATGTCGCCGAGCGTGAGGCCGCCCGTTATGGCGGAGTTCACGGCGGATTCGGCTACGCCGCTTACGGTCAGGTTCGCGTTTTCGAGCGACCCGCCTTCGGGCGACCACGCCGAGGCGTCGGACCATTCCCACGACGAGGGCAGAACGCCGCCGTCGGTAATTAAGGTCAAGTCGTCGGCGGACGCTTGAAGCGAGATGGCGGCCGCCGCGATTGCGGAAGATTTTAATATTTGCATCATAGTAGAAAGTTTGGGCGTTAAGTTGAAAAATATAATTTTTTCCTATTATAAGGGCGAAGGCGGTCAAGCATTTTCTGATTGAAAAATCCGCGCGTCATGGCCGCTCGAATTTGTTTGAAATCCGCATTGCAAGCGTATAGCCGTAGCGGAAAATGAATCTCGGACTACTGCTTGAAGGCGGCGGAATGCGCGGAGTTTTCACGGCGGGCGCCACCGACTGCTTTCTCGACAACAGGATATTTTTTCCGTACGTAATCGGCGTTTCGGCGGGCGCGTCGAACGGCCTTTCGTACGCCTCGCGGCAGAGGGGCAGGGCGCGCAAGTGCGACATAGACATTCTGTCGGAGCGCAACTATATCGGCCTGAAATTTCTCTTCTCGCAGGGGTGCATCATGGATTACGACTTTCTCTTCGGCGAGCTGCCCAAAAAAATTCTCCCCTACGACATGGACGCCTATTTGAAGTCGGGGCGCTTCGTCCTCGTCGCGACTAACTGTCTGACGGGCAAGGCCGCGTATTTCGATACGCCCGGCGACTCCGACGATCTGCTCTTGAAGTGCAGAGCCTCATGCAGCCTTCCGTTCGCGTGCCCGACGGTGAACGTCGGGGGCGTTCCGATGCTCGACGGCGGCATAGCGGACGCGCTGCCGATTCGCAGGGCGCAGTCCGACGGGTACGAAAAGTGCGCGGTCGTGCTCACGCGCAACAAAGGGTACAGAAAGAGCGAAAAGTTTTCGCGACTGCCCGGCTTCATGTACTCAAAATATCCGGAATTGCGGAAGGCTCTGGCGACCAAAAACGCGCGCTACAATGCGTCCCTATCTTATATAGAGGAGCTCGAGAGCGCGGGGAGGGCGGTAGTCATACGCCCCGAGTCGCCTTTGAAAGTAAACCGCCTCGAGCGTTCGGCGGAGCGTTTGGAGGCCTTGTACCGCGAGGGATACTCCTGCGCGGAACGCGCCCTGAGGCGGATAAGGGAGCTCGCAAGCTCCAAGTAGACGCGCGCTATCATTCCGGCAGGGGCGGCATTCCGCCGTCAAAGCGGCGTTTTGAGGTGCGGAGTTTTCTGCCGAACCGCGTAAATTTCGCCCGGCGCCTGCCGCCGCCAAAACGGTTTTCCGCATTCTTATGTTCCGCCGGCGCGTTGTTATTTCGTTATGTTCGCTTTGGGAGCGAGGGAACAGTGCAAAGCGAAAAATTTCTAAGAAGGTCGAATTTGTTTTCACCGCTTTGTTTGAAATGTAAAACAAAAGTATTTTTATAAAAAAGATTGACAAGCCGCCCGATTGCAAAAACAATGTTTTACATTCCAAAGCGGGCATTCCGTTTATCGGCAAGACATTGACATTTCCCGACATTATGAAAATGAAGAAATTTCTAAATTCTCCCGAAAACCTGACGGACGAGCTTCTCGAAGGGCTCGCCGGCGCGTATCCGGACAAGATAAGGCTCGAAGAGGGCCGGATTGTCGTGCGCGCAGTCCCCAAGCCGCGCGAAAAGGTTGCGGTAATCACTATGGGCGGTTCCGGGCACGAGCCCGCCCTCAGCGGATTCGTCGGAGAGGGAATGCTCGACGCGAGCGTGGCGGGCGATATTTTCGCCGCCCCCAACGCCGTCGCGGTGCTCGCCGCCCTTCGCAAGTTTAAGGACTATGCCGGAATCCTGCTTGTGGTTCTCAACCATGCGGGGGACGTAATGAGCGCGAACATGGCGCTCAAAATGGCGGCCCGCGAGGGCATAAACGTAAAGTCGGCGCTTGTCGCCGACGACATCTCCGCCGGTCTCGACGCCCCGAAGGGCGACAGAAGGGGGCTTGCCGGCTGCCTGCCGCTGATAAAAGTGGCGGGCGCTGCCGCGGAAGAGGGAAAGACGCTCGACGAAGTTTTGGCGGTAGCGGAAAAGTTCAATTCGAGGATTGCGACTTTGGCGGTCGCCATGAGCGGCTGCACCCATCCGCAGACGGGCCAGCCCATCACCGAGCTCGGCGACGGCGAAATGGAAATCGGCATGGGGCAGCACGGCGAGGGCGGCGGCGGAAGGGGAAAAATTCTATCCGCCGACGAGACCGCGAAGATAATGTTCTCAAACCTCGCAAAAGCCGTGGATTTGAAGGCCGGCGAAACGGTCTATATCATAATAAACGGCACGGGCGCGACGACGCCCATGGAGCTTGCGATAGTATTCCGCGCGGCGAAAAAATGCGCCGAGGCCGCGGGCGCGAAGGTAGCGGGCGGCATAGTGGACGAGCTTCTTACGGTGCAGGAGATGGCGGGCTTCCAGATGATTCTGTGCGTCGCCGACGCGGAGGAGATGAGGCTAATCAGGGCGCGCTCGAACGCCCCTTACTGGATTTCGCTGGGGGAATGACATGGAACTGACGCTTCCGATTCTGAAAAAAATGTTCGTCGAGGCCGCGCGCGACATCGCGGCGGAAGAGCAAAACCTTTGCCGCCTCGACTCCGCCTGCGGCGACGGCGACCACGGGGTGGCCATGCGCGGGGCGATTGAGGCGGCGAGCGGGGCGGTCCAGGCCGCGTCGAACCTCAAAGACGCGTTTTTCGACGCCGGCATGGCGGCAATGGCAAATT
>CAJMOT010000109.1 GCA_905214995.1 uncultured bacterium | reverse complement strand
GCGGCTCGGGGTCGCCCTCGGGCTCTTGGCGCTGGCCGTCATCGCCCCCGTTGAAATCTTCAATTTATCCAGATGAAAAGCGACATACAAAAAGACCTGCTGGGGCTCATGCGCGCCCCGAGCTACACTCCGCTAACCCTTCCGCAAATCGCGGCGGCGCTCGGGCTTCCGCGCAAGTCCGCGCCGAAGCTGCGCAAGGCGATGGATTCGCTGCTCGCCGACGGGCGAGCGGCAAAGGTTAAGGGCGACCGCTACGGGGTTCCGGGCGACCTCAATCTGGTTGCGGGCGTCGTGGCGTTCAGGCAGGGCGGGGGAGCGTTTCTCGATGTCCCCGGTTCCGAGGGCTCCATAGAAATCCGCCCCGAGGACACGGGGGTGGCGCTCAACGGCGACAGGGTGCTTGCGCGGATGCTGCCGGATTCCTTCAAGCCGCGCAGGGGCAAGGGCGGGCGCAGGGATTGGGATTCTCCGCGCTCCGGCCGCCGCCGCGCGAAAGTCATACGGATTCTCGAGCGCGCAAACGACAAGGTTGTCGGCACCCTGCGCCGCTCCTACGGCTTCTGGCACGTCGTGCCCGACGACCCCAGGTTCTTCTACGACGTGATAGTCGCCGACCCCTCAAAATCCTCCGTCACGCCCGCGCCGAAAGAGAACGACAAGGTTGTAGCCAAGCTCAACGAGTGGGCGCAGAAGCACATGAACCCAACGGGCGAAATAGTCGAAAACCTCGGCGAAAGCCACACCCCTATGGCGGAGTACCGCGCGATACTCGTAAAGTACAACCTCTCCGAGACTTTCCCCGAGGCGGTCGAGCGCGAGGCGGAGGGCGTTCCCGAGTCCGTCGGAGCGCGCGACATTTCGGGGCGGTTCGACGCGCGCGGCATAATGACGATCACCATAGACCCCGAGGACGCCAAGGATTTCGACGACGCGATTTCCGTGCGCGCCCTGCCCGGCGGCCTCACGGAGGTCGGCGTCCACATAGCCGACGTGTCGAGGTACGTCAGGCCCGGGAGCGCGCTCGACCGCGAGGCCGCGCGCAGGGGAAACTCGACGTATCTTGTCGGCACCGTCCTGCCCATGCTGCCGTTCAGGCTCTCAAACGGCATATGCAGCCTTGTTGAGGACGAGGACAGGCTCGTCAAGAGCGTTTACCTTTCCTTCGATTCGTCGGCGAACATAGTGTCGACGCGCTTCGCCAATTCCGTCATACGCAGCTCCAAGCGGCTTTCGTACGAGCAGGCCCACGCGCTGATAACCCTCGAAAACCTCGGCGAAATCGCCTCCGTCAAGCCGCCCGAAAACTACGAGACCGCGTTTTCGGGCAAGGCGCTCTCGGAGCTTTCCCGCGCGGAGCTTGCCGAATTGCGCGACACGGTCCGCGGACTGTGGAAAATAGCCTCGCAAATGCGAAGGCGGCGCATGAAGGCGGGCAGCCTCGACCTCGAAATGCCCGAGTTCAAGATATTCTGCGACAGGGACGGATACGCCGACAGAATCGAAAAAATAGAGTACAACGAGAGCCACCAGCTCATCGAGGAGTTCATGCTCGCAGCGAACCGGGAGGTCTCGAAGGCGCTGTTTGAGGCCAAGATTCCGCACATTTCGCGCGTGCACGACGAGCCCGACCCCGACAAGCTCTCCGAATTGCGCGAAGAGTTGGAGCCCTTCGGCATATCATGCGGAGATTTGACGAGCCGCAGGGAGGTCGTGAAGCTGCTGGCGCAAATCGCCGCCCATCCGCAGTCGTACATCTTAAAGACGATGTTCCTGCGCAGCCTCAAGCGCGCCGAGTACCGCGCAAGCCCCGACGGGCACTACGGCCTTTTCATGCGCTTTTACGCGCACTTTACCTCCCCCATACGCCGCTATGCCGACCTCACCGTCCACAGGTGCTTCGACCGCATGCTCAGGGAGAAAAACCTGCCGACCGCGCCCAGATACGCGCCGCCCGCGCGCTCGAAAGCCGAACTCGAAATCGTCGCCGAAAACATCACCCGCTCGGAGGCGGCGAGCGCGGAGGCGGAAAGGGAGTCGCGCAAGATAAAGCTCATGGAGTTCTTCGAGCGCAGGATAGGCAAGGGCAACGCGTTCGAGGCGATCGTGACTTCGCTCTCCAACCACGGGTTTTTCGTGGAGCTCACGCAGTCGCAGGCATACGGGTTCGTCCACCTGCGCACTTTCCGCGACGACATATACCGCCTGTCCGACGACGGGACGGAGCTGCGGGGCCGCCGCACGGGTTCGACTTTCCGCGCGGGCGACAGGGTTTTCGTGGACGTGGAGAGCGTGGACAGGTTCAAGAGGCAGATAGACTTCCATATGGCCGACTGCGCCCAGCCCGAGCCCGTCAGGGGCGAACCGCCGGCGTCCGGCTTTAAGATTGGGAGAGTTTCCCGCTCCGGAGAGCCGAAAGCTGCGCGCGGAAAATCGGGGCGCGGCGGAAAACCCTCCGGAAAGCGCCCGCGCAATGGCGGGCGGCGGAGTTAGCGCGCGCGATTTCGGCGGGATTTCCCCCTTCCCGGTTCGCGCGGGGCGAATGGGGATTTTTGCCTTTCTCCCCCCGCCTCCCAAACGCGCCGATGGGCGCGTTTTTTTGCGCAACCGCTCGTCGTCCATACCTTTAAAATTGCTTGACAATCGGTGAAAATTTGAGAAATTTTCATTTGAAAGCCCCGCATTTGCGGTGCGGCGGAGGATAATTTTTAATGTTGCGCTTATGAAAGACTCGAAAATGGACAGGAGAAGCTTTATAAAGAGGACGACTTTTGCGGCGGCGCCCGCCGCGCCGTTTTTCGTCGCAAAAGACCTCTTTGCCAACGGCTCGCCCAACGAAAAGGTGAACGTGGGCATAATCGGCATAGGAAAGCAGGTTGGGGGTCACTTCGGCAGCTATCTCGGCATAGACGAATGCCGCATAACCGCCGTCTGCGACGTTGACACCGCCCGCACCGACTACGCGAAACGAAGGATAGAGAGCGACTACAAAAACAGGGGGCATTCCGTGGAGGTCAAGGCTTTCCGCGACTTCCGCCAGATGCTCGCCGATCCCTCGGTTGACGCGGTCTCCATCGTGACCCCCGACCATTGGCACGCGATAATGTCGATTCTCGCCGCGCGCGCGGGCAAGCATATATATTGCGAAAAGCCCCTCACTTTCACGATTCAGGAGGGCGAGCAGATCGTAAAGGCGGTAAAGGCGGCGGGCGTCGTGTTCCAGACGGGCTCGCAGCAGCGCAGCGAGACGTCTTTCAGGAACGCCGTGCAGCTCGCGCGCACGGGAATGCTCGGCGACATAAAGGCGGTGTTCTGCGGAGTTCCGTGGAGGTTCCCCGTGTTTTATAACTGGCCCGCCGAAGAGCTTCCGTCCACGATGGACTGGGAGATGTGGGTGGGGCCCGCGCCCATGCGCCCGTACACAAGTCACCTCCTCCATCCCCTCCTGGCTCCCGACGCGAAGGGCGGCATGTTCGGCTACGCCTGGGGCGAGTGGAGATGGCACTACGACTACGGCAACGGAATGCAGGGCGACTGGGGCGCCCACCATTTCGACATAGCCCAATGGGGGCTGAATATGGACGGCAAGGGCCCGAAATACGTCCGCCCGTACACCGCCCAAAACCCCGGCAACGTGCACGACAAGCGCAGCCTCTTCTACGAGTACGAAAACGGAATCCGCGTGTTTTACGGCTCGCCGTCCGAGCACCTGAAAAAGCTTGGGGCGTCCAATTTGAGCCCGATGGTGACCTTCATCGGCAGCGAGGGCACCGCCTGCGCGAGCCGCGGCGGGTTCTTCTGGGCGAGTTCGCCGTCGCTGATGAACGTCAAGCTGCCCGCGGAGGCGGAGGCAGCCTACACCAACGGCTTCGGCAACCACCAGCGCAATTTCATAGAGGGCATTCTCACCGGCAGGCCGACGCTCTGCCCCGTGGAGACCGGCGTTTCGTCGTCGAACATGTGCATAATGGGAACGATCGCCCACAGGCTCGGGCGCACGCTCGAATGGGACTGGAAGAAGTCGACTTTCGTAAACGACCCCGAGGCCGTCGCCCTGATGTGGCGCGAAAACCGCGGCGAATGGTCCAAGGTATTCTAACGCATTCCGGAGGATTTTTCAGATGAAAAAGTTTTTGACTCTATCTTTTGCGGCGGTTGCCGCCGCTTTCGCATCTCTTTCCGCGGACGCGCAGGTCAAGATGAAGTACGGCCCCGATCCGGTGTTCGACCAGAGCAGGATTTCCGCCCTCCGCAACGGCGCGCCCTCAAAGCTCGCGGCGGCTCCCAAGAAGCCGCGCAAAATTCTGATATTTTCGCGCACGTCCGGATTCAGGCACTACGGCGGCATAGTCGCCGCCAAGGAGGTCTTTAAGCACATGGGCGAAAAGCTCGGCGGTTGGGAGACCGTGATAAGCGACGACATAAACGAGTTCACCCCGGAAAACCTCAAAAAATACGACGCGGTGATTCTCAACAATCCCACCGCCGCGTGCTTCGGCCCCTCCAACGTGGAAATCGACCAAATGCCGAAAGAGGAGGCCAAGGCCGCCATTGAGAAGTCCAAGCAGTACTGCAAAAACCTCGTCGAATACGTCAAAAACGGCGGCGGCGTGCTGGGGCTTCACTCGGCTCCCGACAGCTACAACTACGACAATATCCGCTGTTGGGAATACACCGACATGCTCGGCGGCGATTTCGTCGGGCATCCGTGGAATTACGGTGGTTGGACTGGCGTGGAGTGCCCGAAGTACATGTTCCGCATAGACGATGAAAACTCCCCGATAACAAAAGGCATCTGGCCGTCCAACGGCTTTATGATGAAGGACGAAGTCTACATGATGGGCAAGTCTTTCGACCGCTCCAAGTGCCGCGTGCTCGTCAGCCTCGACGTGGATCAGAGCTATTTCCTCCGCGAAAACCAGCGCCTCAACCCGCCGAAGATTCGCGCAGACAAGGACATCGGCATAGTCTGGATTAAGAGAGAGGGCGGCGGAAGGGTGGCGTACAGCGCGCTCGGCCACGACTGGAACAATTATCCCGACCCGCGCTTTCAGGAGATGCTCATGCGCCTCGTCCAGTTCGCATGCGGCGACCTCGAAGCCGACACCTCTTCCATTCCGCAAAACAAAAAGAGCGCCGTCGGCGCGATATGCGAGGCCCCGACGCTTGATCAAATCGGCGCGCTTTCGACTCTCGACTACGGGCAGGGCGACAAGGAGATAAACGAAGTCATCTTCGGAGTGTACTCCAACAACTTCGACAAAAAATACTGCGCCCAAGTCGAGAAGTTTATCTACGACCAGCTCTCGAAGAAAAACGGCACCGAGTTCTACCGCTCGATGCTCGCCGAGCTCCTCTGGGCTTCGGGCATATCGAATAAGGCAAGCTGCAACAAATTTGAGCGCCTTATGAAATCCGCCGACAGCGAGGGCATACGCGGCAGGCTCTCAAACGCCGTAGACCACTTCAAGAAGCGCGAAGTCCCCTATGCCCGCGAGCGCAAATTCAAAGTTCCCGAAGAGCTCGCGCAGGGTTTCAGGGAACAGTGCAGGCTAATGAAGTATCTCGCCGACAACCCGTCGGTTCCGATGCCCGACTACCTGACTTTCGACGCGCTCGACAACGCCGGCAAAGCCCGCCTCATCTACACCATAGCCCAGCGCGGCGGGGATTTGTCCCGGGCGCTCGAAATTGAGCCCGCTTCCGCGGAAATGGCGGTCGCCTCCGCTTTCGCCGCGGCAAAGGCTGGTTCCTCCAAGAACATTCCCAACATATTGAAGGGCGCAAAGTATCTCAAAGGCGGCAACATCAACAACGCGGCTTCCTACATAGTGTCGATAAAATCTCCGGACGTCGCCAAAACGCTCCTTGAAGAGATATCCAAGGCCGACGCCGCGCAGACCGCGCTCATATCCGCGTGCCTTGCAAAAATGAACCTCGACTCCATGGTAAGGGAACTCTTTGAAGGCTACGAGAGCAAGTCTCCCGAGCTCAGGGCCTCAACCATGAAGACGGCGGCGAGCATCGCCAATGCCGAAGTGTTCTCAACGGTCGCAAAAATCATCGCCTCAGAGAATGACAAAAAGGCAAAGGCGGAGGCGTTGAAGGCCATCATGAGGGCGGCGCAGTCGTCTTTCGAGCTCGAATTGTTCGCCCATGTGGAATCCGCCTTCGCCAAAGCAGACGCCGCGACGAAGAAGATGCTGCTGCGTCTCGTCCGTTTCGCCTCCAACGACAGGGCGGTCGAGCTCTGCCGCAAGGCATATCTCGACGGCCTCAAAACCGAAGCGGTGAAGGCCCTCGGCGAGTTTGAAAGCGCGCTGGCTTTCGAGCCGCTCGTCCAGATTGCGAAGACGTCTTCCGACGAGCGCGAAAAGACGATAGCGCAAATAGCGATTCTCGACGTCGCCGACCGCTGCGGCTTCGACGATCCGACCGCCGAATACATAATCCGCAACGCCGTCCGCAATGAGGACAGGGACAGGGCCGCCGACATAATGGTGCGCAAACCCACCCCGCGCGGCGTTGAGCTGCTCAGGGAAATCGACTGCGCGGCGGACGCCGACAAAGCGCAAAAAGCCCTTTCAAAAATCAAGACGGCCTACCTTAGTTCCGAGGGCGAAGGCAACTTCCGCGGCGCCCTCGACAAGGACGTAAAGACGCGCTGGTCCAACAACACCCACATCCGCAAGGGGCATTGGATAGCTTTCGACTTCGGGTATCCCAAGAAGATCGGCGAAATAGACTTCAACCTCGGCTCGTCGCAGAACGACTTCCCGGACAGCTTCAAGGTCATGGCCGGCCCGTCGCTCTCTACGGTTAGAACTGTCGATTGCGCAGTTTCCAAGAGGGGCGGCATACTCAAAATCGGATTCGAAAAGCCGATTTCCGCCCAAGTGGTGAAAATCGTCGCGACCGAAGACAAGGTTTCAAACTGGTGGTCCATCCACGAGCTCGAATTCAAGGACAAGTATGTAGCGCCCGATACCTCGGGCGATCCCGACTACATATATAACGGAGCCTCCATCGACTTCAACCCCGCGCTCGACGGCGACTCCGGCACGCGCTGGACGAATAAGAGCTTCATACGCAAGGACATGTGGTTTGGAATAGACTTTCGCAAGCCGCGCAAAATCTCGAAAATTTTCTTCGACCTCGGTTCGTCGCAGAACGACTTCCCGACATCTTTCAAGGTCATGGCGGGCGCCTCGATGAACTCGGCGGCTCCCGTGGCCTTCAAGTCGTCGAGAAACGGAAGCGTCCTCGAAGTGGCGTTCGACAGCCCCGTCACCGCGCGGGTTTTCAAGATCGTTTCCGAGGTTGACTCCCAAAAATGGTGGTCAATTCACGAACTGAAATTTGCCGAATAAGATTTGGCGAATGATTTTGGCGAATAGCTCCGTTAGGGAAGCCGCCAAGACCGCT
>CAJMOT010000108.1 GCA_905214995.1 uncultured bacterium | reverse complement strand
GACGGTTGGCGGCGGGCTGGTCGTCCCACTTCGGGCCGCCGACCGCGCCGAGCAGCACGCTCTTGCCCGCGCCCGTCTCGCCGGTGACCGCCGTGAAGCCCGCGCGGAAATCTATCTCCGCCCTCTCGAGCAGCGCGAGGTTTTCTATCTTCAAAAACTCTATCATTCCGACTGAATTTTTGGCATATCCCGAAAAATTTTCCAAGCCGGATTTTTCGCCCTCCGAAACATTTTGGGAACGCCCCGCCCGCATTCGCGGTTGCATTTTTCCGAAAAAGCGTCGAATATGGGCAAAGAAATGAAACCCCGCGCTCCGCAAAAAAACAAAAAACGCGTAAGCATGAAGGATATCGCCGACAAGCTTGGGATATCGAAAGTGTGCGTAAGCCTCGCGCTAAAAGGCGCAAAAAACATTTCGAGCGAAACCAAAAGGCGGGTGCTTGACGCCGCGTGCGAGATGGGCTACCAAAAGGACGCGCTGCTCTCAAGCGTGATGTCCAACATAAGAATGCGCGGCGCAAACGGATTCTGCGAAACCATAGCGCTCATCAACGCCAACAAGGACGAGTCCGCTCCCGAAAAATACCCGATTTTCGCAAAATACATAAGCGGGATAAGGGCGGAGGCGCAGGACGCCGGATACGCCCTCTACGAAGTCTGGCTGCACGACAGAAAGCTCACCCCGCACAAGCTCGACGGAATAATGAAGGCGCGCGGGATACGCGGCGGGGTAATACTAGGCCACACTTCCGACGACTCGCTCCCCGGCGGATTCTCCGAAATCTGGCGCGACTTCAAATTCGTGTCCGCGGGAATCAAGACCGACAACCCGATGGTGGACTTCATATCCGCCGACAAATTCCTGATAGCCCGCCGCGCCGCGGAAAAGGCGATAGAAAAGGGCTCCAAACGGCTCGGGTTCGTGCTCGACTCCGCGATAGACGACCTCGTGGACGGGCGTTTCAGCGGAGGGTTTTTGCGCGCCCAGCTGATGCTGCCGGAAAGCGCGCGCATTCCCCCGTTTCTCGACGTCGCGGGCGCTAAAAAGGACGCGGAAATCTTTTACAGGTGGCTTAAAAAGCACAAGCCCGACTCAATACTCTCGCTCTCGAACCAGACGGGCGAGTGGCTTGAAAGCAAGGCGGTAAGGCTGCCGAAGAATCTTTACATAATACGGATAGACTCCCCGACGAACAGCGCCGACTGGGTGGGGCTCGACGGCAACTACGAGCTCGTCGGCAGAATGGCGGTAAGGCGGCTCTCCGAACTCCTCAACAGGAGGGCGTCATCGGGCGAAATCGGCGCGGCAACCTCCACCGTCATAAGCCCAAAATGGACCGACGTAATCACTATACGCCGCAAAACTCCGTAATCCGAATGCGCCGGATAGTTCGCCAATGGCGCAACACTAACGTCTCCCGCCCGCCACCGAAAACGGCAGGCTATGCCGGTTGGCGGACTTCCGGACGGGTTTTGGCATGAAAAATAATGCGGACTTTTATTTATTCATTATTTATTTTTTTGTCTGCATTTGGCATAAACTCTGCACGCCCCCGCCGATATGCGCCGCGGCAAATTAAACTTTATACGGAAATATTCCCGTAAACGCAAAATAGTTTTTGACAAAACCGCATTAGGCGGCTATGCCCCGCCTTTTCATACGCTTTCCAAACGGGATTTCTCCAAAAAATGCTTGCCAACGGGAACTAAAAAACGTTTTTTATTGCGGATATTTTTGCGCCAGCTTAGCTCAGTTGGTAGAGCAGTTGATTTGTAATCATCAGGTCGTCGGTTCGAACCCGACAGCTGGCTTAGATTTTGAAATAAGGGCTTCCCGCCGGGAAGCCCTTATTTATCGCCCGGCTGAGAAAATGCACCTCATGCGCCATGGCAGCTGCGAAGTTTGTTTATGCGTTTTGGGAAGATTTTGAAACCGTTGCAACCGGCATGAAATTGCGCATTCCGAAACGAAAATATCCGCCCAAATGCTCCGCAACAGCTTACTGAGGCAAAATCTTTTGCCATAAAATGGGCAAATTTCCATTGGGAATAAAGCGCGCCAGCCTATTGGATATATGTAAAACGCAATGCGCGCCGATATGCGCCGCCGGAATTTGCATTCCGAAACTGCGACAGAACTTATGCCGCGCGCTTCGCCGCGCTTTCGCAAATCCAAACTGCGGAAACGCATTGCGCGGATTATCCGAAAGCGAAGCGCCCGCCGCGCGCGGCGCATTCGATTTTCCGCGCGGACTTTGCGCGCAAAGAAAAAAAAAGCCCCGCGCCTGAAAAGGCTCGGGGCGGCAAAGGCAGTCTCGGGGAGAAGCTATCCAAAGAGCCGCTCGAAGAACGACGGGCGCGGGACTTCTTTGGACTCCCACCCCTTGCGCTCCGGCTCCTTTATGTATTCGTCGAGCTCGGGGCGGTTTGCCGCCCTCATATTCTCGGAATCCCATTCTATCTTGCCGCCGAAACGCTGCGCGAGCACGCCCAAAAGAGCCACTTCCGTTATCTGCGAGGCGTACTTGAAGCTCGAGCCCGCCTCAGGGCCGTCGCCCTTGATGGCGTCTATCCATTCGCAATACAGGCTTCCCTCGCGGACGCGGGGAATCACCCTGTTCTTCGCCTTGCCGCTGCGCTTGAACTCGTCGAAGAATTTGCTGTTCGTAAAGCGGGGGCTGTTGGGGCGCGCGCCGTGTTCGAGCGTATGGTTGTCGCCTATCATGTACATGCCGCTGGTCATCGTGTTCTTGCCCTCGTCCATATCCTTGGGCCTTGTTATGGGATGCTTGTTGCCGTCGTACCAATACATCGTCACGGCCTCGCGCTTGTCGGTCTTGGGGAAAGACCACTTGACGGTCGAGGAGTTCGGTATGAACACCTTCTGGTCGTAGGAGCAGTTGACGTCGAGAAGCTCCACGGTGCAGTCGCCTTTGAGGTCGAGAATCCAGACGGGGGCGTCGCCGGTGTGGCAGAACCAGTCGCCGAGCATTCCGGTACCGTAGTCCCAGAAGCCGCGCCAGCTAAGGGGCGTGTAGATGTTGTTGTAGTCGGCGTACTTGCCCTGGTTGAGCCACATGTCCCAGTCAAGGTTGGCGGGAACTTTTTCCTTGTTGAGCGGGAAGCCTTCCTTGGGCTTGCGAAAATACGGCGTGGCCTTCGGGTTGCCGTTCCACCAGCTCGGGCCGCTGCACATTACGTGGACTTCGCGGATCGGGCCCGCGATGCCGGTGTCGTGCCATTCTTTGAGAAGGCGTATGCCCTCCGTGGCGTGGCCCTGGTTCATCATCTGCGTCTGAACCTTGTAGTACTGGCGCGCCCTCTCGAGCTCGCGGCACTGCCATATGTTGTGGACGAGCGGCTTCTGGACGCACACGTGCTTTCCGCACTGCATGGCGTCCAGCGTGATTTTAAAGTGCGAATGGTCGGGTGTGGAAACGCACACGGCGTCGATGTCCTTGCCCATTTTGTCGAGCATCACGCGGTAGTCCTGAAAGAATTGCGATTTCGGGTTTTCTTTCTTGTGCCAGCCGCTGAGGTTGGCGTCCACGTCGCAGAAAGCCACGGCGTTTTCGCTCTTCATGCCGTTTATCGCCATGCCGCCGACGCCGCCGACGCCGACGAACGCAACGTTTAGCTTGCTGTTGGGCGACTTTGACGAGGCTATGGAAAACCTCGGCAGAACAAACGCGGCGGCTCCCGCCGTTCCGACGCTCTTTATGAATTTTCTTCTGTCCATTTTTATCCTTTTGGTTTTGTGCAATGCCAAACGCCGAAAGACAGTCCGCCCCGCGAATCCGGTTTCGGCGCAAAAACGGGCGCAAAAACGCCGTCCTCCCTGTCGGGGCCGTTTTTAAATACAAAGAAAAGCTTTTCGGGCGCGCGTCAAGCCAATTCGGGCGCAAAATCACCCCATACGCCGCGCTCCGGACACGGCGGCGACGCGCTCCGCGAGAGTCGGGTGAGAGTAGTGGAAAGCGCTGTACAGCGGGTGCGGCGTGAGGTTACCGAGGTTTTCCTTGTGGAGCTTTTCGAGCGCCCCGCAAAGCTCCGCGCCAGACCCGCAAAGCTCCGCGGCAAAAGCGTCGGCCTCGTATTCGTTCCCGCGCGAAAAGGCGTTGAGGAGGGGCGTCAGCCAAAACGTGAAAAGCCCCGAGAACATCGAGTACATCAGCAGCACCGGCCCGAAGCCCGAAGCCTCGCAAAACCCGAACCCAAGATAAAACCATTCGCTCTCCGAAAGCCACCCCATTATCGCGAAAGTAAGAAACGTCATAGCGAACGAAAGCGCCATCATTTTCAGGACGTGCCCCTTTTTGTAGTGGCCTATCTCGTGGGCGAGAACCGCCTCGAGCTCGCGCGGGGAGAGCTGGTCTATCAAAGTGTCGAAAAGGATTATGCGCCTGAACCTTCCGAACCCCGTGAAGAAGGCGTTGGAATGCGAGCTGCGCCTGCTGCCGTCGATCACCTGTATGGCGCGCGCCTTAAATCCCCCCCTGTCGGCGAGGGCGAAGAGCGAGTCGCGCAGCTCGCCCTCGGGCAGGTCGCGGATTTTGTTGAAAATCGGCAGAATCAGGCGCGGATACAAGACGACCATGGCGACCTGAAACAACGCTACCGCCGCAAACCCCCAAATCCACCACGTCGACGGGAACTCGCGCGAAAACCACAATATGAGCGCGAGGATCGGCGCGCCCAAAACCGCGCCCACCAAAAGCCCCTTTATCTTGTCGCTGACCCAGAGCCCGAGGGTTCCCTTGTTGAATCCGTACTCCTGCTCTATCACGAACTGCGAGTAGAGCTCAAACGGGATTTCCGGAAGCGACAGTATCACCGCCATGAATATTAGCGTCAGCGACTGCCCCCATACGGAAGTTCCGAACACGTCCATTCCGAAGTCGAACATCGCCGGCAGAATCCAAAGCGCGAGAACGACAGAAAGAAACGCCGCAGAGCAGGCGTCCTCGACCACCGCGAACTTCGCCTTGTCCACGGTGTACGATACCGCCTTTTTGTACGCCGCCGGATCGACGAACCTCCTAAACGGCGCGGGAACCTCGCCCGAATGCGCCAAAACGCACCGGATGTTAAGCAGCTCGAGCCACGAGGACGCCACGAGCCTCGCCCCCAAAAGGGCGAGCAAAACGATTACTGGAACCGTCATGGCCTATTTTATGAGCTTTTTCATTATCTCCAAGACCATCGCGGGATTCGCCTTGCCCTTGGAAGCCTTCATCACGGGGCCGATGAGCGCGTTTATCGCCTTCTCGTTGCCGGCCTTGAACTGGTCGACCGCCTTTTGGTTGCCCTTTATCGCCTCCATGCAGAACGACTCGAGCTCCGAGCTGTCGCTGTTCTGCCGAAGCCCCTTCTCCGATATGATGTCCGCCGGCGGCTTGCCGGTCGCGAACATTTCGGCGAACACTTCCTTGCCGATCTGCTTGGAAATCTCCCCGCCGTCGATTATTTCGGCAAGGCCCGCTATGTCTTCGGGCGGCACTTTGGAGTCGAACAGCCCGAGCCCGCGCCCCGAATCGGCGGAACCTGCGCCGGAAAATTCTCCGGAAGCGCCCGTTTCCGGGTCCTCCGCCGCCTGACGCGCAGCTATGAGCTCGCGGCGCAGATCGTTTACTATGAGATTGGCTATCGCCTTCGGATTTTTCGGATACGCCGCAACCGCGCGCTCAAAATATTCGCATATCTCGGGGTCGTGGCACATCACTGACGTCGCCGAATACGGCAGGCCGAACTCCGACATGTACCTGCGCTGGCGGTCGAACGGAACCTCGGGGAGCTCGGCGCGCACGGACTCGAGATATTCGCGCGAAATCTTCACCGGCATGAGGTCGGGATCAGGGAAATACCGGTAGTCGTGCGCGTCCTCCTTGGTGCGCATCGTCTGGGTGACGCGCAAATTCGCATCCCAGCGGCGGGTTTCCTGAACGAGCGGCGCGCCCCTTTTCAGGCAGTCTATCTGCCTCCTGATTTCGTACTCGACGCACTCGCGGGCGTTGGAGGGCGAATTCATGTTCTTCATCTCGATTTTCACCCCGAGCTCGTCTGAACCCTTTGGGCGCACGGAGATGTTGACGTCGCACCTCATCTGCCCCTTTTCCATGTCGCAATCGGAAATTCCGGCGAACGATATGGTGTTTTTCAGGGAGTTCAGGTAGGCGAAAACCTCGTCGCCGGAGTGCATGTCGGGCTCGGAGACAATCTCCATCAGCGGGGTTCCCGCCCTGTTGTAGTCTACGAGAGAGTCGTTGGCGAAGTGCGTGAGCTTGCCGACGTCCTCCTCGAGGTGTATGCGGGTGAGCTTTACCACGCGGTGTTCGCCCATCTCGGAGGCGTTCGCCCCCGGGAGTTCGATTTCCACGCCGCCGCCGACGCATAGCGGCTGGTCGTACTGCGAGAGCTGGTAGTTTTTGGGGCTGTCGGGATAGAAGTAGTTTTTTCTGTCCCACTTGGTTATCTCGGGAATTTCGCACCCGAGCATAAGCCCAACTTTTATCGTCTTGCGTATGGCGTCGCGGTTCAGGACGGGCAAGACGCCCGGGAGCGCCCAGACGACGGGGTCGGTGAGCGTGTTCGGCGGCTCTCCGAAACGGTAGCCGACGGGGGCGAACATTTTGCTCCTGGTCTTTATCTGGACGTGGACTTCGAGTCCTATGACGGCTTCGTATTCCATGGCGTTTTAAAATCAGAGGTTCGGTTCGCGCGAATCAAATCCGCGGGCGGCCTCGTATGAAGCCGCAAATGACAGCAGGTTTTGCTCGTCGAAAGCCTTTCCTATCATCTGGAGGCCGACGGGCAGGCCCTCCGACGAAAACCCGCACGGCACGGATATTCCGGGAAGCCCCGCCAAGTTCACGTTAATCGTGCAGATGTCGCTCAAATACATCGCGAGGGGATCGGAAGTTTTCTCGCCGATTTTAAACGCCGTCGTGGGCGATGTCGGCGTCATTATCACGTCCACGCGCCCAAAGGCGTCTTCAAAATCGCGTCGTATTAGGGTTCGGACTTTCTGAGCTCGCAGGTAGTAGGCGTCGTAGTAGCCCGAGCTCAGGACGTAGCTGCCGAGGATTATCCTGCGCTTGACCTCTTCGCCGAAGCCCTCCGCGCGGCTCTTGAAATACATGTCAATTACGTCCGTCGCGGAAGGGCTGCGGCGCGTGTAGCGCACGCCGTCGTACCGCGCGAGGTTCGACGACGCCTCCGCGGTGGCGATGATGTAGTAGACGGGAATCGCCAAATCCGTGTGCGGCAGGGAAATTTCCTCAACCTCCGCGCCGAGCGCGCGGCAGTCGGAAACGGCCTTTTCAACGATACCGCGCACCTCCGGATCTATGCCCGCCGAAAAATACTCTTTTGGCAACCCTATCTTTTTGCCCTTGAAAGCCTCCAAAGAGAGGTTCGCAGCGTAGTCGGGAATGTCGGTTTTCACGCTCGTGGAATCCCTCGGGTCGTGGCCCGCCACGGCTTCGAGCAATATCGCCGCGTCCCTGACGCACCGCGCAAACGGGCCGATCTGGTCGAGGGACGACGCGAACGCCGCCAACCCGTAGCGGCTGACAAGCCCGTAGGTCGGCTTCATTCCGACCACCCCGCAGAGGCTCGCCGGCTGGCGTATGGAGCCGCCCGTGTCGCTGCC
>CAJMOT010000107.1 GCA_905214995.1 uncultured bacterium | reverse complement strand
GCGCGCTCACGACGGAAGCCGAGCGCAAAATCCGCATGAAGAGCCTCCGCAAGGTGGGCCGCCTCGAAAAGCTTATTTTCGCGCTCGTCGTCACGATATTCTGCATATTGCTCGTTCCCGACGTCTCCGCGCTAATCGGAATGCTCATGCTCGGCAATTTCATACGCGAATGCGGCGTCTGCGAGCGTCTCAGCAAGGCCGCCCAGAACGAGACGATAAACGTCGTCACCGTATTCCTCGGCACTTCCGTGGGCATAACGATGACGGGCGACAGGTTTATCCGCGTCGACACACTCTCCATTCTCGCGCTCGGGGTGGTCGCTTTCGGATTCTCGACCGCGGCGGGCGTCTTGATGGCAAAGGGCATAAACCTGTTTCTAAGGGAGAAAATCAACCCGCTCATAGGATCTGCGGGCGTCTCGGCCGTCCCGATGGCGGCGCGCGTATCGCAGGTCGAGGGCGCGAAGGCGGATCCAGCAAACTTCCTGCTGATGCACGCCATGGGCCCGAACGTCGCGGGCGTCATAGGCACGGCAATGGTCGCGGGATTTTTCATAGCGACGCTTGCAAGCCATTAGCGGGGTTTGCCGCAAAATCGGATGGGGCCACGCGCGCCGTCCTTTTTTGCGCCGGCTATTTCAACTAATTACGCAATCGAAAAATGAGCTACCAACAACTCACCCCCGAAGAGGCCGCAAGCCTCATTCAGAACGGTCAACAGATCGCGTTCAGCGGGTTTACCCCCGCGGGCGCGACAAAGGCGATTCCTTCGGCTATCGCGGCCAAGGCGGAAAAGGAGCACGCCGAGGGCAGGGAATTTAAAATAGCCGTGGTCACGGGCGCATCTTCCGGCGACTTGTGCGAGGGCGTTTTGGCCCGCGCCAAGGCGATAAGCTACCGCGCGCCGTACCAGACCAACGCCGACATACGCGCCGGCGCAAATTCGGGCGAGATACGCTACACCGATCTCCACCTCTCGATGACGCCCCAGTACATGAACTACGGCTTTATGGGCAAGTTCGACTGGGCGATAGCGGAGGCCGCCGACGTCAGCGACAGCGGCGAGATTCTCCTCACCACTTCCGTAGGCATATCTCCCACGGGGCTGAAGCTCGCCGACAAAATTCTTATAGAGCTCAATGCGCACCAGTCCAGGGAGCTTTACGGCATCCACGATATCTACGAGACCGCCAATCCCCCGTTCCGCCGCGAAATTCCGATTTATTCCGTGGGCGACCGAATCGGAAGCCCCGTCGTAAAGGTCGACCCCAAGAAAATCGTAGGCATCGTCAAAACCGACATGCCCGACCAGGTGGCTCCGTTCAAGCCCGGCGACCCCGTCACGCAGAAAATCGGCCACAATGTCGCCGACTTCCTTGCCGCCGAGATGAAGGCGGGCAGAATACCCCCGCAGTTTTTGCCGATACAAAGCGGTGTCGGCAACATAGCAAACGCGGTTCTCGGCGCGCTCGGCGACAATCCCGACATTCCGCAGTTCGGCATGTACTCCGAAGTTTTGCAGGACTCCGTCATCGACCTCATCGAGCACGGGCACATCAAGTGCGCTTCCGCCACGTCGCTTACGTGCACGGCCGAAAAAATCGACGAAGTATACCAAAACATCAAATTCTTTAAGGACAAGCTCGTCCTCCGCCCGCAGGAGATTTCCAACAGTCCGGAGGTCGCGCGCAGGATAGGCGTTATTTCGATGAACACCGCCATCGAGGTAGACCTCTCCGGCAACGTCAACAGCTCGCACATTATGGGCAAAAACATAATGAACGGCATAGGCGGCAGCGGCGATTTCACGAGGGCGGCGTATCTTTCCATATACACCTGCCCGTCCGTCGCCAAGGGCGGAATGATAAGCGCGATAGTCCCCAACGTCTCGCACTGCGACCACACCGAGCACAGCGTAAACGTCATCGTCACGGAAAACGGCGTGGCTGACCTGCGCGGGAAAACCCCGTTGGAACGCGCGCACATCATCATCGAAAACTGCGCCCACGAGGACTACAAGCCGATTCTGCGCGACTTCCTAAAATCCGTCCCCTGCGGGCATACGCCGCTTACGCTCTCGAAAGCCTACGCGCTCCACGAGGCCTTCCTGCGCGAAAAGGACATGCGCAAGGCGAAGTTCGACTGACATATCCGCTTTTTGATTGCGAGCCGCCGCGCGGCGCCCTTGGCGCCCGCGCGGTTTTTTTTGCGCAAATTTTCTTTCGCGCGCCCTTTTTGCCCCGTATTTTGCGGGCTTTCAAAGATAGGCTTTACAACGGCGAAAGCGGTGTTAAGTTAGCGCGTATGCAGAAAATTTTTACAGCGATTGTGGCGGCGGGCGCCGCGTTCGCTTCGGCGTGTTCGGCGTCCTCCGAAAAGGGGGCTAACCGCGAGTATGTCGAAGCGTCCGCCAATGTCGGGCGCGCCGCAAAAGCCTTCGGCGAGGCCGACTACAAGACGGCAAAAGCCCTTTGCGACGAAGCTGCGGCGTCCGTCGGGAAAATCGTCGAAAAGTATCCGGAATCGACGGTGGCGCTCAAAATTATGACCGATTCGAATGTCCGCATCGGCCCCGTCGCTTATTCCGAGCTCGTCTCTAAAATCATTCCCAGGCTCGGCTTGCTTTACAATCCGAACCTCGCGGAGGTTGGCATCGCATGGCCGGTAGTCGTGAACGGCGGGCTAAAAGGCGGGGAGGCATGCGCCCTCGCGGCTCTCGTGCAAATTGCGGCCGACGGCGGAAAGATTTCCGAAGAGGCTCGAAAGCGGATTTCGGAAGAGCTCGCAAAGGCCGTTTCGGACGTGTTTGACAAGAGCAGGATAGAGCGCGGGGATTTCGCCGACTTTGCGGCGCGCTACGGAAAGTCTCCCGCGGAGGACGCCGATCCCGCAAAACTTTTCGCGCTCTCCAAGCCGAAGCCTTCCGCGCGCGCGGAGAAAATCGCGGATAAAAAACTCTTCATGTCGGAGGCGAAGACGCAGGCGGCGATGGTCGCCTACGACATAAGCGCGATTCCGGCCCTGCGCGCCAAGGCGCTTTCCGCCAAAGCCGATTCTCCCGAAACTTTCGGGGAGTTTGTGAAGATTCTCGATGCCGCGCTCGAGAACGCCTCAAAAATAAACGCCCCCCAGATACGCGACAAGGCATACGCGGACATGTCCGTGCTATTCGCCGACGTCGGAATGGAAAACAAGGCCATAGAAGTCGCGAGGAAAGTCGCCGAAGCCAGGCTCTTTGAGGGCACATTCGCGAAGATCGCCAGCTCCGCAGGCAATTCGGAAAACTACATGGACGCGCTCGCGCTCGCCTCGCGCATGCCGGAGGGCAGGCAGAAGAACGATTTTCTATCCGACCTCGCCGCCGGAGTCGCGCGGCGCGGATATTTCGAGGCCGCCTTTTCAATCGCCGAAACCATAAAAGACCCGGCGGCTTGCGACTATTCCCACGCGAGGATCGCCGCGGCCGCATTCGGGAAAAACCCGAAGGCGCTCTCGCGGGCGGCGTCGAAAGTGTCTCTGTCTTATCCCGAGGTTCTCGAAAAAATCTCGCCGACTTGCGCGCGTATGGACGGAAAGAAATATCCCCGTGCCGAAAATGCGCCCCTTTACCGCGCCGCGGCTCTCGCGGACTTCGCATATCTCGCCGCCGCCGACAAGAGCCTCTGCGAAAAGATAAACGGAGCCGCCATTGCCGAGCTCGAAGACGCCCGGGAGATTTCCCCCGTGGCGATAGCGGTCGCGCGCAATTTCGCCAAGGCGGGCGACGCGGCGGCGGCGATAGACTTCGTTGCGGAGAACATCTACCGCGCCGCGGACTTCCCGCGCGACAGGCTTTGCGCGCTTTCGGCGGAAGTTGCGAAATCGAATCCGCAGGCTGCCAAAAAAGGCTTTGAGATCGCCGCCGGACTGGTAAAAAGCGGCGAGGAGGCGGTAATATTGGCGTGGAATGTGGCCAATTCCGGATTGCCAATGTCTTCCCAAGTGGAAATACTAAGGCCTTTCTTGCCGAAATTTGGCGAATAGTTCCGTTTGTAGCCGCCGCGCGGGGATTGGCGCCGTTTGCATCATGTGCGCGGCGGCAGCCGAATATGGAAATGCGGGCTTTCGAAGCGCGGGAGAAATGTGCGGGCGGCAGCCGCAAAGTCTTTTATTGGAGGGTTTGGAGCGCGCGCGTTATGCCGAGCCAAATCGGAATGAGAAGTTTTTACGGGGATTTTGCATATTGCGTTTTTGCCAATATTCATTTTCTGAGCGCCTCAACAGGCGTATGATTGCATTGTGAGATACGGCATGAGGGGGAGCGGATTTCGTCTTTAGATGCAATGCGATGTCCGAATGCTGTCTGATAAAGGCGCGGGGAGGTTATTTCAGTTCGGAGGGCGCCGCGTCATTTGATTGAAAAAAAAGGGGCGGAGGCCGGCGGATAGGCGGCTGGGCGGAGGTAGGGATAATGGGGGAAAAGCGGCGTATATTGTATTTGTATTGGAAAGTGAGCGGGGGGTGAAAAAGGGTTCTGCGCGGGATAGGTTGCAAATTATCGCTTGACTTGGGATTTTAGTTAGATAGTTCTGAATTTACTATGAAAACGAAGTTTTCCCCTCTACTTCCCCTTTGCCTTTTCTCCGCCTCTTCCGTTTTTGCCGCCGATACTTTCTTCTTTATGGGCGGTTCCGACGGCGCCGCAAATGTCGCGGGCGACCGCAGCCAGTGGGTCAACCTCTCCACCTACAATTCTTCCGGCGACACTTATTTATTCCAGCTCTTTCCCGAGGGAACTGACGACAGGGTGAATACCGACAAGGGCAATTACCGCGCGGGCGCGATAAGCTCCGACCAATCGGGGATGATAACCTCCGAGACCAACATTATTTTCAACCGCTATTGCCTGGGCGAGCTCCAGCCGGACGGCTCTGTCGCTTTCAACGACGCGAACATAAAAAATCCCACTCCCATAATTTTCAACAGCGATTTTACCGCCGGCAATATGTTCGCGCGCATCAATTCGTATGTCGATTTCCAGTTCGCCGAGGCCGACAGCGTAACTTTGAGGGTTTCGGAAATAAATCTGAACTACATATCAAACGCCCATTTCACAAAAACCACCGCCCGCGAGGCGCATATCCGCGTCGAGGGGCGCTTCATATGGCAGGGCGGAGACAACTTGTACCTGGGCTCTTCTTCCGGATTTATCGACAGTTTTTACGCGGATTCCATAGCCGTTTGGGGCAACAAGTCGACCGCTTTTACTTTCAATTTCTACGTCAATAAAATCGACGCCGCCACCACGGATTTCACGTCAGACGATGGGAATTGCGCCGCGGTGAACTTCTACATAAACAAATTGGACGCCTCGCAAGCCCTTTTCTATTTGGGCACGACAACCAAGCTAGATGACAGTGTCATAAATATAGATTTCTCCTATCTCGACACGGACGGCATAGGCGCGGGCGAGTACAGAATTCTGTCGGTCGACGCATGGTCGGAAGGGTTTGCGGAAAGCGGTTCGCTCGCGGACTTCAACATCAACGACGATTTGCTCGACGCCATGGGGTTGGAGCACAATTTTGAATGGGACGGACAGAATCTCATACTGAACGTCACGGTTCCCGAGCCCGCGGAAGTTGCGGCTGTCTTTGGGTTGCTCGCGCTCTTTGCCGCCGCTTGGCGCAAGAGAAGATAGTTGGAAAGTTTTTCAATCGCGCGGGGGCGGCAAAGCCTCCGTTTTTTTTTGCGTTTTGTTTATGGAAGCTCGCAAGGGCGCGGCGCGCAAAAATTTTAAAATTTGCCCGCGGGCGGCGGCATCCGCAAAGCGGGAAAATGAAAGGACGGGGAACGGCGTTTTTGTTTTTTTGAGAATTTGCACCCGCCTGCCCGAGCGAACTTTGGGGAAAATTTCGGAATGTGAAGCGTAAAAATAATGACGGAGGGGGTAGGGCGCCGATTTTTGCCCTTCGAAATAAACCCATTAATTTAATTCTTGACATTTTTAAGGATACTTCATAGCGTGCAATTATCATGAAAATAAAATTCGCAATCTTATTTTTCTCATTTGCATTGTCGGCGTTTCCCGCCTATTCCGCGGACACGTTTTTCTTTCTGGCGCCGTCGAGCGGCGCGAACGTCAACGATATGGGCCTCTGGAAGCGGCTTTCCACACTTAAAGGCGGCGACGGTTATAATTTTTACATTTTCCCCGAGGGCGCCGACGACAGAATCCCGGGCGACATTCCGGACGGCGGCAAATGGAAGGCGGGCGCTTTGAGTTCCGACCAGTCCAAAACCGTTTCGGCCGATTCCGACGTAATCATAAACAGCTATTGCCTGGGCGAACTCCAGCCCGACGGTTCCGTCGCCTTTGGGAGCAAAATATTAGGCGATTCCCAAACCGTCGTGTTTACCGACAACTTTACGGCGGGAAATATGAGCATAAGAATAAACAACCGCATAGATATTAATTTTGCGCCCGCGGAGGTCATAAACCTCAATTTGTCGTCGCTTTCAATCTATCAGATAGCCCACACATATATCAATAAGACGACTTCCGGCGAGGTGAACATAAATATTGACGGAGATTTCTCGTTTGGCGCTCCAACTGCGCAGGCGGGTTGCAATTTGAATGTGGGCGCCTATGACGGCTTTATCGACAGCATAAGGGCCACTAATTTCAAGCTGCCGAATGTTCTGGATTTGACGGTTACTTTCTATGTCCACCGCGTAGACTTCGCCTCTACCGACATCAGAAATACCTATAATAATGCGGAAAAGGGCGAGGGAAACACGCAGCTTGTCTTGAATGTCGGCAGCCTCGACCCGTCGTCGGACGTTCCGGCATATTCGCTGGGCACGGCGTACAAAAATGAGGACGACGTGATAACGGTGGATTTTGGCATGATGAATCCCGACGGGCTAGCCGCGGGAGAATATAAAATAGTCTCCGTCGACGAATGGTCGGAGGGCTTTGCGGATAGCGGCCTTTCGGACTTCGACTTGCGCGCGGACATATTCGACGCCTACGGAATCGAACACAACTTTGCGTGGGACGGGCAAAACTTGACGCTCACAGTCGTTCCCGAGCCCGCCGCGTTCGCCGCGGCATTCGGGGCGCTCGCGCTCTTTATTGCCGCGTGCCGCGGAAGAAAATAGGAATTTTAGGCGGCGTATTCAAGACGCCGCGCGCCGAGGAACATTTGAAAGATTCGGGCGTTGCGGTTTGGAATGCCGCCGCGCATTATCGGAGGGCGGTTCGCATTAACCGCCGCCGAAAAGTTTGCATGTTTCCGCGCGGGAGGTTGCGAAATCTCCCGCGCTTTTTTTTGCGCATTTTCAACCGGCGGAACGCGGATTTTTCGAACGGATGGCCTCCATGCGGATTGGGGTTGCATTGCAGCGGCGGGCGGCGTATGCGTTTTTCCCCGCCTTTTGCTATGCGGGATTTTTGTAAATTCATGGGCGGCGGGGAAAGCGGGGAGCGGCGGATTTGGGTCTTAGGCGGCGCGCAGTATTGCCCGCAACTAATTTAAACAACAACTTAATGTAAATGTTTGACATTTTTGTGGAAACCTTTAAGCAATCCTAATATTATGAAACTTGATATTTGCAACTCTGCTATCCCCGGCATTGTTTTTGCCGCAGTTGTATGCGCGCTTCCCGCATCCGCGCAGGAAACCGAGTACACCGACCTCTATTACAACCGGAACCTCGACGAGTCCGGATGGACCGAGGACCGCTACATGCAAAACGCCGACGTATGGAATGTCGGTTCTCCCGACGGCCCTGTGTTTGACGGCAGCGTCAATTCCGCCTCGAACAATCTCTTTATAATGACTTCGTCGCCGACGACGGGCGACCGCC
>CAJMOT010000106.1 GCA_905214995.1 uncultured bacterium | reverse complement strand
CCCCCTGCCGAGCCTCCCGCGCCCCGCGCTCTGGCGCAGGGCCGCCACCGCAAACGGCGGGCGGGCGGATTTGGAGCGCAAAAGCCGCAGCCCCTCCGAATTGGTGCTGTCGAGACAGCCGCGGACGATTGCCGCGCAAGCCGTCCCGCGGGCGGCGAGGCGCGCGGAAAATTCGGCCGCAAAGCGCGAAACTTCAGAAAAATTTTCTTCCATCAAAATGAAAATAAAGCGCGGGCGGGAAAAGTGTCAAGACGCCGCCGCCCCGCCGGAGCCCCTATCCGCAAACCCGTCGCGCGCGGACATCCGGGCGCGGCACTTGAAAGACCCCGCGCCGGAGGCTCCGAAACGCGCTCCAATACCCTTAATTTTTTTCCCGCGCCTTTTTCAAAACCGCCGAAAATCCCTCGCCCGAAACGTATTTTCCGCCGTCTTTCATGCGTATTTTCCCGCCGGAAACGTTGAAAACTTTATCGAGCTTGGCCCATCGGTATTCTCCGAAAACCGAATCGAGCGCATATATCCTCCCGACTTCGCAACCCTCCGTGATCCTCACTTCGCCGGCGGGGGAAGTCATGCAGAAGAAGATGCGCTTTGTCTCCGGATGCGTCGCCCACACGCAGTCCGCGCAGATGTGCGCCGTCGGGCTGTCGTAGGCGTTCTTTTCCGGATCGTATTTGCGCTTGGACAGCGGCGTGTCGTTCAGGTTCTCCCAAGTTGCGAGGGCGCGCGCTATTTTCATGCGCGGCGGCACGTCGCGTATGCTCTTCATCGTGGGGCACGGATTGCCGAACCACGCGCTCCACGAGCCCGCCGCCGCCGCCAGCCCAACGTTGCGTATTTCCCGCGCGTAGTCGTAAGACGACAAGTCGCTCGAAGTCGCGACCCTCGAAGGGTCGGTTATCCCGCCCTCAAAATTGCGCGAATCCGTCGCGAAATCCGGCGCCGGGCTTTCGGACATCAGAAGATCCGGCATGGCGTCGGCGAACTCGGGCGTATTGTAGCCCCCGTCGACTATGTGCTTTACATAGTCGCGGTATATCAGCCACGGGTCCATTATGAACTTCGCGTCTGGATTCAAAGCTCGGACAGCCCTGCGGAGCGCGCAAAGATACCGCAGCGTCCCCTCGGTGTAGGTTGGATAGTCGAGCTTTTCGCCCTCGCGGACGGAAACGCTGTCCTTCCCCGTCCAAAACTTCAGGCCGACTTGACGGGGCCTCTTCCAGTCGGGGGAAATTCCGTAGAAATCGCCCGTCGGATCCGGCACGTCCCACGAGCACCCTCCGAATTTGAACTTGGGGTTTCTGCCCGTCACCGCCTTGGCGCGCTCGACTATCTTTTTGACTGTCCTGTCGATTACGGACTTCTTTTGGAAATTGAGCTGCGCGCTGAACGACGAATACGGCATTTTATCGCCGGAGATGTCGGCCTCCCATATGTCCCAGAACCAGCCGGTGGCGATATTGTCGGGGAACGGGCGCGAGGCGTCCTTTACGGCGCAAATCTCCTCCCACTCGGCTATCTGCTTTTTGGAATGCTTCTTCTTGGCGTCTATCGTGCGGCTGTACGTCATGTACTCCGGAGTTTCAAACACGAACCAAAGCCCGTCGGACTCCTTAAAATTTTCCATGCCCGGCATGTACAGCACATACCTGTACCCCATGTTCTTGGCGAACTGCAACGACTCCCTCGGCGACGTCGCCGCCCACGAGCCGTAGTAGTTGCGGTAGTCGTCGAGCCCGTAATGCGGCGCCCTCCCCTCCCCGCCGCCGGCAAACGCGCCGCAAGCCGACATCGCGGCCGCCGCAATAAACGCGAATTTCAATTTCATATGCAAATCCTCTCCAGGTTGCCGAAAGGTACCGGAGGCGGAATTGAAAGTCAAACCAAAGAAAAATCTGTTGAAATATGCCCCCGAAAATGTATTCTCTGCTTTCAATGAAACCAATGAAACACATTTTTGCGATTGCGGCGATGGCTGCCGCCGCTCTGGAATCTGCGGCGTTTGAAATATACTCCGACTTTCCCGGGGGAAATATCGACATTGTCGAAAAGGGAGATAGCGGCGCGAAAATCCGCCAGCAATACCGCGATTCCGGCTGGTGGTTCTACTGGAGCTTCGGGGTCAGGGGCGCGGAGGGCAGGACGCTGACGTTCGGTTTCGTCGACTCGGGCGACGTCATAGGCTCTCGCGGGCCCGCGGCGAGCTTTGACGGCGGGAAGACGTGGAAGTGGCTCGGCGCGCAGGGCGTAAAGCGCAAAAAACACTCGTCGTCGTTCGAGTTCGCCTTCCCCGACGGCGCCAAAGACGTCCGCTTCGCCTTTTGCCTGCCGTACATGCCGTCAGACTTCGACGCCTTCGCAAAATCCGCGCCGAGCCTCAAAAAAATCCCTCTCTGCAAGACGCGCAAGGGGCGCGAAAATTTCGCGTACTCCCTCGGCAATCCCGACGGCAAAATAAAGATTTTCCTAACCTCGCGCCACCATGCCTGCGAGACAACCGGAACTTTCGCCATGCAGGGAATCCTCGAAGAGTTCTTGAAAAAGGGCGGAGCCGCCGAAAAGTTCCTTAAAGACGCGGAAGTCGTGGCGGTTCCATTCATGGATCTCGACGGCGTTCTGGACGGCGACCAGGGCAAAGGGCGCAAGCCGCACGACCACAATCGCGACTATACCAAATCGCCAATATACCCGTCGGTCGCGGCGTTCCAGAAGCTCTACAACGCAAAGGCTGAAAAGGCGGAAACCGCCATCGCTCTCGACCTGCACGCGCCGTTTATGTTCAGGGGCGTCGAGGGAGACTCCGACAACCGCGCGTACCTTGTGGAGGGCCCGATAGGGGACAAGGTGGAAAACCTGCGCAAGCTGAGCAAAATTTTGGAGGCGGCAACTTTGAATTCCGGAGAGGGCGCGATAATCCATCTCCAGAAATGGGACGTAAAATACGGGACGCTCTGGAACACGCCCTCGCAGATGAAGGACGTCACCTGCTCGGCATGGGCGGGCCGCCACCCGAAAGCGGCTTTCGCGTGCTCGGTGGAAATACCGTACGCCGACAGCGTCGGAGCGGAGGTCAACTCCGAAAGCCTGCGCGGGTTCGGCGCGAACATCGCAAAATCGCTCGCGGAATACTTTGCCGCGCCGGAACCCAAAAAATAAATTTTGACTATGCCCGCGCATTAATCGACAATTCGGGCAAAACGAAAAACAGCGCATATGACAAAAAAAATACACATATTCCTAATCGCGGCGGCCGTCTCGATTTCGTCGGCGTTCGCGGCGCAAAACTTCAAATTCGGCAATTTCGGGGGCTCCTTTGAAAGCGCCAAAAAAGCCGGATACGACGGCGTCCAGCTCGACAACTGGCAGCGCAAAGGCGAAGACGGCAAGGTCGGATACGCCCGCAAGGACATCGACGACATAAAGAAAAAGATGAAAGAGCTCGACATGCAGGTCTGCTCGATATGCGTGCCCTGCTACCATCAATTCCTTTTTGAGGAGGACAAAAACTGCGTCGAATACATGAAAAACGTAATCGACGCCGCCGCGGAACTCGGCGCGGAAAACATTCTGATCCCCTTCTTCGGGAAGTCCAGCCTCTACGAAAAGGGCACCAAGAATTTCCGCAAGGAGCGCCTCGAGCCCCTCGTCAAGCGCATAAAAGAGGTCGCGCAATACGCCGCGAAAAAGAACATCGTCCTCGCGCTTGAAAACACGATAACCGCCGAAGACAACATAAAGCTTCTCGACATGATCGGCGAACCCAACGTGAAGGTGTATTTCGACACGCTCAACATCGTCTGGACGGGCGACCAGCCCGACGTGGCGATAAAGAAGCTCGGCAAGGACCGCATAGCCCAAATCCACATCAAGGCAAACGCCGAATTTTTCGACGAAGCCAAACAGCCCGAGGATTTCGACAAATGCTTTAAAGCCATCGTCGACAGCGGATACAGGGGGTGGCTCGTACTCGAACAGGGCGTGAAGAGAAAGGTCCACACGCAGGACGAAGTGATATCCCACAACCTGAAATTCTTTAAGAACTCCGCCCTCTGCAAATAAGCGCGGACAGATAAAACGAAAATCGCCCATTGGTCAAAGACGAACCTTCCGCGGAAGGTTCGTTTTCGCTTTTGGATTTCGGGAATTGGAGTATGCTCCGCAACCATTCAGAGCGGGAATGCAATCCGCCCGCGCCAATAGCCTCCGCGCAAGCTATCCCCATTGCGCCCGGGCGCCGGCGGGCGGCGCATCGGCGCAGAAGGCAGCCGCAAAAAGCTTCCGCCGGCGGAACTTCGCGCCAAAAGAGCCAAATCAGCCGAAAATATTCCAAGCCAGACAGCACTCTCTCAAAAACCAGAACAGCGCGAGAATCAATGCGATAAGGGAAAGTTTTTTGACGCCGCGCCAAAGCTCTCCCGGCATGTCGTAGCGGCCGACTTCGCCGCGGGTCGCCTTCTTGAACTCGCAGAGGGGGTCTTTTGAGCGCACGCTCTTGGCGGACGGGCTGACTTTGAGCTGTCGTTTTTTTAGAAACATATGGCGGCAAAAATCGCGGCGCGGGGTGTAGAAAAATTAAATTTTCGGCAAATTCGTTTTGGAGCATGGCGGGGAGGACGGCAAGAAAATACCGACGGGCGGGCAAAAATGTGTTGAAAAAGGGCGCGGCAGGCGCAATATGGCGCAAATATGAGTAAGGAAATAGAAGAAGGGCTGAACCTCGCGCTCGATTTTACGAAACTCAGGAAAATCGCCGCGGGCGGCGAGGACGTCATACCCGCGATTGCGCAGTGCGCGGACACGGGAGAGGTGCTCATAGTGGGCTACGCCAACGCCCTCGCTCTCGAAACCGCGGTGCGGGAGGGAATGGCGACATTTTGGAGCACGTCGAGAAACGAACTTTGGATAAAGGGCAAGACGAGCGGAGACTTCCTCGAAATCGTAGACATACTCGTCAACTGCGAGCAAAACTCGATAGTCTACAAAGTGAGGCTCAAAGGCAAGGGTTCGTGCCACACCAAAGACAAATCCGGAAAGCCGCGCAGGGGCTGCTACTACCGCAGAATCAAGTTCTCCGACGGAAAAATCGAAGGTTTGGAATTTCTCGAAGGGGCGGAATAGCCGAAAATTATTCTGGATTTTCCCGCGGGACGGGGGTATAACTCTTTCTAAATTGCGCGGCGCGCGGCGTCCGGATTTCGGCGCCGAAAGTTCGCGCGGAAACAAAGAAGCATCAACATGAAGTTTAAAATCAGCAAGGAACACTTCTCGACCGGCCTGAGGCAGGTCACAAACGTCGTAAGTTCAAAGCCCCAGATGGCGGTTCTAAACAATGTGCTCATCAAGGCCGAGGGCGGCATCGTCATGCTTACTACGACCAACCTCGAGCTCGGAATAAGGTGCTCCATAAAGGCGGAAGTCGAAGAGGCGGGCGAAATCACTCTGCCCGTCAAAAAGCTCGCGGCCATCATAAACTCCATGCCCCAACAGGAGGTGACGGTGGAAAGCGCCGACGGACAGACCGCCAGAATCCGCTCGGGGCGCTCGGACTTCAACCGCTTCAACGGCCTGAAAGCCGAAGACTTTCCCGCCCTGCCGAGCTTTGTGGACCAGCACTCCTACGAGCTTCCTCCGCAGGAACTCGCGCTGATGCTGCGCTCGGTGTCCTACGCCCAAAGCACGGACGAAAACAGGTACATATTAAACAGCGTGTTTTTCAGTTTTTCGGAGGGCAAGCTCTCCCTCGTGGCGACCGACGGCAGGAGGCTTGCGCTTATCTCGCGCGACATGAAAATCGACCGCGAGGACGAGGGTTCAATCATACTCCCCGCCAAAACGGTGACGGAGCTCGAAAAACTCCTCTCGCAGGGCAAGATGGTGAAGATCAGCTTCAACGACCGGCAGGTGGCTTTCGACATCGAAGTCGGCGAAGAATCCGCCAACAACGGGCTCTCCGGTTCGATATACCTCGTATCCAAAATCGTCGAGGGCAGCTATCCCAACTACAAGCAGGTGATTCCCAAGGAGGCGGAGCACCGCATAAAGGTCGAGCGCGAGCTCATGCTCGAAACCGTCCAGCGCGTCGCCCTGATGACGAACGACAAGCAGAATTCCGTAAAGCTGAAAATCTCCGACAACTGCCTCGAAATTTCCGGCGAAAGCGCCGAGCTCGGCGAAGCCAAAGAGCCCATAGAGGTGGAATATTCCGGCCCGGAGGTCAGGATAGGCTTCAATCCCGAATTCCTGCTCAGCCCCCTGCGCAACCTCACAAAGGACGAGGTGTTCTTCGAGTTCAAAGACGAGATGAGCCCGGGGGTGTTCAAGACTCTCGACAACTTCCTCTGCGTGGTGATGCCGCTCAGAATTTAGCGCAATCCGCACGAAAGACAAAGCGCGTTCGCAACCGAGCGCGCTTTTGTTTTGACGGAACATGGCAAACGAATCCGACATGCTGATCATAACGGCCGCCCTGTTTGCGGCGTTCGCGCTGCTCGGGCCGCTGTCAAGGGCGTTTCCGCTGCGCGCGTGGCTGAGGGTCGCGCGCAGGTGGGCGAGGTTTGCGTTCTTTTCGCTCGCCCTCGCGCTCGCGGCAAAAAAATACGCATTTCCCGACGCCGGATTCGCGGAGCTCGCAGCCGCCGGCGCGCTGTCGTACGCGCTCGTCGAGACGCTCATATACTGGCTGCAAATCTGCGCCGCGAGCTCCTCCGGCCTCCCGCCGTTCGGAACGCGCAAAAAGGCCGAATCCGCGTGGAGCTGCGAACCCTCGATGATAAGGCTGAAGCGCAAAATCGAGGCTTTGGGATTCAAAAAGAGCGGAGCGTTCACAGTGGAATTCGGCGGAGGAATGTCGGCGAAAACCACGATTTTCGACTCCGCCGACGGCAGGACGCGCCTCGACGTGACATTCGTGCCAATGGGAAACTCTTACATCGTCTCATCGAGCGCGTCGTCCGTCGATTCGGACGGCGCGCGGTGGGCGACCGACGGAAATCCGACGCCGTTCGGTCTGTCGTTTCCGAGCGGATGGAAAGTCGCGCGCAAGCCGCTCGCGTGCGACCCGCTCAAGCTGCTGAAAATCCACGCCGCGCGTCTGGAAAAGAGCGGCAAAACTTTCGTCCCGATCTCCGAAACGCCGGACGAATACGCCGCCGAAACCGCGGGGGGAGTAGAGAGGCAGTCCGCGCGCGACGGGCTGATGAACGCGGGCGCCGAGGCGGAGGAATCGGGAATTTTCACGCAGGAAGGCAAGACGAGAATTTGGCTCGACATGATTATGACGAACTACTTTCCGTTCCTCAGATGAAGGCGCGCGCGAAAACGCTTGCCGTGCTCTGCTGCGCGCTGGCCGCCGCAGCCTTGCGGGGCGCGCAAATCGTCGAAAGCGGCGCGTGCGACATAGCGGTCGTCCTGCCGCGCAACGCGGGAGAGCCCGACGCGCGCGCGGCCAACATCCTGGCGCGCGAGCTCGCAAAACTCGCGCGCTCGGGGCTCGTCAAAGTCTCGTTTTCCGACGGGGCAAAGGCGCGCGCAAAAACGCGGATTTTTCTGAAAAAGACCGGCGAGCCTTTCGACATAAGGGGAGGAAATTCCATCCGCGTAAAGTCCGGCTGCGAAAGCGTCGAAATTTCCTATCCCGACGAATCGCGCGCGATGAACGCCGTAGGACTTTTTTTGCGAAAGCTTTGCTCCATGCGCTTCTACGCGCCGGGGGAGCTCGGCACGCACTTTGAAAAGCGCGAAAATTTTGAAATACCCGAGGGCGAATTTGCATACGAAGACGCCTTCGCTAGCGCGGATTTCTACGCGGCGTCAAAAAATCCGCGGGACGCTGCAAAGGTGCGCGAGTGGCTCGAGCTCAACGGCGCGCGTTCCGCAGGCGGCGGCTTTTCGCACAGCATGAAAAACATTTTCGACGCGGATTTTATGCGCGCGCATCCGGAGGCGGCGGCGCGCAGGCGCGACGGCTCG
>CAJMOT010000105.1 GCA_905214995.1 uncultured bacterium | reverse complement strand
CCGAAAGCCTTATTTTATAACCTCGCTGCGCTTCGGATAAAATAAGCTTTCGTTTGCATTGCGCCAAATCGGGGAAGCTGGGGTTTTGTGAAACGAACTCCGGAAAGCGTGGGGATAGGCGAATTGCGGAACAATCGCCATAATGGGCGGACCCCCTTTTATGGCTGGCGCAGTTTGCGCTTTCCCTTCATATGGAAGCGGCGTTGCCGCCCTGCGCCATTTTTTTTTGACTACATTCTGATTTTGCCGGATGCGAGCTCTTCCTTGAAGCTTTTGTAGGCGGCGGCTACGCCCGAGCGGATGTCGTATTTGGGCTTCCATCCGAGCGAGCGGAGCAGGGAAGTGTCGCAGAGTTTGCGCGGGGTGCCGTCGGGCTTTGAGAGGTCGCGCGTTATTTCGCCCTTATATCCCACCGTCTCCGCCACGATGTTCGCGAGCTCCGCGATGGTCACTTCCTCGCCGCTGCCGAGGTTTACGAGGTCGGGCGGGTTGTCGAGATTCAGCAGCATTACGCACGCGCCGGCGAGGTCGTCGACGTGCAGAAATTCCCTCAGCGGCGACCCAGTACCCCACAGCTCGACTTTTTCGAGCCCCTTTTCCTTTGCCTCGTGGAAGCGGCGGATTAGGGCTGGCAAAACGTGCGAGTTCTTTTCGTGGTAGTTGTCGCCCTCTCCATAGAGGTTGGTGGGCATCGCGCTGTGGTAGCAGAGCCCGTATTGCCTGCGGAAAAATTCGCATAGTTTCAGCCCCGCGATTTTCGCTATCGCGTACCCCTCGTTCGTTTTTTCGAGCGGGCCCGTGAGCAGCGCGCTCTCGGGTATCGGCTGGGGGGCCATGCGCGGGTAGATGCAGGTGCTTCCGAGGTAGAGCAGCCTTTTTACGCCCGCCTTGCGCGCCGCCGTTATCGTGTTTAGCGCGATTGCGAGGTTGACTTCGATAAACTCCGCGGGGTACGCGGCGTTGGCGTATATGCCGCCGACTTTCGCCGCGGCTATCACGGCGACGTCCGGCTTTTCGTCCATGAAAAATTCGAGCGTCTGCGCCTGGTTGGCGAGGTCGAGCTCGCGGTGCGTCCTGCCGATGACGTTTTCGTATCCGGCGGCGCGCAGCGCCCTCTCTATCGCCGAGCCGACCATGCCGCCGCTGCCCGCGACGTAAATTTTGTCGGAAAATTTCATGGCGCTATCTTAACGCGGCCTCCTTTTTGGCGAGCTCGAAGTCCGCGTCCGTCATTATCTCCACGAGCTTCGCGAAAGTCGTCTTTGGCGCCCAACCGAGCTCTTTTTTGGCTTTGGAGGGGTCGCCGAGCAGGAAGTCGACTTCCGTTGGGCGGTAGTAGCGCGGGCTGATTTCGATGACGGCCTTTCCGGTCTGGCGGCATATTCCGCGCTCGTTTTCAGCCTTCCCGCTCCATTCGATGTCCATTCCCAGCCGCGCGAACGCGAGCTGCGCGAATTCCCGCACGGTGTGGGTCTCGTTCGTGGCGAGCACGTATTCGCCGGGATTTTCCGCCTGCAAGATTCTCCACATTCCCTCGGCGTATTCGGGCGCGTAGCCCCAGTCGCGCTTGGAGTCCATGTTGCCGAGCACCAGCTTGTCCTGCAAGCCGAGCTTTATCCTGCCTGCGGCCCTCGTGATTTTGCGCGTGACGAACGTTTCGCCCCGACGCTCGGATTCGTGGTTGAAGAGTATGCCGTTGCTGGCGAAAATCCCGTAGGCCTCGCGGTAGTTGACGACTATCCAGTACGCGTACTGCTTCGCCACGGCGTAGGGGCTGCGGGGGTAGAATGGAGTTGTCTCCCTCTGCGGCGTCTCCTGAACCTTTCCGAAGAGCTCGGAGGTCGACGCCTGGTAAAACTTGACCTGCCGCGCCAGCCCCATGTCCTTTATGGCGTCGAGGAAGCGCAGAGTGGCGATCGCGTCCACGTCGGCGGTGTATTCGGGGACTTCAAAGCTGACTTTCACGTGGCTTTGCGCGCCGAGGTTGTAGATTTCGTCGGGCTGCGTCTTTTCGAGGACCCTGTTTAGGTTTGAAGAGTCCGTGAGGTCTCCGTAGTGGAGAAAAAACCTGCCTTTCAAAGACTCGTCGTTGTAGAGGTGGTCTATCCTCTGCGTGTTGAACGAGCTCGAGCGGCGTATTATCCCGTGGACGTCGTAGCCCTTTTGCATAAGTATTTCCGCGAGGTACGAGCCGTCCTGCCCAGTTATTCCCGTTATCAAAGCCGTCTTCTTTTCCATAATTAACTGCGCAAGATACCGCCCCTTTCCCGCATTTCAATTCAAAAATCCTCCGATGGGCGTTGACTTGCGCCGCGCGCCGGCTAATTTTGTTCCCATGAGAATCCTCAATCTGCTTTGCGCTCCGGTTCTTTTGTTCCCGTTTATCGCCTCCGCCGCGGCGGGCGGCGCCGGAGGGGCGCGCGTCGAAAATTTCGGAACTCCGGTATTCGGAAAGGCCGTTAAAATCGACGGGGTAAGCCCGCGCGCGATGGCCCTTTGCGTTGACGGCAAAACCCTCTACATAGGAGCTTCCCACTATCTGTATGTCGCGGACATTTCGGAGCCGATGAGCCCCAGGATTCTCGGAAAAGTCGGCGGCCTCGGGAATGTCAGGCAGATAGCCGTCCAGGACGGCATAGCCTACGTCGCCTCCCGCGAGAGCGGGCTGTGGATTGTTGACGCGCGGAATCCGAAATCCCCGAAAGTCCTCTCGCGCTACGACTGCATAGAGCTCGCAACAGGCATAGACGTGGCGGGCAGGGTCGCGTTTCTGGGGCAGCGAAACAACGGCGTGGAGTTCATAGACGTCTCCGACCCCGCGAACCCCGAGCACATCCGCATAATAAAGACGCCGGAGTCGCAGTCGGTGAAGTACCGCGACGGGTACCTGTTCAGCGGGGAGTGGCACTCGGGCGAGGTGACGGTTTTCGACGCGCGCGACATGGCGGACGTTAAGGTCGTCTCGCGCCTGAAAATGGACGGCTACGGCGACGGAATCGACCTGGGCGGGAACCTGCTCTTCGCTTCTACGGGGCACCATTCCAAAGATTCCGGCAAGGCGAAGGAGGAGCGTTTCGGCGGCGGGCACGGGCTCGAGATCTTCGACATATCGGATATTTCCAATCCCAGAAAAATATCGTCGGTGAAGTTCCCGAAATTTTATTACATCGGAAACGACTTCTGGACTCCGCGCCGCTCGGGAAATACGGTTTTTGCCGCGGACACTTTCAACGGCCTGTTCGCCGTGGACATATCCGACGCGAAAAATCCGCGCATAGCAGGGCGCATAACTACCCCGCCGAAAAAGGAGGGCGCGCCGTCGTCGCCCATAAGCTCGGTGGCGGTCGCCGACGGCGCGGTCTACGTGTCGTCGCTCGACTACGGCGTTATGGCGGTGGAGTGCCCGAACGCGCGGGCTTCCGCCGAGGGGAAGGGCGTTCTTCCGAAAAACCCGTCATACAGAGCGCAATATCCCGCCGATGCCGAAAAGTTTTTCGTCTGGAAGCCCGAGCGGAGCGCGCAGGTGCGCGCCGTCGCGGTTTCCGGCGACGCGGCTTACGCGGCGTGCGGGGCGGAGGGGATAGCGGTTTTGAGGCTCTCTGGCTCGGGGTTTGAGGAAATCGGGCGGATTAAAATGCCGTTTGCCGGCGACGTAAAAATAAAAGGCGGCAGGCTCTACGCAGCCGAGGGTCAAAACGGCCTCGCGGTATATAATATAGACCCCCATTCCCCCGCCGCGCTGTCGGAGGCGGGCAGGTTGAAATCGCTCTCTCCGGAGTCGTCGCTCGTGTTGTGGGTGTGGGTTCCCGAGGGAAACTTCGTCGCTGCCACCGACAGGGTGGGCGGAATATTTTTCATCGACGCGCGCGATTTGAAAAATATGAAAGTCGCATTCCGCAAGGGCGGCTGCCCGGGGTGGAACAAATATTTCTCGGGCGGAATTGTCGGGGGGAAGTACGCGGGAATGTCTTACGCCAACAGCCGATTCGAGTGGTTCGACTTGTCGGGGGAAAAGCCCGTTCCCGCAAACGCCAGCTACAAAAACAGGCCGGGCGTCTCCAACGGCTGCTGCGTTTTCAGGGATAAGGTTCTCTGGACGAACCGCGCGGGGGAGGTAGTTTTGCTCGGGCCCAACCAGCCCGAAAATCCCGACGGAAGCGTTTGGAAGTCCGTGCCGGTTGAGGGCGCGAAAGTTTCCGCCCTCCCCGCGTGGGACGGCGGGGATCTGGTGGCGTTTACGAACCGCATAGAAAAGAGCGTCGTCCTCGCGGACTTCGGCGACGAGAAAAAGCCGAAGGCGGTGTGGATTGAAAAAATATCCGGAAATCCGGACACCCCGGAATTTTGGCGCGGGCGGCTGATAATCCCCGCGGGCTACGGGGGGCTTATGATGACGCGCGAGCGGTTTTCGGCGCGGTGAGGCGGCGCGCGCTGCGTATTGGCAACGGTGTTGTGTCGGCGCGCGTTCGGCGGAAATCGGCGTTCTGGCGCGTTCGGAGGCGCGCGGAAAACCTAAAAAAAGTTGAAAAAAAAGCTTGTGCCGAAAATCGCGGAGTGTATGTTCAAATCCCAATTTACACGATGGTAGGGTATCCAAGGGGCTAAAGGGCGCGGACTGTAAATCCGTTCGGCTTTGCCGTTCACTGGTTCGAATCCAGTCCCTACCACCATGTAATTTTGACAGCCCGCGGGAGTCCGCGGCTTTTTTTGCGCCAGTTGGGGAAGGTTGAAAAGAGCGGGGATTCTTTCAGCCGACAATGCGTTTTGCAAGCCGCCTTTGGGAGATAATTCCGCCAAAGGCTGAAATTGGGCGCGGCGCCGTGCGATTTCCGCCGAAGGCTGTCGGGCGCAGCAGGGCTTTTATGCGTAAATATGTCGCCCACTGTGTCGGGGGCACATGATAGAAAATGCCGGCTATAAATTCTATTGCGGTCTTGAAGCCCGCAAAGCGCGGCATTTCCCGCCTTCCGCGCGGACTTTTGGGGGAAGCTGGCCCGCGGCGTCCGCGCGGGAGCGGATTTGCGGGTCGGAGCTCTGGGCGCGCGGGTTTTCGGCTTTTGCAAGAATCTCGCAATTCATTTGTTTTAAATGAAATAAAAATAAAATTTGAAATTTGTTGACGCGGCGGGAGCAAATCTGAAACATGTTTTCCCGATGAGAGCGGTTTTCGCTTTGGGGGAATTTTTCCTTTGGGGCGGACGAAGATGGAATCGGGTGCGAATCCCGGGCAGTCCCGCTGCTGTGAGCCTTAACAAAATGCGCGCGATACGCCACTGTCCGTGATGGGCGGGAAGGCCGCGCGCAAAGGCGAGCCAGAAGACATGCCGCTTTTCAAACATTCGGCTCCACGAGGAATGGCCGCCGGCATACCACAATTTTAAAGGATAATCGGATCCGCCAAACGCGGTTTTCCGGCGGGGGTTTAGGCGTTTTTTGTTCGCCTTTTCCCGTCCGGATTTTCGCGGTGGGCGTCCGATTTTTTTTAGCAATGCAGATTCGGGAAATAAAAATAATAAAGAGGGATGGAAAGACCGAGGACTTCTCGATAGACAAAATATCAAACGCAATCCGCAAGGCGTACGCCGCGGGCGGGGTTGCGGACGAAAGCGGCGAAATCGCCAGAATATCCGAGAGGGTAGCCTCGACAATAGATTCTCCGAGCATAGGGGTTGAGGAGATTCAGGACAGAGTCGAGCGCGAGCTCATGCTTTCAAACCCCTACATAGCCAAGAAATACATCATCTACCGCCAGTGGAGGAATACCGAGCGCGACAAGCGCACGTCGATGAAGACCGTCATGGACGGGATTGTAGCCATAGAGAAAAACGACGTCAACCTCGGCAACGCCAACATGTCGTCGCACACCCCCGCCGGACAGATGATGACGTTCGCCTCGGAGGTGACGAAGGACTACGCGCTGAAATACCTCGTCGGAGTAAAGTACGCGCGCGCCCACCGCGACGGCGACATACACATCCACGACCTCGACTACTACCCCACCAAGACCACGACCTGCATACAGTACGACCTGGAGGACATTTTCGGGCGCGGATTCCACACCAAAAACGGCAGCATACGCACCCCGCAGTCCATACAGAGCTACGCGACGCTCGCGACGATAGTTTTTCAGACAAACCAGAACGAGCAGCACGGCGGCCAGTCGATTCCGGCCCTCGACTTCTTCCTCGCCCCGGGCGTGCGGAAGTCATTCGTCAAGCACGTATGCGACGGCGTGGCGTTCTGCCGCGCGCTTGCGGGGGCTGAGCCTCCGGACGCCGAAAAGCTCAAAAAAGCGGCGTTTTCCGCGCTCGATTCCATAGAGCCCAAAAAGGCGGCGCTCAAAAAACTTTCGTCCGCCCTTTTGAAGCTCGGCGCCAAGCTGTCCGAGAAGGAGCTTTCGGCGTGCGTCTCGCAGGCGTTCGAAAACACGCGCAAGGACACCCGCCAGGCGATGGAGGGATTCGTCCACAACCTCAACACCATGCACTCGCGCGGCGGCAACCAGGTTGTGTTCAGCTCCGTGAACTACGGCACCGACACGTCCCCCGAGGGCAGAATGGCAATCCGCGAGCTCCTTGCGGCGACGGCGCGCGGGCTGGGGCGCGGCGAGGTTCCGGTGTTTCCCATACAGATTTTCAAGGTGAAGGACGGAGTTTCGTATTCCGCCGCGGATTGCGAAAAGGCTCTCGCGGACTTCCCCGCCGCCCTCGCCGGAAAGATAAAGTTTTCCGCCCCCAACTTCGACTTGTTCATAGAGGCGTGCCGCACGACTTCCACGTCGCTCTTTCCGAATTTTCTCTTTCTCGACGCCCCCTACAACGTCAACGAAAAGTGGAGCGCGAAAGACCCCAAAAGGTACCTGTACGAGGTTGCGACGATGGGCTGCCGCACGCGCGTGTTTGAAAACCTGCACGGAGAGAAGTCGTCTGTGGGCAGGGGCAACCTTTCGTTTACCTCGATGAACATGCCGAGGCTGGCGATAAAGGCCGTCCACGAGGCGGAGGATCTCCTGCCGGGCGCCGACAAGCACGCCGTGCGCAGGGAGGCGAAGTCGATATTCATAGAGTCTGTCCGCTCGATGTCGTGCATGATAGCCGAGCAGCTCCGCGAGCGCTACCTCTACCAGCGCAAGGCTCTCGCCATGCAGTTCCCGTTCATGATGGGCAACGACATCTGGAAGGGCGGCGGAAAGCTCGCGCCGACGGACGAAGTCGGCGACGCGATAGACAGCGGCACTTTGGGAATAGGGTTTATCGGCGGTCACAACGCGATGGCCGCTATCTACGGCGATGGGCACGCCCGCAACAGGGAGGCTTGGGACACCCTCTACGAGGCCGTGCAGACGATAAACGAGGTCGCCGAGATGTACAAGCGCAAGTACAAACTTAACTATTCGGTGCTCGCAACCCCCGCGGAGGGGCTTTCGGGGAGGTTTACCGGGATGGACAGGCGCAGGTACGGCGTCATACGCGGGGTCAACGACCGCGACTACTACGTCAACAGCTTCCACGTCGACGTGAAAGAGCCCGTCACCGCCTACGAGAAGATAAAGCTTGAAGCCCCTTTCCACGCCATAACGCGCGGCGGGCACATCACCTATGTAGAGCTCGACGGCGAGGCGAAAAAGAACGTTTCCGCGATTGTCAAAATCGTCAAATGCATGAAGGATTCGGGCATCTGGTACGGTTCGATAAACCACCCCGTCGACACCTGCCGCGACTGCGGATACAGGGGCGTGATATACTCGAAGTGCCCCGCCTGCAACGGCGAGAACGTCTCGAGGATGAGGCGGATTACGGGCTATCTTACGGGGAGCCTCGAGACGTGGAATTCCGCGAAGCAGGCCGAGGAAAAGGACAGGGTTAAGCACGGTTAGCGATGGAGCCGCTGCGGGTTTTGCGCGTTTACGACGAAACCATCGCCGACGGCGAAGGCCTTCGCTTGTCCGTGTACTTTGCCGGATGCGCGCACAACTGCCCGG
>CAJMOT010000104.1 GCA_905214995.1 uncultured bacterium | reverse complement strand
CCAGTGGCGGCTTTCCCCGAAACGGAGCTATTCGCCAAAAGCATTCGCCAAATCAGTGGCGGGAGGCTCAAACCACGAGTTTTTATTAGTCTCGGGGTTGCACTCTATGGCGAGGTGCGAGAACCAGCTGTCGGGAGCGGCGCCGTGCCAGTGGACCACATTGGGGGCGATTTCCACGACATCGCCGGGTTTGAGCATTTGGGCGGGTTTGCCCTTTTCCTGGTAATATCCAACGCCGCCGACCGCAATGAGAATCTGGCCGCCCGTGTGGCTGTGCCAGTTGTTGCGGCAGCCGGGGGCAAACGTCACGTTGGCGACGGGAACGCCGAGCTTTCCGTCCTTCGTCAGGCGCGCGAGGTACGATTTTCCAGTGAAATATTTGGAATACGCGACGTTCTCGTCGCCGAGCGGAAACGGGCTGGCGTTCTCCATTCCAAGCGGGCCGTTTCTGACGAGAGCGAGAATTTCGCCGACCTGCGCGTCGCTCAGCCCGTTGCGCTTGCCGATCGCGATGTGGGATTTCAGCTGGCTCTCCACGCCGTCCATCGCGGCGAGCATTGCGATGGTCGCGATCTCGCGGGTGCGCCAGTCGAGGTTGTCGCGGGCGAAGATGTCTCCGAAAAGGTGGGCTTTCAAAAATTCGTCTATCGCGGGGGCGAACTCAAAAATGGGGCCCTTGACCTCGCCTCCTACAAGCTTGGTCTGGTTGTCCGCGCCGAAGTCAAGGCTTTTGCCCTCGGGAAGCGGCCCGGGGAGCTTCCCCTGCGCGTCCTTTCCGCCGCGCTCCTTCAAGAGCTCCATGAAAGTCCCGAGCGCGTTTAGGCTGCGCGGAAACCCGCAGTACGCGTAAACCTGCACGAGAACCTCCTTGTATTCGTTGACCGTCACCCCCGAGTCCAGCCCGTCGGCGAGCGAAGATTTCAGTCCGTTTTGGTCGCCCCTCGCGGCGTAGGCGGCGCTAAGGGCTATGCTTTTTTCTTTGGGAGTCAGAGTTTCCATTGCGTCTTTCGCCTCCATTGTGTTAAAAATGCAAATCGCGGCGGCGGCCGCAATGCGCGCTATTTTTTTCATGGCAGTCCTCCTGTGCGTTGAATTTTGCGGTTAGGATTATACGCAAAACGCGGGGGCGCGTAAATACACGTTCCTATCTAAAAATTGCCCAATCCTGCCGAAAGATTCGGAAGCGCAAGGCTACGCGGAGACGTCGCGCTTGGGGGAGACGCCGAAGAGCCTCTTATACTCTCGGCTGAACTGCGTGGGGCTCTCGTATCCCACGGCGTAGGCGGCCTCGGCGACGGTCTCGTTTTCTGCGATCATAAGCCTCTTGCCCTCGTGGAGGCGCAATTTCTTCTGGTACTGTATGGGGCTTACGGAAGTCACTTTTCTAAAATGCCTGTGGAATGTGGTGGGCGCCATATTTGCGCGCCTGGCGAGCTCCTCTATTTTTATCGGCTTGTCGTAATTGCCTTTGAGCCAGTCCACGGCGCGCATGATGCGGTTGTTTTGGGTGCCGTACGTGCAGAACCCGCGCATGTGTCCTCCGAGCGGGCCTATGAGCAGGCGCGAATATATTTCCCTTATAATTATGGGGGCGAATATGGGCATGTCTTTTCCGCTTTCGAGAAGCTTCACGAGCCGCAAAAACGCGTCGAGCATTCCGGAATCCGCCTCCGCCACCGCGATTCCGCGGGACGGCGCCCCGTTGACTGGAACTGTGGGCATCTCCGACAGCAGGCGCGAAACCGTTTCCATATTTATGTCGAGCGCTATCGCCAAAGCCGGCTTTTCCGGACTGCCCTCGGCGATATAGCTCGTTCCCGGGATATCAACGCCCGAGACGAGATACTGCCCCTCGCCGTAGGAATATTCCTCCCCTCCTATTATCGCCCGCTTGCGCCCTTGGAGCATCAGCACGATTTTCGTCTTGTAAAAGCAATTTTCCGAACGCTTGGAATCGTCCACCCTGAAAAATTCGAGGCCCGGAACCGGACTCGAATATGCCCCCGGGCGCGGAATCCGCTTTAATACGGACTTTTTGAGTTTGGAATACAATCCGGATGCGTTCATGGAAAAATTTTTTTAAATGCCGCCGCGCGTGTCAAGACAATCGTCCGGAAGCGCGGCGCGCGGAAAATTCCCGGAAGGCTCGGCGCCAGACATGCTGCGAACCCGCCGCGGCCTATTTGCCGCGCCTCTTCCAATCCTTTATTTCTTCGAGGCGGGCCTTGTATTTCTTCTCGACGCCCTCCTCCGTAGGAACGTAATATTCGCGCCCGGCGAGAGAGTCGGGAAGGCACTGCATGTCTGTGAGTTTGTCCTTGAAATTGTGCGCGTACTTGTAGCCCTTGCCGTACTCGAGCTCCCTCATCAGCCTGGTCGGGGCGTTGCGTATGACGAGCGGCACGGGCTCCGCAAGATGTTTTAGGGCGTCGGACTTCGCGCTCTCGTAAGCGGCATAGACGGAGTTTGATTTCGGCGACACCGACAGGTAGATTACCGCCTCCGCCAGATGGACGGAGCACTCGGGCATTCCGATGAAATGGCAGGCTTGATAGGCGTCCACCGCCACCCCGAGCGCCTTCGGGTCGGCGAGCCCAACGTCCTCTCCCGCAAAGCGCACGACGCGGCGCGCCACATACAGCGGGTCCTCTCCCGCCTCCAGCATCCGCGCGAGCCAGTAGACGGCGGCGTCGGGGTCGGAATTGCGCATGGACTTGTGCAGGGCGGAAATGAGGTTGTAGTGCTCCTCGCCGGTCTTGTCGTAAAGCAGCGACTTGCGCGAAACGCACTGTTCTACGATTTCGCGCGACACCTCTATGCGGCCGGAGGAATCGGGAGGGGAATTGAGAACGGCCATCTCGAGCGTCGAAAGCGCGCTGCGCGCGTCCCCGTTGGCGAAATTGGCGATTGCCAGAAGCAAATCTCCGGAAATGTCCACGCCGATTTTCCCGAACCCCCTGCCGTCTTTCAGCGCGCGAGACAACAGCCCGACGATCTCTTCCGTTTCGAGCGGCTTCAACACGAACACCCTGCACCTCGAAAGCAGCGCGCCGTTGATTTCAAACGAGGGGTTTTCGGTGGTGGCGCCTATGAGAATTATGCTGCCCTTTTCCACAAAAGGCAAAAAGGCGTCCTGCTGCGCCTTGTTGAAGCGGTGGATTTCGTCCACAAACAGGATGGTCTTGCCGCCGAAGCCGCCGTTCGCCTCGGCGCTGCGCATGACGTCGCGGATTTCCCTTATTCCGCTGGTCACCGCCGAAAAGTCTATAAACTCCGCGCGCGTTCTGTTGGCGATTATGCGCGCCAAAGTCGTCTTGCCGACGCCCGGAGGCCCCCAGAAAATCATGGAGGAAATCTTGTCGTTTTCGATTAGGCTGCGCAAAATCCCGCCCTCGCCGAGCAGATGCCTCTGCCCCGCGAACTCGTCGAGGCTGCGCGGCCTAAGGCGCGCCGCGAGCGGCTCCGAAGCCTCTCCGCCGCCCAGCGACATCTGCCGACTGTCATGCCCGCGCATACCTTTTCGCCCTTTGTTGCAATATCGGATTTTCCCGCGCGCGCAAAAGCCCGCAAGAAAAAAATCCGCGCCCCGCCCCGCCGCTCCAAAATTCCCCGGCGGCGCAAAAACGGCGGCAGCCGCAATGAAACAAAAAGCCAAAAGCTTCTTGACAACCGCGGCCGCCGCGCATTTATTAAAAAACTTTCAAATACGGTGGTAGTAGCTCAGTTGGTTAGAGCATCGGATTGTGGTTCCGAGGGTCGAGGGTTCGAGTCCCTTTTACCACCCCAACTTTTTTCCGGCGCATTTTGCGCCGCAATTTTGATTCCTCCCGCGCGGCGCGTTTCCGGCGGGATTTTTTGTTTTGGCGAGGCGCGCCCGCGCGTTTCCTCCGGCGCTCATAAGTTTTTTATTTTCCCATTCGGAAAATTTATCCTGATATTTTCATACCTTCCGTCCCGTTTCGGGAGGCAAGTTTCGCCTATGTTTTTGCCGGCAAAATCGAAATGCGGAGTGGGAGAAACCAAAACGCATTCAACCGAACCTTCGCCCGCAAAATCGGCGCAAGCCCCGAATAAAACTACGGTCTTTACGCCCTCCATTTTCGGAAGCTCCTCCAAATTTTGCGCGGCTCTGAGCGCGACGAGCGCGGAAAATTTCGCGCCGGACTCCCGAGCGTGCGCCGCGCCTTTGAAAATCGCGCCAAGCACGGCGCGCCGGCGAAATCCCCGAGCTCGCAGAGAAGCGTCAGATGGGCGTTTACGAGAGTTCTGACGCGCACGCCGTCGGGCAGGACAAACGCGGAAGCGATTTCCCCCGAGTTTCCCAACCCTACCCCGAGCGGATTTGCTGCGAAGAGCGCGAGCCCCGCCTTCCAGATTTCGGGGCGGTTCATTGCGGAGGCGTCGAACGCCAGCCTTCCGGATAATCCGGAGGCTAAAACGAGCGCGCGCATAGCGCAGAAAACCGAAAGGGACGCCTTCCAATGCCCCCTCCAGAAGCGGAACGCGAACGCCGCGGCCTCGAGAAAGGCGACGAGCAACCCCGCGCGCGCCGGACATTCGCCTGGCGGGATAGCAATTACGATTGCGGACATCAAATTGAAATAAGTCACAAACTCATTCCTAACCGGAAACCCCGAAAATATCGCGAGCGTATATCCGTAGGCTCCGAGCAATAATCCGTCCATCTTCCGCCTTTCCGCATTGCGCAATTTATATTATCAGCATGGAGAGCCCAATAGCGGCTATTCGGCATCATTGCGCAATTAACCCCCAAACATTGCTATTAGATATAAAATCTCTTTGAAAATGCAAGGAAAACGATTAAGGTTCACTTCCACTTAATATTTCAGATGCAAAAACATTCATGCGCGCGGATTTTCACACATGCGCTATTTTGGGCTATGAATATCAACATTTATTTGGATTACACATACTTTTAAAATTATAATTTATATATTGCAAAAAGCCTGTTTTTTGTCGAATTTGGCAATAGGTAAATACCGTAATGACCGGAATGCGCCCGTGGCGGCAAAACTGTCGTATCCGAAGATATTCGGTTATCCATATTTAATAATTGACATATATTATATAATTTTAAATATTAGAATAGTTTAAAAAGGATAGCCCCCGCGCCGCTTTTTCCCGCCGCGCCGGAGATTTGCCCGCTGCCGCGGCATTCGATGTTGGCGGGCGCCTTCTCCGCCGCCGCTCCGTCCGCCGGCGGGGAGGCGGGGATTTTTCCCTTTGACACGCGCGCAAGCATTCTTATCTTTCCTTTCGATTATGGCTAAAATAGATTTGGAACTCGTAAAAGCAGTCCTCCAGCGCGCGGAAATCGACGCTAAGAAAATCGCGCAAATCATCGAGGACATCACTTTTGAATCGAAGGCCCAAGAGTCCGAAAAGGAAAAGGAGCCGCCGGTAAAAAAGCAGTTCGTCGTCATCGTAAGCGACCCGTACGGAAAATTCACAGACGCCGACTACACGGGATGGGTCGTGCAAATTCCCGAGGACGAAAACCCCGCGACCGCCCTCGAGCGCATACATTTGGGTTCCTACGACTACAACATAACCCCTAAGGGGCGCCGCATGCCCCTCAAAACCGTCGCCGAGGCATGCGAATTCGGCTCGGCGAAAATTTTCAAAGAGCGCAAAGTTTGGATCAAGACGAAGGAGCCCGTCCTCATCGTGCGCACGAACAACAAAATCCCCCGCGAGGAAAAATCGGAGCAGGGCCTATGACGCGCAGGCTTACGAAATTCGGCGAACCCGTCTTAAAAAAGAGGGCCGCCGAGGTCGAATCTTTCGACGAATCTCTGAAAGATCTCGCAAAAGATCTCGTCGACACCCTCTATGAGGAAAACGGTCTGGGGCTTGCCGCGCCACAAATAGATTCGCAAAAGCGCGTGTTCGCAATAGACATGCGCCGCAGAAGCGACGACTCCGCCCCATGCGAATTTACCATAGACGGCAAAGCCCTTCCGCTCGACATCGCCATGCCGCTCGTAGCGGTCAACCCGCGCGTGGAGGAAATCGGCGACTACGTTGAAATCGCCGAGGAGGGGTGCCTGTCGTTCCCCGGGATTTTCGCGGAAGTCGAGCGCAGCGCCGAGGTGCGCATGACGTACTTCGACACCGAAGGCGCGGAACACACCCTCGTGTGCTCGGGGCTCTTTGCCAGATGCGTCCAGCACGAAAACGACCATCTCGACGGCGTGTGTTTCATTGACAGGCTGACTCCGCGCCAACTCTTCAAAATAGAATCCAAACTGAAAAAACTGCGCCGCCAGACGCGCGACTTCATGAAGGCGCAAAAGAAATCCTGAGCAGGCGCGCAATAATCGGGAAGCTGAGCGTTTGAACGGGAAAATTCCGGCGCGTCCCGCCGACTTCCCCAACCGCGCGGCGCACGCCCCGCAGCCCGCAAGTCGTGCGCCCCGCCTCCATTCCCGACCCCGCAAAATGAAAACTTTGAAAATCGGACTCACGGGCGGAATGGGCTGCGGCAAGAGCGCCGCCGGCGCGATATTCCGCGAACTCGGGCTCGAAGTTCTCGACGCCGACGCCCTCGCGCGCAGGGCTCTTTCGGAAAACCCGCAAGTCCGCGCGAGGCTTTCGGAAATATTCGGAGAGCGCGCCTTCCTCCCCGACGGCTCTCCGAACCGTCCGGAAATCGCCCGCATGTCGTTTTCCGACCGCGAAAAGCTCGCCGCCCTCGAAGCCGCCGTCCACCCCGCCGTGCGCGAGGCGTGGACGCAGAGGGCGCGCGAAATCCAAGACGCTTCGGGAGGCGGGTTCTCCGCGCTCGCCGTCGAAATCCCGCTGCTCTTTGAAAAAGGGCTTGAAAAGCGTTTCGATATTTGCATTACTGTCTTTTGTAGCGAGGCGACGCGCCTGGGCAGGCTCCGCAAAAGGGGCATGAGCCCGCAGGAAATCGGCGCGCGCGACGCGTTTCAACTGCCGCCCCTTGAAAAGGTTCGTTTGGCGTCGGTTGCGCTGTTCAACGAGGGCGATTTGGACTTTCTGCGCAGGCAGGCCGCCCTCACATTATTTAATCTGAAAGACAGATGGACGAAGAACCCATAATTCCGCTTCCCGAAGACGGACAGCCAGAAAAGAAAAAGAGAGGCCGCAAGCCTAAGCATCAAACCGAAACCCCCGCCGCGGCGGACGCCGCGGAAAAGCCCGTCAAAAAGCGCGGAAGGCCTAAAAAGATAAAGCCGGAAGAAGCCGCCGCCCCCGCGGACACAGCCGAATCCGCCATTGCGCCGGCCCCAAGCGGCCCGCAGTGGCGCGACATGCCGCCGACGGAGCCCGAACATTACTCTCCCGAAAACGAAATCTTCACGGATTCGGACGGCGGGGACGACTTCGCGTATTCCAAATCGGGGCATGCGGACTCCCGCGGAGACGGGGGAGAGATTCCGCAGTACTTTTCGACGAGTGACGAGGATCTCGACCCCGACTCATACCGCACCCGCCCCGAACATGAAGACGAAAGCGGCGCGGATCTCCCCGCCGCCGAAAGCCCGTCGGAAACGCCTTATGAGCCCCTGCCCCTCTCCGATCCCTCCTACGAATCTTTCGCGGAAGCTGAGGCCGCGCGCCAGGATCGCCGCAACAACCGCAGGAACTGGAAGCAGAACGGCAGGGACAATTCCCGCGGCGCGGGGCAAAACCGCCAACAGCAAAACCAAAATCAAAAATTCCAGCAAAACCGCAACGGGGGGCAAAATAGGCAGCAGCAAAACCAAAACCGCCAACAGCAAAACCAGCAAAGATTCCAGCAGGGCGGCGGGCAAAATCCCCGACAGCAGAGCCAAAACAGGCAGCAGCAACAGCAGAAAAAGAAACCCGCATGGAAACAGGCCGATGCCGATTCCGAGGCGATGAACCCCGGCGACCTTCCGGAATGGGAAGTCTTGAAGTCGGAGACTGAAATATCGCGGTGGCTCGAGCGCATGTTTGAGGGAAAATCCGCGGAGAACTCCTATCAGAAAACCGGACGCGCTGCGGACACAGCCGAATCTCCGGCGGGCGGCGCGGCGCCCGAAACCGCCGCGGCGG
>CAJMOT010000103.1 GCA_905214995.1 uncultured bacterium | reverse complement strand
GGCGGGCGGCCTCGGGCGCGCCGGCGTCCTGCCCGATGTGCAGCCCCGCATTGGGAATGAGCGAGCATATTTCTGCGGCGAGCTCAATGTCGTCGTTTATTATAAAGAGCGTGTCGGGGCGCTTTTTGAAGAGCGGAAGCAGGCTGAATGCGATGTTGCGGCGCGTTGGGGAATCCTCCCTTTTTGCGCGCAGCTGTATTATTTTTGCGCCCGCGTCCGCCATCTGCTCGCACTTGGAAAACATATCTTCATGCGCGACATAGCCCGTGTCGGCGATTCCGTAAAAGACGCAGTCGGAAATGCGGCGCGAGAGGAAGCCCATATTTTACTTTTCCGCTTCGGAATCCTTTTTGGACGGGGAAGAGTCAACGCCGTCGAGCGCGGGAACGCCGCCGGACAGGAGCGCGTCGTCGGAGTCGTCGTCGAGGTTCGCGGGCGGGAGAAATTTTGCGGCGGGCTTGTATATGAGCCCCTTGAATCCCGTCACGCGCACGTCTATCCTGCCGAGCTTCTCCACGCCGAGGTGCTCGCGGAAGGCGCTCGTGAGAGCCTTCTGGATCTCGGACGTCGCGTCGGTGAGGCTCTGCCCCGATTCGAGCTTAAGCGAGACGTTCATGCAGAGCCTTCCGCGCCGCGTGTAGATTTTTACGTCCGGGCGGTTGAGCGCGCCGAGGCTGTAGCATACGCTCTGGACGAGCTCGTCCAAAGCCTTGCGCGAAACCTCCACCACTCCCGCGCGGTTGTCGAAGAGTTTTATTGGCCTGTATGCGCCCTTTATCTTGCGCAAGGCGACGAGCAGCAGGAATGCCGCGAGAGCCCCCCCGAGCATTTCGGGCGCGCGCGGCTGATTCCACGCGGCCCTTATGAATTCCACCGCGGAGCCCGTGAAGTCCGCCGCCTTTGTTATGAAGTCCTCGAATGTCATTTTTTGCGTTTCTTGCCTGAAATTAAAATTTGCGGCCGCGAATCTTCAAGCCTATTTATCGAACGAGAGGTCGTCCGGCCACTCGCGCGGATAGCCGTCCGACTTTCCCTTTTTGCAGGCGTCTATTATTGCCAGCCCGCTGCCGAGCGCGAGAATGTCGCGCGCGGGGTCGGTGTTGTTGAAAATTTTCCAGAGCATTTTTGAGAAGTCGGAGACGTCGATTTCGGCGTCGAAGAAGGCGAGGGCGCGGAAAAATCCGTCGAACAGCCCGCTGCGCGCGCACTTCTCGGCGATGGACCTGCCGCTCCTGCCGTCCTTGTCGAGCGACACGGCGCAGAAGGCGTCCGCGAATTTCACGGCGGCCACCCCTCCGAGCTCCTTGCGCAGGAAGTCCGATATTTTTTCCATTTGCGCGCCGTCGGGGGTCTTGAGCGGCTTGGGCGCGCGCGGCTCTTCGGAGGGCAGGCGGGGGGTGAGGTCTATCGAAATCTTCGAGCCCGCGAGCGGGCGCGGGGCGGAGTGGTCGAGCGCGTCGAGCACTCCGGAGGATATTTCGATGTCCGAGGACGGGTCGAACGAATTTTTAAAAAGCTCCCAAACCCGCGCGAGATCCGACGGGTCGGTTTCCTCCCCGACCGCGACGACGCACTTGCAGAAACTCATTTGCCCCGCGCCCCATATGCCGCTCGCGAGCCTCCGCGCGTGCGCGGGGAACTCCTTGCGCAGCGAGACGATGGAGATGTTGTGGAAAACCCCTTCCCACGGCAGGAAATATTCGCGTATGTCGGGGTTTGCCGCGCGCAGGAGCGGCAGGAAAATCCGCTCGGTCGCCTTTGCCATGTAGCAGTCCTCCATCGGGGGCGGGCCGACGAGGGTGGCGCAGTAGACGGGACTCCGCTTCCGCGTCAGCGCGGTCACATGGAACACGGGGTACATGTCGGGGAGGGAATAGTAGCCCGTGTGGTCGCCGAACGGCCCCTCGAGCCTTCTCTCGCCCGGGTCGACATATCCTTCGAGGACGAATTCGGCGTCGGCCGGAACCTCCAAGTCCACGGTTTTGCACTTTGCTAGCCTGACCCCCGACTTCCGCAGAAATCCCGCGAGCAGAAGCTCGTCCGCCCCCCTCGGGAGCGGTGCGGTCGCCGCGTATATCGTCGCAGGGTCGGCGCCTATCGCCACCGCGACCTCCATGCGCCTGCCGAGTTTTTCGTATTCTCTGAAAAAGTGCGAGCCGTCCTTGTGGACGTGCCAGTGCATTCCCGTCGTGTTTTTGTCGTAGATTTGCAGGCGATACATCCCGAGGTTGCGCATTTTGCCGTCCGCGGACTTCGTGAAGACGAGCGGCAGAGTGACGAACCGCCCGCCGTCTTTCGGCCAGCATTTGAGCGCGGGGATTTCCGACAGGTCAACATCGTCCCCGAACTTTGCGACTTCCTGGCATGGGGGAGTTCCGGAAACGGTTTTCGGGAATATTTTTAAGAGGGGGAAGAGTTTTTTTGCGGCGGAAAATATGTCGGGAAAGGTCTTCGGCGGCGACATTTCGGCGATTTGCGCGATTTCGCGGCCCGACTCAGCCAGCGACTTTGCGCCGATTGCAAGAGACATCCTGCGGTCGCTTCCGAACAGGTTTGCCGCCACGCAAAACGTCCTCTTCCCGCCGTCGACGACGTTCTCAAAGAGAAGCGCCTTGCCTCCTCCGGGCTTTTTGGACTCCGCGTCGACGATTTTCGATATTTCGATTTCCGGAGAGACGGGCTCTTTCACGCGGCGCAGTTCGCCGAGAGAGTCGAGCAGTTCGATGAATTCGCGTATGTCTTTGAAAGCCCTTTTCACAGTCCCCATTCCCTCACGGTTTCGGTTTCAAAGCCCATCGCCGCCGCCGCCCTCGCCGCGATAAAATCAGCGAGGTCGAGAACGGATTCGGGCTTTCCGTAAAATGCGGGGCACGCCGGCATCACGACCGCCCCCGCGAGGAACAGAGACCTCATATTCTCGATGTGCGAGAGCGCAAGGGGCGTTTCGCGCGGGCAGACGACGAGCTTTCTGCGCTCTTTGAGCGCGACTTCCGCCGCCCGCACGAGCAGGTTGTCCGCCGCAGAGTTTGCGATTTTCCCGAGGGTGTTCATCGAGCACGGCAGAACCGCCATCGCGCCGAAGCGGAAAGAGCCGCTCGCGGGGGGCTCGCCGAAGTCTCCGATGCCGCACATTCTGAGCGTTCCGCGCGCGGCGCCCTTGCCGAGCTGCGAGATTATCGCGCTTTCAAAATCCGCAAACGGCGTCTCCTGGGCGAGGATTTTTTTAGCGGCGTCGGTCGGTATGCAGTAGAGCTCCGCGCCCGCTTCCAGGAGAATTTTGGCGAGCCTGAGCGCGTATACGGAGCCCGACGCCCCGCTTATTCCGAGAACCGCCCTGCGGTTTTTCCGGCTGTCGCTGGTTTCTTGAACAGTCATAGTTGCAGTTCGCACGCGACCCCGAAAAATCCGAGCCATGCGGAGGCGACATTTATGTAAAAAAATACGGCGTTGACGAATGCGTTCCCGCCGAAGAGCACGGCCAATACCCCGAAGGCGTACAGGGCGGCTATCGCCGAGGCGCACGCGAAGTACGCGGCCCCGAGCCCGAACAGCTTTCCGGTGAGAAAGAACAGCGCGGCGGAAACCCCGAGCGAAGCCGCGGCTACTGCGAGCGCGCCGCCCCTGCCGAAAGAGGCGGGCACGGAGTGCAGATTTTCGCGCGAGTCGAATTCCATGTCTTGCAGCGCATAGATTATGTCGAAGGCGGCTATCCCGAAAAACAGCGCGCCCGACAGAGCGAGAATCCGCGGGTCAAGCGATCCCGAAGCGGCGATCCACGCGCCCGCCGGCGCGAGCGCGAGCGCCAGCCCCAGAACGTAGTGGGCGGCCGCCGTAAACCTCTTGGCATAGGAGTACCCGAATAGAACCGCGAGCGCGGGAAACGACAAAATAAAGCACGCCCGGTTTATAAAGTATGCGCAGGCGACGAACGCCGCGGCGGAGGCGGCGGTGAACGCCGACATTGCGCGGGGGGAGATTTCGCCGGTGGCGCTCGGGCGGTTTTTTGTGCGGGGATTTTTGGCGTCGAGCTCCCTGTCGGCGATTCTGTTGAACCCCATGGCGGCCGATCTCGCAGAGGCGAAGGCGGCGACGCACAGCAGGATCTCGCGCAGTCCGAACGCCGCCCCGCAGATGTCGGCGAGGCACAGCGCGGAGAGCGCGAAGGGCAGGGCGAACAGGGTGTGCTCCGCCTTCACGAGCCTCGCGTAAACTGCGGCTTCTCTTATAAGGTTCATCGCCGCAATATCGCATTTGCGCGCGCGCCGCGCAACAATTTTTATCCGCCAAGCAAAATGTTGACAAAGCGGGAGCCCGGGGCATTTTCAAAAAAATGGCATATTTTTCGGACAGATCTTTTGAAATGGGCAGGGACGAGGCCCTCGAGCTCCTGAAAAACGGCTCCGCCATAGAGCTCGGCGAGCGCGCGGACGCCGTGCGGCGCAAGCTTCATTCCGACCGCGCCTACTACGCGGTAAACGCCGCCATAACCTATTCCAACATTTGCGAAGTTTTGTGCCCGATATGCTCCTTTTCCAGAAAAGAGGGGCAGGAGGGCGCGTACCTGCTGACCCCCGACGAGGTTCGGGAGCGCGCCAGAAAATTCTCCGAAATGGGCGCGGAGGAAATCCACATAATCGGCGGGATATATTCAAAGCTTCCGTTCAGCTATTATATAGACATAGTGAAGGCGGTCAAGAGCGCCGACGAAAAGCTGAACGTCGTGGCGTTTACGGCGTCGGAGTGCGCGTTGATGTCGCGCGTGTCGGGCAGGCCGCTCGGGGAGGTTTACGCCAAATTGAAAGAGGCCGGCGTGAGCGCCCTCCCCGGGGGAGGGGCGGAAATCTTCGAGAAGTCGGTGCGCGACAAAATCGCCCCCGACAAGCTCTCGGCGGACGAGTGGATAAACGCGATGCGCATAGCCCACAGCGAGGGGTTAAAGACCAACGCCACCATGCTGTACGGGCACATAGAAACCCCCGAGAGCGTAGCGGACCACCTTTTCAGGCTGCGCGAGCTCCAGTCGGAGACGGGCGGATTCAAGGCGTTCGTCCCGCTCCCGTTTCGCAGGGGCGCGAGCAAAATACCGGCTAAGTCCTCGGCGTCGTACGACCTGAAAGTCTGCGCGCTCGCGAGAATCGTGCTCGAGAATTTTCCGCATCTCAGGACGCCGATAACCCATTACGGCGACAGGTTTGCGCAGGTGCTCCTAAACTTCGGCGCCGACGACATAGGCGGAACCCACTGGCGAGAGGAGGTCGCGGCCGCGGCGGGGGCGGCTCCGGAGGACCGCGACGAAAATTTCATGCGCCGCGCCATAATCGCGGCGGGCTTCGAGCCGGTGAAATCCAACTCCAACTATGCCGTTTAGCCTCGGAAAGGTATCGTACGTGAACGCGCTGCCGCTCTTTTGCGCGGGCGGGTTCGATGGGTTCGACGTCTTTTCGGAGCCCCCGTCGAGCCTCAACGCGCGCGTTGCGCGCGCGGAGCCGGCGGCGGCGATGATTTCGCGGTGGGTCTACGAGGACGGCGCGGACGCGCACTACGGCGTGCTTCCGGAGTACGGGATTTTCGGAGACGGCGAAATAATGTCCGTGAAAATCTTTTCAAAAGTCCCGTTCGAGGACTTCCCGAAGGCCTCCATATTCATAACGCCGGAAACGGGGACATCCTCGCGGGCGTTCGCGTTCCTATTTAGGAAAAAGTACGGCGCGGACATATTTTCGATGCCTCGCGCGGCTCTCGAATCGGCGGATGCCGCGCTGCTTATCGGCGACGAGGCGCTCGCTTTTCCCCCGCGCGAGTTTTGCGCCGACCTCGGCGAAATGTGGCGGGCGGAGGTGGGGCTGCCGATGATGTATTCGGTTTTCGCCGTCCGCAGGGATATGGAGGGAGAAGTCGCGCCGATGCTGCGCGCGGGCATAGAGAAGTCGCTCGCGGCGTTTGAGGCCGACCCCGGAGCCGTGGTGGATTCCGCCCTCCGCGTTCTGGAGCGCGCGGGAAGGCGGTGTTCGCGGGCGGTTCTCGAAAAGTATTACTCGCGCCTCAAATATTCGCTGCCGCCTGAAACGTTCAAAAAAGCATTCGATTTTGTAGCCGCCCATGCAGGAGCCTGAAAAATTTTCCGCGGGCGCCAGAATATCGCGCGCGGACGCGCTGGAACTTGAAAGCGCGCCTCTCTTTAAGCTCGCCAGGCTCGCGGCGTCGCGCCGCGCGGGCGGGGGAACTGCGGGGTATGTCGTAAACCGCATGATAAACTATTCCAACGTCTGCGCGGCGCGCTGCAAGTTTTGCGCATACCACGCAAAGGCCGGCGTCGTGCCCCCGTTCAGGCTCTCCGACGGCGAGATATTCGATCTCTGCGCGGACGCCGTGGAGAGGGGGGGAGTCCAGATAATGCTCCAGGGCGGCCTCCACCCCGACTTCACGCTCGAATGGGCCCAGAGGCTGCTTTCGCGCGTGAAATCGGCGTTCCCGAAGCTTTGGCTGCACGTATTTTCTCCGTCGGAAATCGTCTGGTTCGCGCGCGGGGCGGGCGTTTCAATCGTCGAGGCTGTGCGCCGCCTGAAGGCCGCGGGCGCGGATTCCGTCCCGGGCGCGGCCGACCTTCTCGTGGAGCGCGTAAGGGGCGAGCTCTGCCCCGGCAAGTGCTCGGTCGGGGAGTGGAGGGAGGTTATGCGCGCGCTCGCGGAAAACTCGATGAGCTCGTCGGCGACCATGACTTTCGGAATGGGCGAAACTTTCGCCGAGAGGATAGAGCACCTGGACGTCGTGCGCGGGACGCAGGACGAGACGGGAGTGTTCAAGGCGTTCATAGCGTGGCCGGTCTCGCCCGAGCGCACGGAGATAGAGCGGCGCGCGGAGCGGGCGGGGGCGGTTGAATTTTTAAGGACGCTGGCGGTCGCGCGAATATACCTCGACAACATCGAGCACATGCAGTCCGGCTGGCTCACGGAGGGGTTGAAAGTCGCGGAGGTCGCGCTCCTGTTCGGGGCGGACGACGTTGGCGGGGTGCTGATGGACGAGATGGTCGTGCGCGCCGCCGGAATCGACAACCGCGCCTCCGCGGAAAACATGCGCGCCGCAATCCGCTCTGCGGGCTTCCGCCCCCGCGAAAGGGGCGGTCTGTACGAAACATTGAGGGAATTTTAAAGCTATGAAATTCGCCATTACCCCGTGCCCCAACGACACCTTTTCCTACGGGGCGCTCGTCTCCGGAAGGATAAAGTCCGACTTCGAGTTCGAGTTCCTCGACATAGAGGAGCTCAACCTCGCCGCCGAAAGCGGAAAGTACCCCGTGACCAAGCTGTCATTTCCCGCGTATCTGAAAAACTCCGCCCGCTACGAGCTCATGGACGCGGGCGCGGCGCTCGGGCTGGGCGCCGGCCCCGTGCTGGTTGTGCGCAAAGGGGAGAAGTTCGATCCGTCGAAGCCCGTTCTCGTGCCGGGAATGAACACGACCGCCGCGATGCTGCTCAAATTTTACGCCGGAGCGGAGCTCGACTTGCGCCCCGCGCATTTCCGCGGCATATCTTCCGCGGTCGCGCGTGGCGAGGCCGCCGCCGGGGTTTTGATACACGAGGGGCGGTTCGTGTTTTCGGGAGAGGGGCTGGAGCTCGCCGCCGACCTCGGGGGATTCTGGACCGAGCGCACGCGGCTTCCCGTGCCGCTGGGCTGCATATGCGTGCGCAGGGATTGCGCCCGCCTGCGCGAATCCGCGGAAAGTCTCATCCGCGAGAGCATATCCGCCGCGTTCGCCGACCCCGATTCCGTCATGGGATTTGTGCGGGAAAAGGCGCAGCACCTCGACGGCGTGGTTTTGCGCAAGCACATATACGCGTTCGTAAACGACTATTCGATGGACATATCCAGGATACGCGGGAAGCTGTTGGACAGCCTCGCCAGGTGCGCGGTATGAAAAAGGGCGTGATATTCGCCGCCGCAATTAGCGAGGTCGGCGGAGTTTTGAGCTCTCCGAAGTTCGGGTACCGCAGGGTTTCGAAAAAGCCTTTCGAGGTTTGGGAAAACCCGACGAAGGTTGCGGTTATTACGGGCATAGGGCTTGCGAACGCCGCGACCGCGCTCGCGTGGGCGGCGGGCGAATACGATTTCGATTTTGCCGTGAACATAGGCGCGGCGGGGGCGGCGTCCGGAAAATTCGGGGCGGCGGATATCGGCGCGTATTTTGACATAACGAGAATCGCGTGCGTTGAGCC
>CAJMOT010000102.1 GCA_905214995.1 uncultured bacterium | reverse complement strand
GGGAACGCCGGCGGGAGCCTCCGGAGGCGGCTCCGAAACGCCCTGCTGAAGCGGCGAGGAAAAGAGCTTGCCCACCTGCTCTATCGCCTTGCCGAGCAGGTCGAGCGGGTTGAGCGACGAAGAATCGGCGTGCTTTTTGGGCGACTTGCCCACGTGCAGCGCCCCGAATTGCATCTGAGAAAAGAATTCCGGCAGCCTGTCGGCAAAGGCGTCGTAGCAGTCGGGGCAGCCGAAGCGCGAACCCTTTTCCACGTCGGAAAACGACGTGGAGCACGTCGGGCAGACGCCCGACTTCGACGCCTTCGACACGTCCCTTATCAGCTGCTCTTCAAGCTCCTTGATCTTGGGCAATATCTGCTCCGGCATGTTTATGGCGTCCATCGACGCCTTTTCCGCGCACTCCGAACAAAGGTGGATTTTGACTTTCTTGGAGTCGATTATCTTCGTTATGTGGACGGTGGCGGGCTTGCCGCATATGTCGCATTTGTATTCGTTTGCCATCTCGCGCCCCCTCGGGGCAAAATGATTGTTAGGCGAGCTTCAAGAGCTCGCTCGTCGGCGGAATGTCCTTTATGATCTGCGCCGGAAGCGGGCCGACCCCTATATATCGCAAATTGGGAAGATTCTTTAAGGGCGCGTCGGAAGACGCTATGTCGACTATGCTTTTGAGGCAGAATGCGACGTAGCGTTTGGCGTTTTCGGGCAAATCCGCAAAACTCCGCACGCCAGAGATGTCGCCGCCCCAGCCGGGGAGCTGCGCGTAGACGGGTTTAAGCGTCCGGCGCACGGCGTCGTCGCGCGGCACGCCCCTGTAAATCCGCCCGTCGGGGCCGCGGTAGGAGACGCACACGAGCAGCTCTCCGCCCTCCGCCCAGCCGTCGGAATAGGAGAGCGCGTCGAGCTTGTTTATGGCGATGTCGTCGTAGCCGCCGTATTTGAGCGCGTCGCCCTTCTCCACGGCGTCGAACCAGCCGACCATGCGCTGGCGGCCGGTGCTGGTGCCGAACTCGAGCTTCTTGAGCTTGGCCGCCAGCGGATGGGCGTCGTCCATTTGCGTGAGAAACACGTGGGTGCCCACTTTGGTGTCGTAGGCCTTGCAGCAGCCTATGGTGTGCACGGGCATCACGGGAATGCCCGCGCTCTGGAAGAATTCCGGAACCCCCGTGTGGGAGGCCGTCACGTTGGGGGCGAAACCGTGGCGCTTGTCGAGCCAATAGGACTGGCCGAATTCGCCGACTATGTAGCGGTTTTCGGCGAGGGCTTTGAGGCACGCCTTGCGGACGTCGCCGACGCATTTTGCGAGCTTCCTTCCCGCCGCCCAATAGCATTCGACAACCTTCTCAAAGTCGAGCTCAAACGGATTTGCGCCCATGTAGGCGCGGAAGTCGAATTCCGATTCGGGGAAAATGCCGTCCTTTATGGAATCGGCGTTGGCGCGGATTTCCGCGCGGGTGAGAGTTTCAAAGAACCCGTCCCAATCCGCCTCCGAAACGTCGCAGACATACCTTATGGTGTCGCACGCGCGGCGGAGCCTGGCGGAGAGCTTTTTGGCGAACCTTTCGCGGCCTCCGAGAAAGTCGGCGTACTGTATCTGGAACTGCCCCACTTCGTCCATATAGGACGGCGTAATCCCCCTGCCCGTGGAGCCGCGCGGCTCCTCGCAGAGCTTGTTGACGCGGTAGTTTTCCCACGCGAGATCGAGCAGGCGGTGGCCGAGGTCGCTTACCATCGTGCGCTCGTCTATAAGCAGGCGGTCGAAAATCCCGTATCCGCGCGCCTCGAGGGGCTCGCCCTCCCAGAGGAATTTGCGCGGGTCGGCGACCACGCCGCTGCCTATGGCGAGCGTCTGCACGTCGTTTTCTATCACTCCGGCCGGCAGGAGGTTGAGCTTTATTCCGCCCGCGGTGTGCCCGGAATTCGCGCCGCCGTTCACTTTCAGGACAATCGCGGCGACGTCCCTCCTGCCGCTCTCGGCCTTGAGCTCGTCTATGATTTCGTAGACGAGACGCCCCTTGCCCTCGTCGCCCATGCTTATGCCGACGTCCGCAATCAAATGACTTTTGAATTCCGTTATCATGATTTCAAAGTTTGCCTGTATGCCTTTACGATATTTTGGACAAAAGCGTTTAATTTGCACTTTCGGCCAATTTTTACAACACAAATCTTGTGCGGCGAAGGCAAAACGGCGGCGAATTTTTGTTTGACATATAAAATAAAACTCCAAATGTCAACTTAAACGGGCGGAGCATCCCGCGGGAAATTTTAGGGAGGCTATTATGCGCTTGTCTGAGGCGCTTTTTCTCGTAAAATACTAATATGATTTCAAGAATCCATTTTGCGGCGGGAGCGATCTTCGCCTGCCTTTTTGCGGCGGTTTCCGCACGGGCGGAAAACGTTTTCGAGATCGGCCGACCCGACGCCTCAGCTGCGGAATTTCGCGACTTCGGCGTGGACTTCAACGCCGCGAGATTCTACTTTGACGAGACGAAAATCGACCCATACGAGGCTCCAAAAAAATTTTTCGACGCCGGCGTGAGGTACGAAGTCGGGAAAAATTCCCCCGCCGACTTCCCGTTTGTCCTGCCCGTATCCGGCTGCGAATGGGCGGACGCCTCTTTCAAGCGCAGGCCGGAATCCGAACTCTACTACCCGTGGGACAACCGCTACCGCGGCGGGAAAACCTTCGGGCCCGCCTCGATATCCTTCAAGCTCGGAGCGGCTCCCCAAAAGCCCTTATACTTTAAAATGGGCTTTGTGGACAAGGCGCCCGCAAGCGCGGACATAAAAATAGAGGTGCTCGCAAACGGCGAACCCGTCGAAACCTTTTCCATACCGTACAAGCAGACCGCCGAAAACAAGTACCCTTGCTTTGAAAACATTTTGTTCAACCCAAAGACGTGGGGGATTCCGGCGGGAGTCTCGGTAAAAATTCCCGCCTCCGCGCTAAAAGCGGGGGAAAACGAAATATCCTTCCGCGCGATTCCCGACCCTAAAAAAAGCCCGAGCGCGCCCCAGTGGTTTGCGGTAGATTACATTTTCCTCTCCGGCGAACCGGAGCTCCCGAAAGTCGAAAATCCGCTCGGGCGCGAGGGGGAAAAGGCTCTCGCCGCCCTCGGGTGCGACAAAATCGCCTTCACCGCGCGCGGAAAATCCGGCGACATCCACTGGTACGGAAACTTCGGAAGGTTCGCGGGCTCCGAGAGCTTCGACGAAAAAATTGACGCCATGATGGACCGCCCCGCATACTCCGTCGGCGGCGGGAAACTCGCGCTGCTCGACGTGAAGACCGGCGAGATAGAAATCCTCGTGGACGATCCGGAGGGCGGCGTGCGCGATCCGGTTGTGAGCTGCGACGCAATAAAAATAATGTACTCCCACCGCAAGGACGGCGAACGCTACAAAATTTTTGAAATCGATTTGCCAAGCCGCAAAATCCGCCAAATGCCCTTTTGGGAGGAGGGCTACGACGACATCGAGCCCGCGTACATTCCGGGCGGAGACATCGTTTTCGTATCAAGCCGCTGCCGTAGAATGGTGCCGTGCTGGGGCGTGGACGTGGCGATTCTGCACAGGTATTACGCGGGCGAAAACATAGTCCGCCCGATTTCGGCGAATGTTGACCAGGACAACTCCCCGTGGCCGCTCGCCGACGGCAAGATAATATACATGAAGTGGGAGTACGTCCAGAAGAACCAGATGAACTTCCACGCGCTCTGGAAGAAGGACCCCAACGGCGCCAACGACATGGTATTCTTCGGCAACGACATTCCCAACCACCTGTACATCGACGCCAAGCAGATACCGGGTTCGCAAAACTCGTACACGCTCACCTTCTCCGACTGGCACGGCAACCGCGACCACCTCGGGCGCGTGGCGTTCCTTCGCAACCCGCGCAACCCGTCCGACGTCTCCGCATTCTCGATAGCCTCCGGAGAGAGCCTGGCTAACTTCTCCTACCCCTTCCCGCTCTCCGAAAACTACGCGCTCGTCTCGGACTTCGACTCCATTCTGATAATGGACGACAAGGGGCACATTTTCCAAAACATAAAGCTGCCGAAAGAATTTTCGGAGGAGCTGAAAAGAAAAAAGCTCGAAATCAAAAGCCCCGTGCCAGTGAAAAAATCGCGCGAGGGAAAGCCGGCCGCCGACGCGTGCGACTACGGCGCGGACGACGCGACCGTCGCCTTGATGGACGCCGCTATCGGCAGAAACATGGGTTCGGTAAAGAGCTCCGACATAAAAAAGCTGCTCGTCAGCGAAGTACTGCCGCTCGCGTGCCACTTGACGGGCGGAATGGAGCCGATAACCATGCTCGGGACTTTCAGCCTCGAACGCCCGCTCGGCACGGTGAAAGTCGAGGACGACGGCTCCGCGCATTTCAAAGTACCCGCGAACAGGGCGCTGTCCTTTACCGCGCTCGACGCCGACGGCAAGGCGATAAAAAAGATGCAGAGCTTCGTGAACTTCATGCCGGGAACCGTGACGTCGTGCATAGGCTGCCACGAGCGGCGCGACATGGCGCCCCCGCCCATCATGCACAAGCTCAAAGCCCTCCGCCGTCCGGCGGACGAAATAGCTCCGATTCCCGGGGCGGATTGCGGCGAGGTTCCGGACTTCGCGCGCGACATACAGCCGATTCTGACAAAGTACTGCGCCGGCTGCCACAATCCCTCAAAATTCGCCGCAAAAATCGACCTCACCCCCGGCATGGGCCCGATGTTCGCGCGCAGCTATTACGCGCTCTACATGGCGCGCCAGCTCTCCGACGGGCTCAACCGCAACGGCAATATGCAGCCCTACGCATTCGGGTCGGGGTCGAGCAAGCTTCTCAAAAAACTGGAGGGCGGGCACCATGCCAAACGCGCCACCGCCGAGGAGCTAAACCGCGTGAAAACGTGGCTCGACACCGGCGCAATCCACGCCGGCAGCATAGCCGCGGCGGAATCGGGAATGCTCGGCAGCTATTACCTCAACAGGTTCGCCGCACGGGACGCAAACTGGAGGGAAATCGCCGACATGAACGCGGTTTTCAAGGAAAACTGCGCCTCGTGCCACAAGGGTGAAAAGCGGCTGCCCGACCGCATCAGCCGCGATCGGAAGGAGCGGCGCAACTGGCACTTCGCCTTTTACGAAAAGCCGGATTCGCCGAGGGTGAGGCTCTCGTCGGAAGCGGCGTTCAACCTGACCTTCCCCGAGAACTCCGCCGTCCTCTGCGCTCCGCTCGACGCCAAGGCCGGGGGGCGCGCCGGAAAGGGCGGACATCCGGCCATATTCAAGTCGCGCGCGGATCCCCGATACCAAACGGTTTTGAAAGCCGTGCAAAAGGCGAAAAATTTCGTCGACTCCAAAAATCCGCGCTACGATTCTCCCAATTACAAGCCGCACGGGGCGTACCTTAGGGCAATGAAGAGGTACGGCATAATCGGCGGCGAAAGTTCAGAAAATTTCAGCGCCTTTGAATGCGACAAAAAATACTGGGACGCCGCAATCAACAGGCCCTTCAAGCTCCCCCAACTTTCAAGTGAAAATGAAAAGCCTTAACGCAATCGCAATTGCCGCGCTATTTTCGGCGCTCGCGCCGTGCGCCGCCGAAAAGACGCCCCCGTCCGTCTACGGAGACATTCCTGACTACGGGGAAAAATACCTCAGCCCCGACTTCGTAAGGCTCGGCAAGTCGGCGCTCGCCGTCACTTGCAGAACCGGCGACGAGCTGCTGCTGCTCGACCCCCAATCGAAGGAGGCCAAAGCGCGCATTCCCCTCGGAGGACACCCGTCGGGGCTCGCGTTCTCGCCGGACGAAAAATTCGCCTACGTCACCATAGCCGCCCCCGCGGGCGAGCTGCTCAAAATCTCGCTCGCGGACGCCAAGGTGACAGCGCGCGCCCCCGCCGGCCACATGCCGCGCGCCGCCGTATGCTCGGCGGACGGGAAGACCGTGTACGCCGCAAACCAGTTTGAAAACCTCGTCCGCGCCTTCGACGCCGAAACGCTCTCCGAAAAGGCGCGCGGAAAGGCGGTCCGCGACCCGTTTTCGCTCGCGCTCTCCAAAGACGGCAAAAAGCTCTATGCCGCAAACCAGCTGCCCGAAGCCAAGGGAGGGCTCTATGAGGAAAACATCGCCGCGGCGGTGTCGGTTCTGGACGCAAAGACGCTCAAGCCCCTCGCGAAAATCGACCTGCCCAACGGTTCGATAAACGCGCAGGAAATAAAAGTCTCTCCCGACGGCAGGTACGCCTACCTGACGCACGTTGTGGCGCGGTTCAACGTGCCGACCACGCAGGTGGAGCGCGGCTGGATAAACACCAACGCCGTGAGCCTCGTGGACACGGCTTCCGACAAGCTCTACGCGACGTTCCTGCTCGACGACATAGAGCTCGGCGCGGCAAACCCCTACGGGTTGGCGTTCACCCCCGACGGCTCCAAACTGCTCGTGGCGCACGCCGGCACGCACGAAGTCGGGATCATCGACCGCCCCGCCCTCGAAAGGAAGCTTGCTGAAAAGTTCGCCGCCAACCCCGACGGCAAAAAGGTTTTCGAGGACATCTGCAACGACCTCTCCTTCCTCTCCAACATACGCGAAAGGATCGCGATGCCCGGCTGCGGCCCGCGGCACATAGACGCCGACGGCGCGCGCGCCTTCGCGGGGCTCTACTACTCGGACGTTCTCGCGGAAATCGACCTCAAAGACGGCTCAGTGAAGAAAATTTCCATAGGCGGAAACGAAAAACTCAACGAGGCGCGCAAGGGGGACCTGTACTTCCACGACGCGAGCCTCTGCTTCCAAAAATGGCTCTCCTGCATAACTTGCCACACGGAAGTGCGCAGCGACGCGCTGAACTGGGATCTGCTCAACGACGGGATCGGCAACCCCAAGCAGTCGAAGTCGATGCTGTTCGCCCACTTTACCCCGCCGTCTATGATCACCGCCGTGCGCAAAAACGCCAACGTCGCTGTCCGAAAGGGGATACAATACATACAGTTCACGCGCCGCCCCGAGGCCGACTCGAAAGCCATAGACAAATATCTGTCGTCGCTGCGCCCCGTCGAAAGCCCCCACCTCAAAAACGGAGCCCTCTCGGAGGCCGCCGAGAGGGGAGCCGTCGTGTTTGAAGAGGCCAAGTGCTCCCGCTGCCATACGGGGGAATACTACACCGACATGAAGCGCCACGACGTCGGAACGGGGCTTGAAGAATACAAGGGATTCGCCTTCGACACCCCAACCCTCCGCGAAGTCTGGCGAACCGCGCCGTACCTGTACGACGGCAGGGCCCGCACGATTTTTGACATGCTCAAATTCCATAACAAAGGCGACAGGCACGGGGTGACGTCGCACCTCACCGACGACGACCTCCGCGACTTGGAGGCGTTTGTCAACTCCCTCTGACAAGCGCAACGCAGCCGGAGCATAAAAATGGAGCGCGGAGAAATCCCCCGCGCTCCCCGCAAAAAAAAAGGGAGGCCAAACGGCCTCCCGAAATTTTTAAGAACGGCGGATTAGAATCCGAAGATCACGGCCGTGCCGAACCAGAGGTTCTGCTGCTTGCCGCCGATGTTTTCCTCGGCGCCGTCGTTGTTGCACGCCCAGCGTATGCCCGCGGAAAGCGCCATATTGTCGGTCACCTGCACGACCGCGTCTGCGGAGACGCCGGCGTAGACATAGCCGCCGCGGTAGGTGAGCCCGTCCCTGTAATCGGCATAGCCGACATATGCGGCGAGGTTGATCGTGCCCCAGTTTTCGCCTATGAGCCACTTGGTGACGGGAGCTTCGTAGGAGAGGCCGCCCTCGACGGTCGTTCCGCTATAAGTGTAGTTGTAGTAGAACGCCGCGAACGGGGAGACGTTGAAGTCGCCGAGCAGATCGGTCGTGTCGTAGGATACGGCGACCATGATTTCGCTCTCGTTCTTGGAATCGTCATTGTAGGTGTATCCGAGGTACCCGACGTCGAAAGTTATGTTTTCGACGGTATAGGTGAGTCCCGCGTAGAAGTCGTTTTCGCCGAATCCGTTGTCGACCCCGTAGAAGCCCCAATACTCGGCGTAGGCGGCGAGCCCGTTGCCGAAATCGTATCCGAGATCCACCATCGGGTTGATCCCGTGGCCGGCCTGCGCCTTGCCGCGGAATATGTATTCGGATTCATAGGCTACCGTCGCCGAAGCGGAAAAGTTTTCCAAAGGCTTGGAGAGAAGTTCGGTGTCAATCAGGGTGTTGACCTCCTTCTCGGGGGCGGCGCACTGCGTCTTGGCGGCGCAGGGCGCGTTCGAGGCCGCGGGGGCGGCC
>CAJMOT010000101.1 GCA_905214995.1 uncultured bacterium | reverse complement strand
CCAGTTTGCGGATTTGAATTCAAATCCGGTCTGGGCGACGTGCCTGTCCGTCCCGAGAATTTGGGGATTCGCCGAGGCGGGGCGGAGAACCGCCACCCTGACGCCGCGCGCCGGAACGCGCACGGATAGCGGAAGCCTGATTTTGCCCATAGGCTTTTTCGTCCAAAATTCGTAGGCGTCAAACTCCGCGCCCTCGGGCAGTCCGAGCTCTTTGGCGGAAGCGGAAATGTCGGCGTCTTCGTCGCCCCAGTTGAAGAGCGCGACGGCGTTGTACTGCCCGAAAACCGGACTTCTGACGGCGAGATTCCAGACCGGCAGCATCGAAAAGTGCGGGTAAATCGCGGCGGGCCGCACGTCGGCGACGGGCAGGGTCTGTTGCAGGATTTTCATCTTTTGGGCGTCGAGCTCCGCGAGCCTGTCGCCGAAGAACGTCAGCTGGCCGGGCAGCGCGACTATCGTCGCCTCCGCGCGCGCCGTCTCGAGCGGGAGGTCTTTTACGAGAACCGTGTCGGGGTCGGCTATCATTGAAATGTTGTGCGTGAAAATCTGGTTGACGGTGCATCGCGCCTGGTTGAGCACGTTCGCCCATTTCACCGGCTGGTTGGGGTGCACTACGTCCGCGCCGGTGCGCGACATTTCCGCGTACGCCGCCTCCGGCCCTGAGGTGTGTCCCTGGCAGGCGAGAAATATGGCGTCGTCGCCTATTCCCTCCCTGAACGCCTTGACGCATAACTCGAACGGGTTGGGGCAGGAGGGGTCTTTGAAGCGCGCGCGAACTTCGGGGCGCTCGTACATATGCGCGCAATACCCCGAGCTTCTGCCGGACATCCCGTCGATTTTGAAAAATTCGTAGCCCCAGTCTTCGCGCGCGGTTTTGAAGATTTTTTTCAGGTGCTCGCGCGCTTCGGGCACGGTTGGGTCGAGGGTGTATTTGCCGTTCCAGCAGCGCAGGGGGACGCCGTCCGCGCCGTGCAAAAACCAGTCTTTATGCTCGCGGTAAAACTCCTCATTGCCCGTTCCGAACGGCGCCATCCATATCCCGGGGCGGAAGCCGAGCGCGCGTATGTCCTCGGCGAGCTTCTTCATGCCTTTGGGAAATTGCCTTTCGTTCACCTCCAAATTCATGTTGTAAAATTTAGAGACGGGGAGCTGGTCGGAATTTCCCTGCCAGGACTCTATCGACCATATTTCGCAGCCGAACGGTTGCAGGTATTTTTGCCCGACCCGCGCTTCGGCGAGATTGTCCTCGGCGGTCGCCTTGTCGAAATACGTATTCCAAGACATCCAGCCGGTGGGAGTCTTGGGGCAGCGATTTCTGTCGAGCGGCCTGTAATAGGGCGCATATCTGTTTTTCAAATAATCCTTTTGGAGGTCGAAGGAAAATGCGGCTTCGGCGGCTTCCGAGATCTCGCCCGACATTGCGAACTCGAATTTTCCGCCTCCGAGCGATTTTATTTTGAGATCCGCGGCGCGCAGCTTGAGCGCGGAGTCCGTTTGGGGCGAAAAGACGGAGTCATTGAGTTCGGAATCCGGAGAATTGGCGCCCAGCTGCAACACCCTTTCGCCCCTTTGCGCATCGGTGCGGCAGGCGAAGGCGTCGGGCTCGAAAGCTATCCTGCCGTCGAACGCCAGCCTTCCCTTGTAGGCTTGCGCCGTGCGGTGGTAGAAAAATATTTCGAGTCGCCCTGATTTTTCGGGGAAGACTATGTAGCCTTGGACATCGCCTTTGTGGTCTACTATCGCGAGGCGGTCTTTGACCCCGTCGCGCGAGGCCGCGACTTTCCAATTTTTTCCGCCCGACGAGAAACTCAGCGCGCCCTCGATTTTCGCCGCGCCGTCCGAGGCTCGCAGGGAGGAAGACTGTTCGTCGAAGTCGATTTTCCACTCCGCGAAAAGCGGAACGCATGAGGCTGAAACTATTGCTATGGCGGTTTTAAGCAGGCGGCTGTTCATAATCTCCAATCAAACCGCGGAAGTGCGCGCTTGTCAAATAAAAGCCTCTTTGCGGTTTCATTTTCCGGCGTTTGAACATCCCGCGCACCGGCAAGTCAGCCGCCTTTTTTTCTTCTTCCTATAACTGTCTCCCCATTGCGCATACGCGGCAGCCGCTTTCTCCGCAGCCTACAAGTCAGCGCGCATGCCTTTTGCCGCGCGCTTCTGCCGTGTGCTTTTTATTGTATGCCTTTCTTCACATATTTTCAATAAATCCGCCGCTTCCGTTGAATCGCCATGCGCGTTCGCCGCATTCCGTCGTCATGCGGCAGTTGCAGCATTCATATTGGCAAAAATGGCGCACATTCAGCCGCATCGTGATTTTTGAACGGAACCCAAAATTTGAGGCGCGCCTACATCTATCCATCCAAAAAAATCAAAATAGGCGATTTTTTCCCGCCAAATATTGCCTCTCTTATCCTCCTCTTTTCCGAAAAAACATTTCGCCAAAATCGCAATCAAAGTCTTGCACGGATATTTTCCCTTTAAACGTTCGACATTTCCCGCAAAACAAAAAACCGCACAGGCGCAAAACCTCGGACTGTCAAGAGGCGTCCGCAAAAAATTCGGAAATATATGTTGACCCGCCGCGATACCATATAGTATATTGCACGGCTTTAAAAAGGAGAGATGACAGAGTGGCCGATTGTGCCTGACTCGAAATCAGGTGTGCGGGCAACCGTACCGGGGGTTCAAATCCCTCTCTCTCCGTTTAAAATTTCACGCAACAAGCCCATTTTCAGCAAGTTCTGAATCTGGGCTTATTTATGAGACAACACCTCTGTTTGCAAATAGTTGATTATTAGGGCTCAACAAAAGCCCGACCACACCAGACGTGCAACTAAAACTGCAACCGCCACTTGGCACCATGAGTTGGCGACGGCATTGTAATACAAGGAATCTATTAACTTGCCAAATACGGCAGGGACATTCGGCAGACCCGTTTCTTCTTGCGAATGGATTTTTTGAAATGTCCCACGGTTTGAGGAAATAAATCGAACGTTTGAGAAATTTGTCTCTTTTCGGCGTATTTTAAATTGCAAGCTCCTTGCAATGTCCCCGGACGCCTCTTGCAATTCCCATTAAACACAGGGCGTTTCGCGTATGCGCCGCTCGTATAGGCGCCAAGCAATTTGCGATAAATGCCAATATTGGAATGCTTCCGTCCGCCTTGGAATGGGAAAATGCCTAAAGTGCGGTTGCACGTCTTTAAAGCTTAAATTCGATACTGAAAACCGCCCAACAGGAAAATGGTAAAAAAAGAGCTCCCCGAATTGAGAAGCTCTAAGAAATTATCTTTAATTTACGCTACTTTCTCCTGCGATAGGCAACGAAGGCAAGCGCCAGGGCGCCGAATATCGCCGCATAGCTTGAAGGTTCTGGTACCGCGCTTCCCACTGTCAGAGCGCCTTCTTCGTAGATAACATTCCATTGTTGCCCGTCTGAATCAAATAACGACACTTCAGTATTGCCTCCGCTTATAGCCGATAGAACGATTGTTGAGGCATCGTCAGAGAAAAAAGAATCTAAAGAAACTTCTCTTCCCGTAGAAACCTCTGTCTCCGCGAACAGCAACTCGATAGTGTCAAAGGTTGTTCCGGAAGCCAAGGAAATGTCGGAGCCCTCGTTTACGCTTAGTAAGGTTGTATGGAAAGGAGTTTCAAAGGCGACTACGCTATCGGAAACGTTTACGGCATCAAAATCCGAAATTCTCAAGCTATTCGTTCCGACGTACGATTTTATAGATAGATTTTTATTCCCGGAAGCGGAGCCTGAGTAAATTGCGCCAACTACATTTGAATTTCCGGAAATCGACACATTGACATCGCCCGCTACAGAGCCTCCTCTTCCATTCTCTGAGCCCGCGTAGATGTTGCCGCCCACATTTGCGTTGTTGAGAACTATGTTTACATTTCCGGCGATGGAGCCAACGCCTCCATAGATCGTGCCGCCCACGCTGCCTCCGTCAACAGTGACGTTCACGTTCCCTCCTATGCTCCCTCTGGTTCCTCCGGAGTAGTGTCCTCCATAAATATTCGTTCCCACGCTTCCCTGTATCAGCACATTTGTTGAGCCCGCTATGTCGCTTGAGAAATTGTCGTTTATATTTGAACCTCCGGCGAGCACATAATAGCTTACCCGGGCGCCCTCACCGACAGTGACATAGGTGCTTCCCCGCACGACGGAGCCGTAAGAAGCGCCAAAGAGATATCCAGCCGAACCGCTTTGCATATTAATCGAAACATCTCCGCGAACTGTTCCCGTACCCGCGCCTACAACAAATCCATTGGCGCTGTTGCCAGCATTATATCCTATAAAAACGTCCGATGCAGAACCGCCGGATTGCCCTATATTTACTGTGACATTCCCGTAGACTTCATTTGTGGAGGAACCTTTTTGCCCGTAATATCCCGTTCCCATCACATACATTGGGTCCGACGAATATCCGGACCCAATTCCGACGCTTCCGGAATTTATGTTGTACACCACATTCCCGTAGATTATGCTCGAGACATTACTCGCGTTAGATCTTAAAGCTTGCCTTATGTTGCCTCCGTTGAGCGTGACGGAGACCGCGTCAAATTCGGAGTCATAGAGCGAATCGGCATCCGCGTTATAATTTGACTCTCCCACCGTTCCTCCATTTACGGCGGCAAGATGCCCGCCTATAATGTCGGTTCGCCCGGTTCCATTGACTGTAATATCGATTTTCTCGACGGAATTTCCGTCTGTAACGCCCACGACATCGTCAGGAGTGTACTCGTTTATTGTTATATTAACGGAAGGATCCTGCGCCATTGCACTGGAAAGGCTGATTCCGATAGATAATACTGCTGAAAGAGAAAGAAAATTGCGTATCATGTATGGACTTTCTGCTTTTATCTCCTCCCGGTCAAGTTTTTTTCAAGCATATTAGCGGCGTTTACGCGCTTTACTGGCGCGTTTATTGAACGCATAGACAAATTTGAATTCCGTTTTTTTTTTGACATTCTATATCTTATGTATGACGCTATACATTGACATAGAGAACAGGAAGCTTGTCCGAAGTATCTAAAAGCGACGATATAGACAATAGCGGATATATCCAACCCAAAGACAAATGGCAGGGAATTGACATTACTTTCAAGGCAAAATATACGGGAATTCCCAAACTTTGCTTATGCAAGGGAAGTACAAGCTATTTTAAGATAGAAGAAACTGCTGATGCTGTTTGCGTAAGAGACATATTCGACGGCAGCGCAGCTGATACTACGCAAGAGGAAGATGATAATAACAAGAATATCTTTGTTATGAATCTAAACGGCTATGAAATCTGCCGAGAACAAATACCCGCCGTTAACGCGGGCATGGCTTACAATATCTATCCGCATAAGGGTATTAACAATTAACTTCCCAAGTACTACGCTAGGGACGTCCGGCAGACCCGTTTCTTCTTGCGAATGGATTTTTTGATATGTCCCAGGCTTACGGATACAGGAACTTTGAAAACTATCGACTCGGGGTACTCGTAGAATGCGGAGTGACGCTATGAAAAACCCGCCTCCTGATAATTCTTATTCCACAACCTTTGGGCTTGACCAAAATAGATTTTTGAAATATCGCGGGGTTGATCTTGGCTGCAAAACGTCGTCTTTTGTAAGTGATAATCTTTGAAGGATTGCAAAAGGTTATTTGGCCTGCAGCTCCCCGCGCTAGCGGTCGGCAAAAACGACAAAGCCCGCGAATCCTTTGTTTATGCGGATTGCGGGCTTTCAAATGAAGTACCTGACCAGGGACTCGAACCCTGAACCAATTGATTAAGAGTCAACTGCTCTACCGATTGAGCTAGTCAGGCAATAAATGACAATTCGCGTAAAGTACTCTTTTGCCTCTTCTATGCAAGAAAAAAATGAATATTTTTTCGGGATTGCGGGGAAGGCATTCGCAAAGCGGCGCGGGGCGTATAAAGCTTTTGGAATCCGCCCGCAAAGCCGCAATTTTTCGCGGCGGGGCGTTTTCTTTGCCGGAGCCCGCGCCGCATCTTTGCCGCCGCCTTTGCGTACCGGACGGCTACGGAGCCGGTTTGTGGTTGCATAGCCCGCGCGATTCGGTATATGCTCCCTTCAATTTAATTTTTCGGCACGCCAGTTATGAAACAATATCTCGATTTGCTCAAATTCGTCCTCGAAAACGGCGAGGAACGCTCCGACCGCACGGGCGTCGGCACAATCGGCGTATTCGGGGCGCAGGCGCGTTTCGACCTGCGCGGCTCCTTCCCGCTGCTCACCACGAAGAAGCTCCACACGCGCTCGATAATCTACGAGCTGCTGTGGTTCTTGAAGGGCGACACCAACATAAAATACCTGAACGACAACCGCGTGACCATTTGGGACGAGTGGGCAGACAAAGACGGCAATCTCGGGCGCATATACGGGGCGCAGTGGACGGATTGGAGGGCTCCCGACGGCCGCAGCGTCAACCAGATAGACAGGCTCATAGAGGGCCTGAAAAAGGACCCTTTCGGGCGCAGGCACATCGTGAGCGCGTGGAATCCCGGCGAGCTCGACAAGATGGCGCTCCCGCCGTGCCACGCGCTGTTCCAGTTCCACGTCAACGGCTCGGGCGAACTGCGTTGCCAGCTCTACCAACGCAGCGCGGATCTCTTCCTCGGTGTGCCGTTCAACATTGCCTCGTACGCGATGCTCACGATGATGGTAGCCCAGGTATGCGGCTACAAGCCGAGGGAGTTTATCCATACTTTCGGAGACTTGCACATATACAAAAACCACATCGAGCAGGTCAAGACGCAGCTCTCCCGCGACCCCCGGCCGCTGCCGACCCTCCGCCTGAATCCGGCGCGCAAGAATATCGGCGACTTTACATTTGAGGATTTCTCGTTCGAGGGCTACGACCCGCATCCCGCCATAAAGGCTCCGATTGCCGTATGACGAATTTCAAGGCGATAGCGGCTGTGGCCGAGAACGGCGTGATAGGCAGGGGGCTTGAAATACCGTGGAGAATCTCCGAAGATTTCAGGCACTTCAAGCGAACGACTCTCGGCGGTGCGCTTCTCATGGGGCGCAGGACTTGGGAGAGCCTCGGTTCGCGTCCGCTGCCGGGGCGCGAAAACGCAGTCATAACCTCGCGGCCCGGGGAGGTTTCCGGGGCGCGCGCGTTCGCCTCGCTCGAAGAGGCCGCCGCCGCCTACGACGGCGACCCGCGCACGGTGTGGATTTGCGGGGGCGCCGCCCTCTACCGCGCCGCCCTGCCGCTGTGCTCGGAGCTCGTTTTGAGCCGCGTGAAGCTCTCGCCCGACGGCGACGTGTTTTTCCCTGACTTTTCCGGTCTGTTTGAAGAAAGGGAAACCGTTTTAGAAAACGAACTTTTTGACGTTATAAGATATGTGAGGAAATAAAATTCCCCTTTCTTCGGGGAGGACGGGATTTTTTGCGAACAATTCAAACTGGCATAATGCAGATGGAATTTCTTATTTTGATAGCGGCGCCGATAATAGTCGGCTTGTGGGCGCAGGCCCGCGTTTCGGGGGCGTATTCGCGCTATTCCCAAATACGTTCCGCATCGGGGATTACGGGGCGCGACGCTGCCGCGGCGGTAATGCGCTCGGCGGGGATTTCCGACGTCGACATAGTTCCGATAGACGGCACCCTCACCGACCACTACGACCCGTCGAGAAAGGTTCTAGCCCTCAGCCGCGACAACTTTTACGGCACGAGCATCGCCGCCCTCGGGGTCGCCGCGCACGAGGCGGGCCACGCAATCCAGCACAAAGTCGGCTACGCCCCGCTCAACCTGCGCATGGCGCTCGTGCCGGTGACTAATTTCGCATGCCAGCTCCTGCCGATCGTCATGATAGGCGGATTCTTCCTCTTCCACAGCGTCGCGACCCTCTACGTCGGAGTTGCGATATACTTGGTGCTTACGGTATTCCAGCTCGTCACGCTCCCCGTGGAGTTCAACGCCTCCGCACGGGCGAAGGAGAGCCTGCGGGAGCTCGGCATAGTCGGGGCGGGCGGGGAGTCCGAGGGCGTCGAGAGCGTTCTGGACGCCGCGGCCCTCACATATGTGGCGGCCTTCGTGTCGTCGCTCGGCTGGCTGCTGTACATGCTCGCGCGCGCCAACTCCTCCCGCGAATAGCCGCGCTCCGCGTCTCGATTACGCTTGCAAAACCGCGGCGGAATAAAAAAATATTCCGCCTTAGATGAAAGTCGGAATCGGACAGATAAACGCGCGCGTGGGCGACTTTTCCGCCAACGCCGCCAAAATATCGGACGCTTGCGCGCGGCTCGCCCGCGGCGGCGCGGACTTTGCGGTGTTTCCCGAATGCGCGGTGTCGGGCTATCCGCTCGGCGATTTGGTCGGGTACGGCAGGTTTGTGGAGGCCGC
>CAJMOT010000100.1 GCA_905214995.1 uncultured bacterium | reverse complement strand
CGGCGGCGTGCGCCATGCTCGCGGTAATCGGCGCGGCAAACTCCCGGACTTTCGGCGCGCGAGAGGCTCTAAACCTGCGCGACGACTACGCAAAGATCACCGAGATGACCCGCGAAATTTCCGACCTCTCCGCGTTCATAGTGCAGGAGGACTTTTTCAACGCCATTCAGCCGCCAAGCCGTTAGGCTTTCGCCGCCGGAAGGAAAAACCGGATGCGGCGCGCCCGCTTCCGGACATGCCGCATTTCGGGCGGCGGGGCGCATCTGAAAAATCGGCAGGCTTTACCCGCCGACTGAACGCCGCCCCGCGAATTTCCCCGCTAAATGGCGGAGCGCAAGCTCAGCCCGAAAAGCGGGCGTTTTTCTGGCGGAGGGACTCGTACAAAAATATGGACGCCGCCACGTTCACGTTCAAGCTGTCGGAAATTCCTCCCATCGGAATTTTGACTTTTTCGGCGAGTTCCGCCTCCCAGTCCGCGCCGAGCCCGTCGGATTCGCTGCCCACAACTATGGCGACCGGCCCCGACAAGTCGGCCTCCCACAGCGCCTTTTCCGCGCCCAAATGCGCGCCGACCGGCTTTATCCCGTTGGATTTCAGCCATCGGGCGGCGTCCTCCACCGGTGCGGAAGCTATCTGAACCGAAAACAGCGCGCCCTGCGACGCCCTCACAGCGGCGGGATTGAAAATGTCGCAGACGAGGTTGGTCAGAACGAGCGCGTCCGCGCCCTCGGAATCGGCGGTTCTGACGAGCGCGCCGAGATTCCCGGGCTTCTCTATGGCGTCCGCCACGAGCACCGTCGCGGGACGCCCTTTCGGAAGCTCGACGTCCGAAAGCGCGCAGCCCCACTGCCGCGCCACCCCGATGAGCCCGTCGCACCCCTCGCGGTTTGAGACTTTTTCAAAAGCCCCGGGCGAGAGGCGGCAGAGCGGGATCTTTTTTTCGGCGGCGATTTTTTCGACAAATTCTCCATGCCCGCGCCCCTTGAAAAATTCGGGACAGTAGTAGATTTCCTCGACGTCCGAAAGCCCGACGCACCTCGAAAGCTCGCGCAGCCCCTCGACGGCGAACAGCCCGAGCCGCCTGCGCTCCGCCCTGTCGCGGAGCTTCATCAGCGATTTCACGCGCGGATTCTGCCTGCTCTGTATAAATTCTTCCATTGCGCTTTTACAAATTTGCCCCATACTGCCGCATCGTTAAAAAAAAGCCAAGACAACTTTGCCGAATGAGCCACGAAAATTCCGAATCAGGGCGGAAAGCCCCGCGCAACTTCGTACCCGAACCCTTCGCCTACCATGAGGTCGTCGAGCTCGAAATCGACGACATCACGAACCACGGCGCGGGCGTCGGGCGGGCGGACGGCTGGGTGGTAATGGTTCCGTTCGCCCTCGGCGGAGAGAGGGTAAGGGCGCGGATTTTCCGCAATAGAAAAAATTTCTCCGAAGGCGACCTGTTGGAAGTCGTGCGGCCGAGCCCCGACCGCGCCGCCCCAAAATGCCCCCTGTTCGGAACCTGCGGGGGCTGCCAATACCAGCATCTCGAATACTCCGCTCAGCTCGAATGGAAGCGCAAGCAGGTCCGCGACCTCATGAAGAGAATCGGCGGGATAGACTGCGAGCCCCTCCCCGCCCGCCCGTCGCCGATGGTCTACGGGTATCGCTCAAAACTCACCCCGCACTATGAAAAACCGCGCGGAGAGGATTTCCCGATAGGATTCGTGAAAGCCGGCAGGAGGTCGGAACTCGTGGACGTTCCGCGCTGCCCGATAGCCTCAGACGCGATAAACGCCGCCCTTCCGGAAGCGCGCGCCGCGCTGCGCGCGCGCAAGGGATCCCTGCGGCGCGGCGGAACCATCCTGTTGCGCGACGCCAACGGCAAGGTCTGCTTCGACAACTCCGCCGTGGTGCGCGAGCGCGTGGGGAAACTCGAATTTGAATTCGTCGCGGGGGAATTTTTCCAGAACAACCCCTTCATACTTCCGGAATTCGCCGAATACGGGGCTGCGGAGGCCGCAGGGCCGAGATTCCTCGTTGACGCCTACTGCGGGACGGGAATGTTCGCGCTCGCGGCGGCGACGAAATTCGAGTTCGTCGAGGGCATAGAAGTGAGCGAAAAGGCAGCCGAATGCGCGCGCAAAAACGCCCTGATAAACGGAATCGAAAACTGCTCGTTTTCCGCGGGAAAGGCGGAGGACATCTTCGCAGGAGTCGCCGGAAAATTCCCCGGGGCGGAGACCTCGGTGCTGATCGACCCGCCGCGCTCGGGCTGCGACGCCTCTTTCATAAGGCAGCTCGCCGAGTTTTCGCCCGCAAAAATCGTGTACGTCTCATGCGGGCCCGACACCCAGGCGCGCGACGCCGCCGAGCTCTCGCGGCTCGGCTACCGCCTCGAAAAACTGCAGCCCTTCGACCTCTTTCCCCAAACCCGCCACATCGAGAGCGTCGCGACATTTTCGCGAGGATAATGGTTGATTTTCTCGGCGGAGCGGGTATGATATTGCCCATGAAAAATATCCCCGCTTTATTTGCCGCCCTGTCCATCGCCGCGCTATTTGCGCCCGCCGCATCCCACGCAAAAATAGGAGAAACCCGCTCCGACATAGAGGGAAGGCTGCTCTCCAAGAACGGGGGCGCCGCCTATGTCTACGACTCCCGCGAAGACCGATACCGCGAGGCGATGGAGCTGCCCTACGTCAACCTGTTCCTGACGATGCCGCGCTCGGTGTTCCACAAGTTTTACTACAAGCGCGCGGACGCCTCGTCCGCCACGAACAGCGACACCATACAGCAGCACGACCTCTTCGGCTGGGAAATCCACATCGGCTACGACGACGACGTATCCGCAATGGAGCTCTACCGCCGCCACGGCGACCCCATCACCACGGAAGAGCTCGAAGCCCTGATGGAGTCGGTCGCCAAGTCCAAAAATTCCAAGTGGAAGAAGACGACGTACGTGCCGGTCGCAAGACGTTGGGACGTCGAATTTAAAGACGGCGGAATGAAGCTCGCCGACGCCGATCCGGACGGGAAAAAGACGCTTCGGGAAATCCTGCCGGAAAACCCCAACAGGTTCGTCTACATCGAGCTCCCCGAGGACGTCGCCGGATCAACAAATTACAGCCAGAGCCTCCAATTCCAGATAATGGAGGCCTACCAGCGCGTCGCCTACGAAAGGTACCGCAAGCTCGTCGAAAAGCAGTCGATGGCGAGCGCCGCAAAAACCGCGCGCGCAAACTCAAAAAACGCCAGAAAGACCTCCGGCGCCCTGCCCCCCAAGATAAACAAGTTCGGCGACTACAATATGCGCGACTTTGAATCGCTCTTCCAGCCGGCGGGCGCGGGCTCCGCGAACGACTCCGCCTCCATAGTGAAGTACAAGATGAAAGACGTCGTAGTCGGCGGCGGCGCCAAGCAGAACAGGACGAAAAACGTCCAAATAACCTATACCCTTCCGCAGCAGCCCGACACAATGCTCGGCTACGACTACGAGCTCGCCGACGGCTCCGTCCGCGCCAAGCTCTACTACAACGCAATACTCTTCGTGGACTCCGCGTTCGACAAGGCCATGCGCGCGAATCTGGAAAAGAGCTACAAAGAGCAGTCGGAAGAGCGCGCGGAAGAGGCGAAGGCGAGCGTGGGAAAATTCTGAGCTTCCGCGCCGAAACGCATTGACTTTTCCGCGCCGGCGCGGACATAGTTTTGGCATGAATGCAAAAGCCGCCATACCGGCCGTTTTGGCGTCGCTCGCCCTCGCCGCGGGCGCGGAAGTTTTCGCCGACGGCTTCTTCAAAAATCTCATGAACTCCGAGACTATAAGGGCCTCCATCGCGAACACGGACGCGGCGAAAGAATACTCGCAAATCCGGAACCTGATCGAACGGGTCAACGAGATCCCCAAAGACCCGAGGGCCTTCTGCGAAAAATACGCCACGCGCGAAAATCTCGACAGGGCCGTGGACAAGATCAGGGAAATCGACGTGTCGGCGTGCAAAGAGGACGTCAAAGCCGCAAAAGGGGAAATAGTGAAGTCCGGAGAAAAACTCTCCGAAACGCTCGCCAAAATGCCGAAGGCGGCGCCCGACAAAAACGCGGCGCTCTCGGCGCTAGCGTCGTCCCTTCTCGGGGAAAAATCCTCCGGCGGCTCGAATTTCGCCGAAGAGCTCGGCGAATGCCTGAAACAATTCAACGAATCGGCGGCAAAGCTCTCCGAAATCGCCGCAAAAAGGCTCAAAAAATAGCGGGAGATTCCCCCGCCCGGCGGACGAAGCGCGGCGGCGGTTTTTCGCGCGCGGACGCAGCCGCCCCAATATATGCGGGAAACTCAGAGCCCGCCGCCGAAAAACGCCTCCATGAATTCCGCGGGATTTTCAAACACGGGAACTCCGAGCTTTTCGAGCCTACGGCGCGACGCATGCCCGCAGGCTACGAGCGCGCAGGCGGCGCCCATCGCGTCGGCGACCTCCTTGTCGTGCGGGGTGTCGCCGACCATGACGATTTTCTCCGGCGGAGTTTTGAGGCTCGCCGCGTGCCTTGCGCCGAGCTCTTTCTTGGAACCCGCGTCTATGTTGTCCAAGCCGTCGATTCTCGAAAAGAACTTTTCCAGCCCGTAGTGGCGCAGCGCCTCGTTCAAAAGCCCGTTCTCGTACGCGGACAGCACGCTCTGCCCGACTCCCGCCTCCGACAGCGCCCGCGCCGCACTCTCAAACCCGAAAGTCAGCGGGCACTCGAAACGGCGCGCCCCGTAGAGCCTGGCGAACTTCTCGCCTATTTTCCGAAAGTCGAATTTCGAAAAGTCGAACCCCGCGTCTTCGTAAAAATCGCGGACGGGGATTTTGAAATTTTCGACGTACTCGGACTTTGTCACGGGCGGCAGGCCGCAATCGCCCCGCAGCTCGTTAAAGACCTCGACGCCGAGCGCCACGTCGTCGATTATCGTGCCGTTGAAGTCCCATATGACGTGAGAGTATTTCATTTCCCTTCAAAAAAGCTTCTATTCTCGAATAAAAAGGCCAATAATCGGAAATCGAAAGGAATAGGCAAGCTTTATGAAAATCGCAATCCTCGACGGATACACTTCGACAATGGGCGAATTCGACTGGAAGGGCATAGAAGCCTTCGGGGAAGTCGCCGCGTACGACCGCACGCCGAAGGACAAAATTATCGAGCGCGCAAGGGGCGCGGAAGCCGTGCTCACCAACAAGGTTCCGATGTTTGAAGAGCAGATCGGCGCCCTGCCCGAACTCCGCTACATAGGCGTTCTCGCCACGGGCTACAACAACGTGGATCTGCAATGCGCCAAAAGCCGCGGCATAGCCGTGACAAACATAGCGGAATACGGCACGGACAGCGTGGCGCAGGCGGTATTCGCGCACATCCTCAACATCGCCAACAAGACGGAGGAACACTCGCAGTCCGCAAGGGCCGGCGATTGGTCGAAGTGCGCCGACATCTGCTATTGCCTCGCCCCGCTCACAGAAATCGCCGGCAAAACCATCGGCATAGTCGGATACGGCGCGATAGGCCGAAAAGTGGCGCAGATAGCGAAGGCTTTCGGAATGGAAGTCGCCGCATACTCCCCGAGCAGGCCCGCGGGGACTTCCGACGCGGCGGCGCGCTTCACTACCTTGGACGACCTTCTGCGCTCCTCCGACATAATTTCGCTCAACTGCGCATTAAACGACTCCACGAGGGAAATGGTAAACGCCGAAAGCATCGCAAAAATGAAAGACGGCGGGTGGATTGTGAACACGGGGCGCGGCGGGCTCGTCAACGAAAGGGATTTGGCCGCCGCGCTGAACTCCGGCAAAATAGGCGCGGCGGGCGTGGACGTGCTCTCGTCCGAGCCCCCGCCGCCCGACAACCCGCTGATCTCCGCAAAGAACTGCCACATCACCCCCCACATAGCCTGGACTACCCGCGAGGCGAGGAAACGCCTGATACAAATCGCCGCCGAAAACCTGAAATCCTGGCTCGAAGGCGGAACAAAAAACCGCATCTGTTGAATTTTTCTTTTTAATCGGAGGCAAAGCAGGGCGCGGGAAGCTGTTGCGCTTTTAGGCGCATATCCGTTAATAAGGACTTTCAGTTCGCCAAACAAGGGCCATATTCTTGTTCGGTCCGTTTTGCGGAAATCCAAACTTCGGCAGCGCGGCAACGGGCGCGCCGGCGACAAACCGAGGGCGCGCTGCAAAACGACAAAATGCGCGCGCAAAAATAAAAACTTCCGCGCGGGGCGGCCGGGGATTGCAAAAGCCCCGCCGCCGGAAATCCGACACGGGCGCCAGGGGAATCAGAGCACGTCGGGATCGTATGTCTCGTATCCTGTTCCGGAACCGTTTATTTTCTTGCCCAAATCGTTGCCGTCGCCGAAGTACGCGGGGTCGTTCCACGATTCCGGAAGCTCGCAGCCGGAAAGCAAAAACAGCGCGGCGAACCCTAAGAAAAGCGATAAAATTTTCAAGCGGTATTTTTTCATGGAAAATATGGTTTAAAAAATCCGCCGTTTTTTTCAATACGCAAATTTCGGCGATCAGCCTCAGTCGCCGGACTGCGGCTCTTCCAGCAGGGCGGAAGCCCTGTCCCATTCGGAGTACAGGGCGTCGATTTCCGATTTGAGCGCGCTGTACGCCTCCGCCGCCGAAGCGCACCGCGCGCCGCGCTTGAAGAAGTCCGGCTTCGCCATTTCCGCCCCGATTTTCGCGAGCTCCGCCTCCGCCGCCGCGATTTCGCCCTCAAGCCGCGCGACGTTTTTTTTGATGGCGGAAATTTCCGCCCTCCGCCTCGCGGCTTCGGCCTTGCGCTCCTTGAAGGAAGATGCGGGCTTTTTGGCGGCGGGCGAATTTTTCAGGTTCAGGCGCCCCTCCGCCTTTATTTTCTCGACGTACGAAGTCATGTTGCCCGGGTACGCGCGCAAACCCGACGGGCCGAGCTCGTACACTTTGTCCACAATCGGGTCGAGGAATGCCCTGTCGTGGCTGACGATGAGGTACGTGCCGCGATAGGATGCGAGAGCGTCGGCGAGGATTTTCTTGGAATCCATGTCGAGGTGGTTGGTGGGCTCGTCGAGCAGAAGAAAATTGAAGTCGCGCAAAAGCATCTTGGCGAGCGCGAGCCTGTTTTTCTCGCCTCCGGACAATACGCCGACTTTTTTGAGCACGTCGTCGCCCGTGAACAGAAAAGCCCCCAATAGCCCCCTGACCTCCCCTTTGCGCTCCATCGGGGCGGCGGAGAGAGCCTCCTCCAAGACGCCGTTCGACTTGTCGAGCTCTTCGGTCTGGTGCTGGGCGAAGTACGACATCTTGACGTTCAGCCCCAATTCTACGCGACCCGAATCGGCTTTCATCGCGCCGGCAATGATTTTGGCGAGCGTCGTCTTGCCGGCCCCGTTGACGCCGACGAGGGCGGCGCGTTCGCCGCGCTCGATTCTCAGCGACACCCCGTCGAGCACCTTGCGCGCGCCGAACGACTTGCACACGCCCGACACGTCGAGCACTATCTGCCCCGTCCGCTCGGGCTCCGGAAACTTGAAATGAATGCGCTTTTCGCCGGATTCGAGCTCTATGTGCCCGATTTTGCCGAGCGCTTTTATCCGGCTCTGAACCTGCGCCGCCTTTGAGCTCTTGTAGCGGAATCGCTCTATGAACCTCTCGGTCTTTTCTATCGCCCTGCGCCGGTTTTCGGCGGCGCGCTCGAGATGCAGCCTGCGCGCGGCGGACTCGGCCTCGTAAAAATCGTAATTGCCCGCGTATGTTTCGAGGCGGCCTCCGGACAGATGAAACGTCCGGTTGCAGAGCCCGTTGAGAAACGCCCTGTCGTGGCTGACGAGAAGCACGGCGCCGGGATAGCTTTTCAAATAGTCCTCGAGCCACTCGATGGACTCGATGTCGAGATGGTTGGTGGGCTCGTCGAGCATCAGCAGAGACGGCTCGCGCAGCAGGAGCTTTGCGAGGGCTATGCGCATCTGCCAACCGCCGGAAAACTCCGAGCACGGGCGCGGCATGTCCGAAATTTTGAACCCGAGCCCCATCAGGACGCTCTCAACGCGCGAACGCAGCTTCGACTCCTCCGCGTCCTCGAGCCTCCGCTCGATTTCCCCGGCCTCGGAGACGGCGTCGGCGTACTCTGGCGACGACGGGTCGGCGGAGCGGATTACCGCGTCGGCCCGCTCCATTTTTTCGCGCATGGCGACAATCCCCTCGAAGGCGGATTCCGCCTCGTCGTAAAGCGGCCGCGAGCCCGCCACGAGCGACTCCTGCGGCAGGTATCCGACGGTAGCGTACCCGGGCTTTAAGACTTCGCCCGAATCGGGGCTTTCGATGCCCGCGAGGATTTTCAAAAGGGTGCTCTTGCCCGCGCCGTTGGAGCCGACAAGTCCTATTTTGTCGCCCTTGTTGACGACTGCGGAAACGTTGTCGAATATGGCGCGCGGCCCGAATGCCAGCCGCAATTCTCTAAGCTCTA
>CAJMOT010000099.1 GCA_905214995.1 uncultured bacterium | reverse complement strand
CAACTTGCGTTGCGTCGTCAAAGGCAATTTACACCTATAAACAATATTATTCATTACCTGATTTTTACGAAAAACGCCCTAAAACTGTCAAGAAAATCCTTGACGCTCCATTAAAAAGAATTTTTATACCATATCATACTACTTAGATTTCCGTTTCTTCCTGTCTTATCTAACTCACTCCCTTAAAAAAATATCTAAGATGCGAGTGCGGAGCGCATATGACGGTGGCGTCGTCTGGGAAAAAGGCCCGAAAAGGTGAAATCTATCGTTATTACGCCTGTACCCGAAAAAAGCATTTGCGAGGGGGCTGCGACTGTAAAACCCATATTCCGTTAAATATAATAGAGCCTATCGTTTTTGCGAGCATTGGGTATTTTTTAAAGGATGACGCTAAAGGCGTGGGTCTTGAAGATGATAAATCGGAATATATAAATCAGACGCGCTCAAAATTAGAGATTTTAAAGAAAGAGTTTAAAAAACTTGATGTAAACCTAAATACCCAGCTTGGGCTTTTGGCGAATTTTGACGCGAATCAAGCTGTGAAAGAGAATATTGAAGGCAAAATTAGAAAACTTGGAAATGAGCTGGAAGAAAATAGGGTTAAACGCATTAAGTTTGAAGAGGATCTAAAATTGATGTCTCTCGGAAAGAACATTTCCGATGCTAAAATAAACAGCGCATTTGAAGATCTTTATGAATTACAAGCAAATCTTAGCGAAGAAGACAAGAGGGAAATATTGTCGCTTTGCGTTGACAAGATTGTATTAAAATGCCTGACGAAAAAGGGGAGGTTCAAGAGGCAGATGTGCATAAAAATATTTTCACGCGAAGAGTTTCGCGAAAAGATACCTTCATACGATATAATCTTCAAGCTCAACACGCACAGCAGCGCGCCCGACTGGGAAATAACAAGCCCGTTTAAAATTTCCACCGGGCAAAAAAAATGCGCTAATTGCCAGCCGCAAAAGCGCCATTGGATTCGGGGTGTTATGCGCAACAAAATAAACTTTGAATCTTCCGGTCTTTCAATGCGGAAATATTGCGCGAAAAACAAAATCCCATTTTCAATGTTTCAAAGGCGTCTTCTTTTATTAAAAAGTTTGTCAGATGATGTATTGGAATATTTGAATAATATGAAATTGAAGGAAGAAACTTCGCTATGCTCTTTCAGAAGTTTATACGAGCTTTCCGGTTTGCCAAAGGTTCTGCAACTCCAACGATTGAAAGATAAAATAAACTATAACTAATATTTATTAAAATATAAAACAAGAAAAAATGCGTTTAACGCCCCAATGAAAAAAGCGCGGATTTTTAGAGCGAATTAGGTCAATTTTCGGGACGGTCTTAAGGCGATAACGCGAACCGGCGTTAAACAGGTTTTACATTCAAATAATTTACCGCCTTTAAAATGCAAAAAAGCGAACCGCCATGTTTAACGCGGTTCGCCCATTCGCCAAATGGTGGGGATACTCGGACTCGAACCGAGGACCTCCTGTGTGTGATACAGATGCTCTAACCAACTGAGCTATATCCCCTTTCGCGCGGTTTTAGCGGATCGAAGCCAAACTGCCGTCGCGTTTGCGGAAGAATTTTCAAATCACGGAGAGGATGAGATTCGAACTCACGGTAGGGGTATTAGCCCCTACACCGGTTTAGCAAACCAGCGCGATCGGCCACTCCGCCACCTCTCCTGATTTGAAAGTTTCAGTCAAGCACAATTCGCGCGCGGGGCAAGAAAAAAATTCCCCCGCGCCGCCATTTTAATCTCCGCGCAAAAAATTCCGGACGGATACCGCAGCCATCTAACCTCCCGCCGCGCCCTGCGCACAGCTGCGCCCGCCGCGCTTTCCAACACATTCCGGCCGCCACGAGAAAGTCCGCTTTCGCGGCCTGCCCGCGCGAGAGATTCCCGCCATTTTCACGCCCGCGCGCGGCGCGCCATTCTCCCGTTTGGAGCGAAAGAACTCCGCTTTTGCCCGTTTCCCGCTTACCGCGCCCAAAGCGACTCATTCAGAATGCGGAGAAAAAACGCGGCAGACAGTCTGCCTTCCAAACAAAATTCCTCCGCGTTTCGACCGCGCAATTTCCGCCAAAAAATTTTTCCGCCGCGCAAGGCAATCGGCGCGCTCCGAACGGGATATTCCATCGTCTCATCAGCTTGCGATAAAACCGCACCCAGAATAAGACCGTAAAGCTCATTAAAATTCCAAACCTCGCGCGCGGCGCTTAGCGGACAAACATCTCCGCCCGAAGCGCCGCGGCAAAAGCTTCGCGGCTCGCCGCCGCAAAAACCGTCCGGACTAAAACGCCGCCGGTTGGGAGACCGAACGAATTAAATACGGCATGGGCGAAGCCCTTATCGTAAACGGGCGAAAGCGGGCAATGTCTTGAGCCTTCAAAACGGCGCGCCTCTCCAAATTTTGTGAGCTTTTCTATTGAACACTTTTTGCCGAACGGTTACTAAATTCAACGAGAGATGAATATTTTTGCAAAACTTGCGCTCTTCGTTCCCGTATTCTGTCTCTGGGCGTGGGCGTTCATAGTCGAGCCCCACATGATTCTCGACGTAGAGGAAGTCCCGATTAAAATCCCAAACTGGGACTCCAAGCTCGACGGATTGAAAGTCGCCGTCGTCGGAGACATCCACGCCGGAATGCCGTTTTTCGAGGACAGGCGGGTGCGCAAAATAGTGGACAAAATAAACTCGCTCAAACCCGACATCGTACTGCTCGTCGGCGACTACGTAAACGGCGGGTGGTACCAGAGCGCGATGGACCTCAAAAAGCTCGGCGGATATCTGGGCGAGATAAAGGCGCCGCTCGGCGCCTATGCGATCCTCGGCAACCACGACTATCTTTACGGCGCGGGCGAAATCCGCAAGATGATAAATTCAACCGGAATAAAGCTTCTGGAAAACTCCAACGCAAAAGTCAAAACCCCGAAGGGCGACTTCTACGTAAGCGGCATAGCCGACCCCCTGTCGGCGGATTACTCCTACTCGCAGGCGCTCGGGGGGATAGAGAAAAACGCGCCGGTGATATTCCTCTCCCACACTCCAGACGTGTTCAGGGAAATTCCGAGCGAAGTCGGGGTGACTTTTTCGGGGCACACGCACGGAGGACAGGTGCGCCTGCCGTTTATCGGCGCGCTGTTTTCAAATACTTTCAGGGGCGACAAGCTCGTAGAGGGCGAATACCGCCGCGACGGCAAGACGATTTTCGTCACCCGCGGGCTCGGAACAAGCCGCATTCCCGCGCGCTTCATGTGCACGCCCGTAATAACCCTTGTCACGCTGGACAGAGACACCCGACAATCCGCAGCGCAAACAGAAAAAATACCGAAAAAAAGCAAGGATACACTATGAAAAAACTATTGGCTCTCGCTTCGGCGTCTCTGGCGGCATCGGCGGCATTCGGCATTCAGCGCGAATACTTCGTCGGCGTCGAGTACGACGACATCAGCGAAATGCCCGTAAGCCACGGGGCGCAGTACTACGACAACGTCATAAAAAACAAATACCTCTGGGAGCTCACCTTCGACGAATGGTTCAACGGCCCCCACTTCTCGGGCGGTTGGGTCGGGATGCGCAGGAAGCTCGAAAACCGCGGGTTCGTTCCCGTGATAACCTATCTCGGGAACTTCGCATCGAATCCCGTCGGAGGCAACCACAGGAGCGCGACAAACACTTCGGCAGTGCACATCGGATACGGCATAGACCTCGCGGAGGTCACGCAAATTCCGGAGCTCAAAGGCTGGCAGCTCATAAACGCGTGGTCGTGGCGCTTCGGGAATTCTCTGACCAGAGAATACATCGGCAACACCTTCAACGTCCAGCAAAACTACGGCGGCCAGTCGATGCTGCTGTCGTCGCTCTATCTGTCGTACAATTCGGAGATACTAGACGGCGAATACGAAATCATGCTCAAATTCGGCAGGATAGCCGCCGGCGACAACTTCATGACAAAGCCCATCTACTGGATGTACCAAAACAACGCCTTCGACGGCAATCCCGTAGGGGCGTTCAACCAGACGCGGCTTTCGGCATACCCCGGCTCGACTTGGGGCGCGATGGCCCAGATTTCCGACTCCGAAGGCAGGTATTTTAAGGCGGGCGTCTACCAGATAAACACCGCGCGTCAGGACTCTCTCGGAATGCACGGGCTCGACTGGTCGTTCAACGGCGACGGGGTGAACTCCAACTACGAAATAGGCTGGAACATAAACCACGACGGCAGCGGAAAGTCGCCCGGCAACATATCCGCCGGCGTCATCGCGAGCTGGTACAACGCGCCGCACCGCGACAACCCGATGGCGTCCTCGCCGTTCAACTGCACAATATACTTCCAGGCGGACTACATGATCTGGAACATGGGCTACATAAAGAGGGGCGAGCCGTACTACATCGTAAGGGAAAGCGAGAAATATCGCGACCTGCGCGGAATCATACTGTGGGGGGTTTTCCAGTACGACCCGTATGAAAATCTCGCCTATATGCCGTACTTCGCGAACGGCGGGCTGCTGTTCAACGCGCCGTTCGAATCGCGCGCGGACGACGTGATATGCTTCGGCGTCGCCTACGGCAAGTACTCCGACAAGCTGACGACCTCGGAGAGAAACTCCTACGAAATGGTATTTGAGCTCAACTACAAATACCAGATAAACAGGTTTGCCTTCGTGCAGCCGAACGTGCAATTTGTGCTAAACCCGTGCGGCGGCAAATATTCCGACGCCCTTGTCCTCGGGATGCAATACGGCATTTCATTCTAACGGCGAAAGGCGATTCCCTGCCGGTGGCCGACAGGGAACGCCGATATAATATTAAATGGCAAGCGGGGCGCACTTCCACGGCATCGCCGGCGCGATGTGAGCACAAGGCAGGCCGGCCATTGAAGAGGGCGGCAGCGCCGCTTCCATTGAAGGGGCTACGCCCATTACGCCCATTGCTTTGCAATAGGGCTATCCCCACTATTCCCTGAATACTCCCTCGCGCGGCGTATTCGACATACGCGAACGGTCTTGGCGGCTTCCCTAACGGAGCTATTCGCCAAAATCATTGCGCCAAATCGCGGGCGGGGAGACCGGCGGCCTTCATCGCGTTCTTCGCCTGCTGTATGCTGTACGTCCCGAAATGGAAAATCGACGCAGCCAAAACAGCGCTCGCCCCGCCGAGCTTCACGGCGTCCACGAGGTGCCGCAAATTGCCAGCCCCTCCCGAGGCGATTACGGGAATGGTCACGGCGTCGCTGACAGCCCTCGTAAGGGCGATGTCGTAGCCGTCTTTTGTGCCGTCGCAGTCCATGGAGGTCAAGAGGATTTCTCCCGCGCCGCGCCGCTGCATTTCCCGCGCCCATTCCACGGCGTCGAGCGGAGTTTTGTTGCGGCCGCCGTGCGTGTAGACTTTCCAGCCGCCGCCATCGCGCTTCGCGTCTATCGCCACGACTATGCACTGGTTGCCGAACTTGGCGGAGGCGGCGGATACGAGTTCGGGATCAGCCACGGCGGAGGTGTTGAGCGATACCTTGTCCGCGCCCGCGCCGAGCATCAGCCTGATGTCTTCGAGCGTACGCAGGCCGCCGCCGACGGTGAGCGGCATAAAGCACTCGCCCGCAGTGCGCTCCACCACGTCGCGCATTATGGCACGGTTGTCGCTGGAAGCGGTGATGTCGAGAAACACGAGCTCGTCCGCGCCCTGGCGCTCGTAGGCTTTCGCCTGCTCGACGGGGTCGCCGGCGTCGACGAGGTTTACGAAGTTCACGCCTTTGACAACGCGCCCGCCGCATACGTCGAGGCACGGAATTATTCTTACGCTCAGCATTTTTCAGAGTGGGAAGCTAAGGTTGAGTTCGAGCCTTTCCGACGGGCGCAGCACAAATGTCTCGCCGCCGTCGCTCGGGATTTCGTCGTTTTTGAGGACGGAAAATTCTATCGGGGCGTCGGCGTCGGCAAACACATGGCGCCATTTGCCTATCTCGACATACTCCATGGCGATCCCCCTGTCGGGCGAAAGCCCGCCTCCGGAACCGCGCAGATACGGCTTGTTGCCGATTCCTATGAGCGCGTTTACCGTCACGGAAGCATCGCCCTTCGCGGGTTTTTGGGCCCTCGCGGGAGACTCGGGAAGCTCGAAGAGCGTCGGCGGTTCCGGCTCCGCGCCCTGGGATTCGCCCCGGGCCGAAGGCGAATCCGAAGATTCAAAAAAACCGGCTTCCCCCTCCGGCTTTTGGGCGGACGGCTCCGCGGGAGGCTCGCCGCCCGACGGGGCTCCGGAAGTTTTGGGAACGTCCGGCGCGGGCGGAACTTCGCCCGACTCGAAAGCGATGCCGTCGGCGATTTTTTCGAATTCGCGCTTCACGGACTCGACCGTCGCGGGTTCAGGCGCAACTGCGGGCGCATTCCCCTCGGATGGCGGGAATTCAGTCCTGGATATTGAGATAAATTTTTCGACGGAGCCCTTTGAATTTTCGGAGGCCGCGAGCGCGCGGGAGAGCATTCCGTCGGCGCGCGGAGCAACAGAGGGCCCGAACGGCGCTTCGCCGAAAATTTCGTCGTCTTCGCCGTCCGCGGGCTCCTCGCGCGGGTCGGGATTTTCGGCGAAGGCGGCCGCCGCGCTCTCGACGGTTTCGAGGCGCGATTTCAGCGAAAAAATTTCGTCGGCGAGCGAATCGGATGACTCCGGAAGCAAATCCTTCAATATCGCGACGTCCGAGCAGAGCTCGGCGACTATTTTGTCTGAATCTTTCTGCGAGCTCCGGCAGGTTTCGATTTCCGCCGCTGCGGAATCGAGGGACTCGCCGAGCTGCGACAGCTTTTCCCTTACGGCGGCGCGCATGTCGGAGGCGAGCTTTGCGAGCTCGTCGCGCGAGGCGAGGGACGGGATTTTTTCCGTAGCCTCCGCCGCCGCCCGCAAACGCTCCGGAAGCGGCTCCATGCGCTCTTCTATGTCCGCAATCATCATGCGCAGGGCGGCGAGCTCGTCGAAGATTATCCGCAGGTCGTCCTGGACTTTCGCGTCGGCGGCGGCCTTTTCCTCGCGCGCGGCGTCTTTGAGCGACATGTAGTACGGCGCGAGGCACAACAGCAGCCCGCCGAGCACCATCAGCGCGCACCAAAACACGGAGGACGCCGAAAGCGGCTCTCCTGTATGGAGATTTGGGAGCGCCACGGCGAACACCGCGGCGAACATCAGCGCGTCGGCGACGTAAACCGGCCACGCGGGAATTTTCTGCGGACTTTTCATAAGAGATTTGTCATTTGCGCAAATCGAGGTAGCCGACTTTTCTGCGGACTTTCGACATCGTGCGGTTGACGCGCCTCTGAGCCATCTCGGTGCCCGCGCGCAGGGCGTCCTCGACGGCGGACTTGTCGGCGCAAATCTCGGCGTAGCGGCTGCGGACGGGTTCAAGGGCGGCTATCACGACGTCCGCGACGGCCTTTTTGAAATCCCCGTATCCCCTGCCCTCGAATTCGGCCTCTATGGACTCCATGGAACGTCCCGACAGCGAGCCCATAATCTGCATGAGGTTCGAGACGCCCGGCTTGTCCTTGGAGCAGCGCACGCCGCCCTCGGAATCCGTCACCGCCGACATTATCTTTTTGCGCAGAACGTCGGGGGAATCCGTTATGTAAAGAGTGCCGTTCTGGTTGGGGTCGGACTTCGACATCTTGGAGTCGGGCGACTGCAAGGACATAACGCGCGCCCCCGCCCCGGGTATGAACGGCTCGGGCATTGTGAAAGTCGGCGAAAAGGCGTTGTTGAACTTTTGGGCGAGGTCGCGGGTGAGCTCGATATGCTGCTTCTGGTCCTCGCCGACGGGAACGAGGTCGGCGTTGTATATCAAAATGTCGCTCGCCATCAAAACGGGATAGTAGAGCAGCCCCGAATTCAGCGCGTCGCTGTGCTTGCGCGCCTTGTCCTTGTACTGCGTCATGCGCTCGAGCGCCCCGAGCGGGCAGAGGCACCCGAGTATCCACGCCAGATCCGCGTGCCCGTATACGCCGCTCTGGACGAAGAGGCTGCACTTTTGCGGGTCGAGCCCGCACGCCATGTACTGGGCGGCGCAGTCGTACACGTTTTTGCGGAGCTCCGCGGGGACGTAGGGAATGGTCATGGCGTGCATGTCCGCTATCCCGAAATAACATTCGTAGTCTTGGGACATTTCCGCCCAGTTCTTTACCGCGCCGAGATAGTTGCCGAGATGCAGCCTGCCCGTCGGCTGCGCGGCGGTGAGCACCACTTTTTTATTTTGCGATTCTTCGTTCATTTACGGGACGCGATTTTTGCGCCCGAGCGCGCTGCGGGCAACACAAAAAACCGCGCGGCGCGCAAAAAAACGCGGGGGTTCTTCCGCCCCCGCGCCGGATTTAAAGAGAATCTCCCCGACCGCCCCGCGCCGCGCGAGAGCTTCGGTCAGCGCCCTGCCCTTCCCCGAAGCGCGAAAGCGAGCGCAAACGCCCCGAGCGCGGCGGCGAACGCGGCGGGTTCGGGG
>CAJMOT010000098.1 GCA_905214995.1 uncultured bacterium | reverse complement strand
GACGTCGGCGAGCGCCTGAACCGCCGCGCTTCCGAGCGAGGCGAGCTGTTCCGCGCCGAGCTCAAGCCCCGCGCCCACCGTGGCGGTTTTCCCGTCGGCTCCGATTATGTCGCCGTTGATGCGCACGTTTGAAACGCGCATTTTCTGGCCGTTTGTGATGTCCGCCTCTATCGGCGTTTGGGTTTCTGTGTCGGACATGTCAGTTTATGCTCCTTATTTCGAGAATTACGTTTAGGTTTGCGTCCGCCGCGACTGCCGCGGAGGGCGTGATAAAAAGCGCGGAGGCGGAGTCTCCGGTCGTTATGTCGAGTTCCGACCATCCGGTCTGGGATACCGAAAAGCTTTCCGAAAACTGCGCCGCCGAAGACGCGCTGCCGACTTTCAGGCTCGGGATTTGCGCGTCGGATTTGGCGAGGATTTTGCATAGCGAGTTTGCCGGCAGAACCTGCGCGGAGTCCGACCCGCCGCAATAGACGCCGTTGGACTGTCCGGAAGTCCAGCCTATGCGGAAACTGCACATGGCGGGATTGGCGCGGAAGTCGGCGGCAACCTCCCCTATCGCGGCGGCGTGGTTTGCGCCTCCGGATTTGTCGCGAACTTGCGCGCCGTTGAGCGAGTCCTCGAGCGCGAGCACTGCGCGCTTTTCCGCGGACGGATCCAGAAGTTTCGGCGGAATGGGTTTGCCGCCCGCGTAGTCGGCGACCGTGTAAGGCGCGCCCTCGGCGGAGATGTCGAAGTTGAAAACCGATATTCGGGAAAGCGCGATTTCAAATTCGTTGAAACTTTCGCCTCCGGCATACACTCCGCGCTCGTTTATCACGAGCGGCTTTTGGAATGAGACCGATGTGTTGTGCTTGCCGACCGACGCGGCGAGGCTGCCCGCGTTTTCGCCGTCTATGTATACCGGTATAGACGCGGGGCTGTTGCCGCTTGCGTCCGGCGCGGGAACGGCGATGGCGACGGCGTGCCTGCCCGTCGGCAGCGTTATGTTTCCGGTCCATCCCCTCGACGCCCCCATTCCCTCGCCGCCGCACCCGCCGAGCGTGAATCCCAGAGCAGATTCCCCATTTTTGGTGAGCCTGAATCCGTATATCGGGTATCCCGAAACGCTCCAGTCGGCGTTCGTGCAGTTGAAAAAGGAAAATTCGTTGTTGTAAACGTAGCTTATCCCTTCCCAGCTTTCGATTTCGTATTCGATTGCGAGCGAAAACGGCAGCGGAATGACGACAGACGTCCAGTTTGCCGCGCTCAGCTTGCCGCCGTCAAAATGCAGGCGTCCCGCGCTCGCCCCGCCCAGCCGCAGGTTCGACATTTCCGCCGCAAGATTTTCAATTTCGCCTTCGGTCTCCTCCGCAGGGGCGTAGAGCGTTTCCGCCTCGGCCTTTTTGAGATATTCCGAATGCGTGTGCGAAGCGTCGGCTTTCAAAGCGCACGCGGAGCCTATCGCCGAAATGATTTCGCCTTCGGAGAGCGTCCCGAGATTTTCGCGCGCGGATTCCTTGTCGATTATGTCGGATAGGGCGTTTTGCTTTTGCAGGAAAAGGCCCTTGGCGTCCTCGGTTTTCAAAAACGACTGCGGGATTTCCCCCTCTATGGCGGGGGCGTCGCCGAAAGACTCTTCCGAAGAGATCCAGCCCTGCGCAAATGTCGTCCTCCTGCCTTCGGGCGAGAACGCGCATATGCGCATCCATTTGGGGCCCGCTCCGAAGGCGTTTTCCTCCGCCGCCAACGCGATTGTGGCGTTGCAGTCGCAGCTTTCGGAAACTTCCGATATGTCCTCGGAGCTCTTCGAGAACAGAAGCTTTACCGCGCGCGGGGCGGGGGAGTTTCTCGCGCCGATGTCGAAAATCTCGACGCATATCCGCGCTATTTCGGACGCCGGAATTTTCTGCCCCGCGTTTGACAGGGCGATTGCGAAATCCACATCGTCGCGCTGCTTTACGGAAATCTCCCGCGATGTCAGAGCGTTTTTGGGGGAGTCCGAATTAAGCGCGTCGGCGCGGATCAGTATTCTGTTTGTTATGGTAGGTGACGTAGCCATGGTGGGCTACGTATATCCCATAATGCGCCGGCGCGCAAATTTACTTTGGCACGCTTTGATTGGGGGAGAGTTTTGGAAACTTTTGAGGGGCGGCTCAGCGGGCGTTTTTGGCGGCGTCGAGCTCCACTTCAAATAGGAGGTCGCCGCGGCAGACGGTGCTGAAAGACGGGCAGTGCGGAATTTCCGCGCCGGATTGGGCGCGCCATTTCTTGAACTCTTCGTAGAATTCGGGCCTCTGGCAGTAGACAATCGCCCGCACAGTGTCCGAAAAGCCCATTCCGCGCGATTTCAAGATTTCTCCGATGACGCGCATAGTGAGCTCCACCTGCCCGCCTATGTCGCCCACGCGGGCGGTCGCCCCCCCGGGCTCTATGCTCGCCGTTCCGGAAATTATCACGCGCCTCGAAAATTCCGTATCTATCTCCACCGCCCTCGAAAACGAGCTCCCGTAGCGCGGCGCGCCGCATTGCAGGGGCGATTCCACTTCCCGCGCGCTCCACTTCCCGCCGCCTTTTTCGGAGCTTTTGAGGGCGAATATTCCGCTCTCTATCTTCGCCCCCGCGGGATTGGGCGCGCCGATTCCGGTGCTTGCGGGCAGCAGGGAGTCGAATATTTTTTCATTCCGGAAGAATTCCGTCCGCGCGCGGTTGAAGTCGGCGTACCAGTCCAGCAGCCTGAAATTGTAAAACCACGTGCGCGCTATGTCGGTGAATTTGTACCCGCACTTTTCGAGGGCGGATTTCATCGCCGAGAGGTTGCCGATAGTCTCGGCGTATCCGTCGCCGTCGGCGCTCCCGGGGGTTATGCCGAACGACCTGAAATAGCGGACTCCGCCGGCTTCATACACGGCGGCCATAAAGCCCCCGCAGTCGCAGAATTCCGCGCGCGCCCCGCGCAGTGCGGTTATGTGCGCGCCCGCGAGCGTCGGGGTTGCGGATTCGTCGAGGGGAAGAATATGGTTAACGGGGATTCCGGAAAATAGGGATTTTGCCGCTTCTCCGGCCCACGCGGGGCCGAAGATTTCCGCGCACACAGCCTGCGCCCCGAGGCTTTCGAGCGTTTTTGCGGCGCGCGCGAATTGCGTTTCTGCGCCTTCGCGAGATTCGAAATTTATCGGCATGTGGAGTTCGGCGATGCCGGCGCCGAGCAGTATTTCCCTCATGGTTTTTTCTTTCCTCCCGTTTGCGGTAAAGGGCGCGGATTGCGGCGTTTCTAACGCGCGCCGCGCGCCGTTTGTCTACATAAAAATGAGCCGGAAAAATCTGTCAATCTTTTGTATCCAAATTGGAGTTTTTTATATCAAACGCCGCATGTTCTCGAATCCACGCGCCGCAAAAAATAAAAAAGGACCCTTTTGATGGGCCCGCCGGGGATGAATTTTTCCGGTTATTTTCTCCTGCGCCATGCGGCAAGCCCGAGTGCGAGCGCGCCGAATACCGCGGCGACGGAGGCGGGTTCCGGGACTTGCGAGAAAGATACGGTAAGAGTGTCGCCGTCCCACGCGAAGTCGGCAACCGCGCCCAGCAGATTTTTTGCGTAGAAATCGTCGTTTGCGTTGGCGGAAAATCCTTCGAGGGCGTTGGCGGTAATCAGGTCGAATAAGTGAAAGTCCCTATATTCCAAGACGAATTGCTTGCCCCTCCGACAAATTTGATGCCGCCGGACGCGCCCGTTTCATGAAATCCGCTGTCCGTCCAATAGCCCGTGTCCGTGGCGTCGTGGGTAATTATGAAGATGGAGGCTATGTCCAGGACGGGCATTTTTATTCTGTGAAATATGTTGTCCTTCCGGATATCGGCAGGTATGCTCCATAGTCGAAAACCCAGTTTGCCTGCGGGGAGTTCATTTCCGTTCTTCGGCGGGCGCGACATATCCGGTGTCGGATGCGCTCCAATTTGCGGAGTTGAGAAGATCGGCTTCTTCGTTGGCTTTGGTGGCTCCGGCCCATATGTAATATGTGTTGTCGGCGGCTCCCGCGAGGGATGCGAGGGATATTTAGTATAACGTTTGAGAGATAACAAAGTCAATATTTTTTTTGTTATATAAAACACTCAATTATATTTTAATTCACTTGCAGCCCTTGCGGTTTTCGGGCGCAAAAATATCCGCCCGCTCTGCGGCGGGCGGATTCGGCGGAAGCGGCGCGGGGCTCGGCGGACATGCCGGTTGCAATGGCGAAAATTTGCGGGCGCCATTTCGCGCCCGCGGAGATTTGCGGCGGCTCCGAAGGGAATGAAGCTGGCGCGAAAGCGGCCCCGGACGGCAAATCAGGCGAGCAGCGCGATGCGGTAAAATGCAAACGCCGCGCAGTAGGCTACGAACGCGAGCCCGAAAAATTGCGCGCACGCGACTTTCAGCGACTTCGTTTCCGTGTAGGTCGTGGCGATTGTCGCTACACACGGCGCCGTGAGCAGTATGAATATCAGAATGCTGATCCCCTGGGCGGTGTCGTAGTCGGCGGCGATTTTCTCGCGCAGTGTCATGTCGGAGCCGCTCGTGCCCGACCCCGAACCGTAGATTATGCCGAGCTGCGATATGAAAACCTCCTTCGCAGCGAGGGAACCGAGCAGGGCGCTGACTATCTTATTGTCGTATCCGAGAGGCCTGAAAACCGGCTCGAGCGCGCTGCCGATCCTGCCCATGGCGGTGTGGTCGAACGACTCGGAGAGCCTCGCGTTTTCGAGTTCTGAAACTTTTTCCGCCTTGTCGCCCGCGCCGAGCGCGGGGTTTGATTCGACTTTCGCGATTTCCGCGGCGTAGTCGCGCGAGAAGCTTTCCTTTTCCGGAAAGGTGGAGAGCAGCCAGAGGATTATCGACATCGCCAGAATCACGGTTCCCGCCTTCTTTATAAAGCCGGACGTCCTGCCCCAGACTTCGAGAGAGACCGTCTTGGCGCGCGGCAGCCTGTACGGCGGAAGCTCTATGAGAAACGACGAGTCTTCGCCCTTTACGACGGTTTCCCGCAGGACTTTTGCAAGCAGCATGGCGGCGGCTATCCCTATTATGTAGATTGCGAACATAACCGGCCCGCAGTATTTTTGCGCGAAGAACGCGGGGATCAGGAGCATGTACACGGGGAATCTCGCCCCGCAGCTGAAAAGCGGAATCACCATTATGGTGGCGATTCTCTCGAAGCGCGATTTCAGCGAGCGCGTCGCCATTATCGCGGGCACCGAGCACCCGAATCCCAGCAGCATCGGAATCACGCTCGAGCCGCTCAGCCCGAAGCGGCGCATCGCCCTGTCGCAGAGGAATGCCGCGCGCGCCATATACCCGCTGTCCTCGAGAATCGAGAGCGCCAGAAACAGCAGCGCCACGTTCGGCAGAAACACGAATACGCCGCCTACGCCGCCTATTACGCCCTCCACCAGCAGCTTTTTCGCGAGCGGAAAAGAGCCCCCGGGCCACGACGCCGAAATGGAGTCCGCGGCGTATGCAAAAAGCGACTCCAATAGCTCCATCAGCGGCTCGCCGAGCGCGAACACGAATTCGAACACCCCGTACATCAGCGCGAAGAAAATCGGTATTCCAACGAACCTGTTAAGGAATACCGCGTCGAGCATTTTAGTGAAATTCGTGCGCGCGTGGGCGCGCGTTTTGAGGCACGGCATGCATATGTTGTCGATAATCCTGTATCTGGCGGCGGCGACGAGCGATTCGGAAGTTTCGTCGGTCTGCGCCTCGAGCGCGGCGGCGCGCTCCCTTGCGGCTTCGTATATGTGCGGGGCCCTCTCGCGCACGGAAGCCGTGACGGACGGGTCCTTTTCGAGGAACCTTACCGCCATCCAGTCGGAGTACGACTTGAACGGCGGGGGGAGCGCGTCGGAGAGCACGCGCGAAATTTCCGCGATTTTCCGCGTCAGAATGTTGTCGCCCGCCGACTTCCACGGAAAGTGCGCGAGCGTGCATGCGCGCGCGTTTTTGGCGATGAAATTTTTGAGCTCGGCTATCGAGCGTTTGTCGAAGCCCGTCGTCTTGATTACGGGAACTCCGAGCGCGGCGGAGAGGGCGGGGGCGTCCACGAATTTCCCCTCCTTTTCGAGCTCGTCGCTCATGTTGAGGGCGACTATCATCGGCATTTTCATTTCCGCCAACTGCATCGTCAGGAACAGGTTTCTCTCGAAATTCGAGGAGTCCACCACATTCACTATCAGGTCGAAGTCGCCCGCGGATATGGCGTCTGCGGCGATTTTTTCCTCCGCGGACGAGGCGGAGAGCGTGTAGACGCCCGGGAGGTCTTCGACCTCGATTTCGCACCCGCCGGCGGAGAAGCCGCCGGTCTTGCGCTCCACCGTCACCCCCGCGTAGTTGCCGACTTTTGCCCTCATGCCGGAGAGCTCGTTGAATATGGTCGTCTTCCCCGAATTGGGGTTGCCCGCGAGCAAAATCCTGAAATGTCCGTCTCTCATCTGTTAGCTTTCTCTAACTCGGTTCGCAAAAAAATCTCATATGCGCTTTACCATGATGTTCTTGAGCTGCGACTTCCTCATGGAAATCTCCGAGCCGTGCACGCTGATTATAACGGGGTCTCCGAGGGGCGCCACGCGCAGCACCGAGACCGTCGAGCCTATCGCGAGCCCCATTCCCGCGTAAGTGCCGAGGTTGCCGAGCTTCCTGTCGATGGAGAGCACTACGGCCCTCTCGCCCTTCGAGAGGTCGCTGAGCGCCACCGCGTGCGGGCACGACGACTCGCAGCCCGGCGAGCGGTTGGGGCAGCCCGAGCACATTCCAGTCCCGCGGCCCTTCAAAAATTTCATGAGCTTCTTCATTATGGAGTCTTCGAGGGCGTGCTCCATGCGGCATGCGGCGAGGTCGGCCTCGCTCGCGTTCACGCCCAACACGTTCGTGAAGAAGTCGCTTAAAAGCTCGTGCTTGCGCCTCACGTTTTTGGCGACCGCCTCCCCGTCTTGCGTGAGGGTCACGGGGCGGTATTTTTCGTACTCCACAAGCCCCTTTTCGCGCAGCGAGTTCAGCGCGGCGGTGACCGACGGCCTCTTGACGTTCATCGCCGCCGCTATGTCCGAGGGTCGCGCCGCGCCCGTGTCCGCCGACAGCGAAGATATGGCCTCGAGGTAATCCTCGAGGTTCTCGGAGAGTTTTGGCGGGTTTTCGGGCATAAGAGTAAAGCGTTTCAAATCAAATTAGCATGGGCTAATTTGTCAAATAAGTTTTTGGCAGCCCTATCGCGGAACGAGCGGGGAAAACGCCTTGAAACGGCGCGCGCCGCAGGATAAATTCCGCGCGGTAAAAAGCGTATCGGCGTTGTTTACCATGGCGGTTTGCGCGGCCTGCGCGCGCTCCGGACAAAAACGCGCAAGATTTCCCGCCTTTTGCGCCGCCTATGCGCTATAAAAACCTTATAGGCGTGTGGGACTTCATTCGCCTTCCGATTCTCAAATACATGTTTTTCGCCTCGGGCGTGGATATGGCGGTTATCCACTCTATGCCGTCCGATTTCAGCCTTGCGACTATCCGCGCGACGAGCTCGCTCGCGATTCCCCTGCCGCGGTATTCGGGATCCACGAAGAGGTCGAGCAGGTAGGCGTCGGACACCCCGTCGGAGAGCGCGCGGAAAAAACCCACCAATTTGCGCCCGTCGAATGCGCCGAACGCGCAGTGGGAATTTTTGAGAGCCCTCTCGACGCTTTCGGCGCCGGCGCCCGACTCCGACCAGCCCGCGAGCTCGTAGAGCCTTTGGACTTGCGGGGCGCAGGCTTTTGCGGCGCCGGCGGGAATCTGCGAAATCCTTATCATGGCCTCAGGCGTTTTTGGGCCTCGCCCCGAGCCTCCGGTACATAATGTCGGGGTCGAGCGATTCCTTTGCGCGGCGCAAGTTCGGGTCGCCGAGATCCTGCTCGCGGTTCATGAATTTGCCGCCGCGTCCGCGTATCGCCTCGGCCTCGCACCTGACTATCATCTGGCTCGCGCCGTCCGTGAGCTTGTCGGATTTTTCGAAGTGGACCGAGTGCGCGCCGCCGGAAATTTCCCCCATCGCCGCGGCGGCGGCTATTTTATCCGGACCGGAGTAGAGCACGCAGCCGTACAGCCCGAGCCCGCGGAAATTTGCGAACGCGCGGCCTATGGCGACCTCTTCGGCGAACAGGCATTTCTTTTCGTCCTCGGCGTCCATGAAGCGCATCGCCTGCGCGAAATTTTCCTCGCAGAGCGGCTCCACGCGCATCTGCGGGTTTTGGGCGAGGAAGTGCTTTATGTGGTTGCGCTTTTTGCGCAGCTTCGGGCCCGAGAGGGCGATCTGCCTTTCGACGTCGTAGAGATAGTCGGCCTCGTCGGGATTTTCGTCGAAGTCGAAGAGCTCGCGGGCGGAGGGGAAGATTTGCGGGTAGTCGGGCGGGACGTTGTAGACGCGCGAGCGCGGCGCGACGAGCCCCGCCCGCGCGAATGCGGCGCATATTTCCGCGAGCTCCGTCGGCTGCGGCAGGCCGCCCAGCGGGAAGTACAGGTATTTGTCGCGGCC
>CAJMOT010000097.1 GCA_905214995.1 uncultured bacterium | reverse complement strand
CCGAAGGCGGCGCGCAGGCCTCCCCTCGGCGCGCGGGGCATCGGGAGCCGCCGGGCGGGGGAAGGCTCGTCATAGGCGCGTAAGCTCAAGTTCGGAGAGCGGGTCCGCCGTCCGGTCGAACTCCATCGAGCCTATCGCGCCCTCCGTTTTTCTGTCCTTAAAGTAATCGCGCATTTTGGACGGGTTGAACTTGGCGGCCTCCGCCGCCTTCGCGAGCTCCACGACCGAGTCGTACCCGTAAGCCGCCACCCACGTCGGGACCCTGCCGTATTTCGCCCTGTAAGCCGCGACGAACTCGCGCGAGGCGGGAGTTGCGATTTTGCCGAGCTCAAACAGCGTAGCCGTCCTGAAAAATTTCACGCCCTCGGGAACCTTGAACGGCTCGAAGCCGAATACCGCGCCGGAGGCGACCGTCCCCCTGAACCCGTCTTTGGCGACGCTCTCGACGAAGCTTTTCAACTCCCCGCCCCTGCCCACGTAAAACACGTAGTCGGGGAAGAGCCTTTTTATCTGCCCGCTGAAAATGGAGAAGTCGCGCGTATTCTGCGTGAACACGTCCGTGTAGAGCTTGGTGCGCTCGAGCCTCACGCAAAAGGCGAGGTAGTCTCCGCACGCCTTGCCGAACATCGAATCCACGCTCATGAGGACTATGCGCACATCGCGCCTGCCCGGCCGCTCGACGACTTTCGAGAGCGCGTCGCCGTCCTGCGCGCCGTTCAGAAATATCCGGACGGAATTCGGCGCGTCAACAGTCGCCGGCGGATACTGGCAGAGAAAGTTCACAAAGGCGTCGTCGCACTTGGCTATCCGCTGGTGCCACGGCACCACGACCTCGTCGAACCCGACGGAAATCACCCTCACCCCGTCGCGGCGCAGGGCGTCGAAATTTTCCTCGAACGACAGCTTGTCGGATCCGTTGGCGTCGCGCGGGACGATTTCTACTTTCAATCCGGCAATCCCGCCCGAGGCGTTGACTTTCTCGGCGCCGAGCTCCATGCCGTTGAGAGCCTCGCGCGCGGCTTCGGCGTTTTCGCCCGTAAGCGGCAGTATCGCGCCCATAGGATAGACGTTTTCGCCGAACTTCGGAGCGGACGAACACCCCGCGAGAGCCGCCGCCGCAAGCGCGCAGGCCGCCGCAAAAAATTTTGCGCATTTCGCATTCATGCCCAAAATGCTAACGGCGCGAAAGCCGCGCGCAACAATTATTTCCGCCCTCCGGCGGCGCGGTTTTGGAAGGAAATGGAAAAGCCTATCGAGGCGCATACGGCGAAGATGAAAAACGCGCCGCCGGCCGCTGCGAAAACCCCGCCCGACCCCGAAAAAATCTCGAGCCTGCCGGAATTTTCATGCGCCGCGAGCGTCGAGTAAACCGCCGTCGCCCAGAGAAAAGTTAACGCGAGCGCAAAGGACAGCCCGCACGAAAGCGGCGTGAAAATCCCCTTCACGCCGGAGCAAAGGCGCGACGCCGCGTATCCGCCGACAGCGCCGAGCGCGCCTATCGAGAGCGGAATCGCCGAAAGCTCCGCAAAATTGTCGCCCATTTTCATATACCCGTCGACTACGCCCTCCGCGTTCCAATGGGTTGCGACAGTCTCGTCCCAAACCGGCCCGCACAGCCCGCGGAACCAAAAGAACAGCGCGGCGGCGGCAAAAATGTAAAAAATAAAAAGGGCGCGCTCAAAGCCCGACATTTTTTTTGGGGCGCAAAATCCGGATTTTCCAGCGGCGCGCCCCTTCGACTCCGGGGAATCGGGAAATTTTTTAAAGTAGAGCTTTTTTGCGAGGGCGTAGGCGCAGAGCGCAACCAGCCCGTATGCGCGGTCTCCGCAACCGCGAAATATATGAGCTCTTCCGCCCCCGCGAAATCCGCGGCGGCCCCCGCCGGCGCAAAAACCGCGACAACTCACGAAGCCGCAATCCCGAAGCGGACGTTTACGGCTTTCCAAATTTCATCGTCGGCGAACGTATAGAAAAACTTCACCCCCACGGCGCCGTTGCGCGGAACGAATATGCAAAGAAGCGAAGCCGCAAACATCGCGGCTTGGGAAATCATGAAATCCCGAAATCCCATAACGTTCCATATAATATGCTCCGGCGCAACCGTCCAATGGCAAAATCGCCCGCCGCAACCGCCGCGGCAGGTGCGCGGACATTCCGCGCTGCGACTACCTTCCGAATCCGGACATCAAAGACGACATCATGCGCCTGCCATTGCCGCCCTTCATCATCTTCATCATTTTACGCATCTGCTCGAATTGTTTCAAAAGCGTGTTCACGTCGCGCACCTGCGTGCCCGATCCCCCCGCTATTCTCATGCGCCGGCGCGCGTTGATTATCGACGGGTTGCGCCTCTCCGCGGGCGTCATCGAGAGGATTATCGCCTCCATGCGGCGCACGCGCGCCTCCTCTTTTTCGCCTATTTCTATGCCGGCGCCCCCCATGCCCGGCAGCATTTTCATTATGCCGCCCAGCGGCCCGAGCCTCTTTATCTGGCGCATCTGCGAGAGAAAATCCTCCAGATTGAAATCCGCCTTGCGGAGCTTCTCGGCCATCTTGGCGGCCTCCTCCATGTCGATGTTCTCCTGCGCCTTCTCGACGAGGCTCACGATGTCGCCCATTCCGAGTATGCGCTGCGCCATGCGGTCGGCGTGGAACGCCTCGATGTCGGAAATCTTCTCGCCCGTGCCCGCGAACTTTATCGGCGCCCCCGAAATCGCCTTTATGGAGAGCGCGGCACCCCCGCGCGCGTCGCCGTCGAGCTTCGTCATCACGACTCCCGTCACGCCGACCGCCTCGTTGAACGCCTTCGCCACGCTGACAGCCTCCTGCCCCAGCGCCGCGTCCGCAACGAGCAGCACTTCTTTGGGCGAAACCGCCCCGCGCAGCCTCTTTATCTCCTCTATGAGGCCGGCGTCTATTTGCAGGCGTCCGGCGGTGTCGAAAATCACGGCGTTTGCCCCGTTTTGCAGCGCGAGATTCCCAAGCCGCTCCCCTATCTCCGGAACGTCCCTGGAATTTCTGTCAGAATAGACCGGCGCCCCTATCTGCCTGCCCAAAATCTCCAGCTGGTCTATTGCCGCGGGCCTGTAAACGTCGCACGCCACGAGCGCCGGATTCATCCCCTGCCTGCGCAGCAGCGCCGCAAGCTTTGCGGAAGTCGTCGTCTTGCCCGACCCGTGGAGGCCGACCATCATAATCCCAAGCGGCCTTATCGGGGAAAGCTCCGTCTCCCCCGCCCCGAGGAGCTTCACAAGCTCGTCGCTGATTATCTTGACGACCTGCTGCCCGGGCGTCACGGACTTCACGACCTCAAGGCCGACGCACTCCGCCCGAACCCTCTCTGTGAAATCGCGCGCCACCTTGAAGTGCACGTCCGCCGACAAAAGCGCCTTGCGAACCTCGCCCAGCGCCTCAGCCATGTTCTCGTCCGTAAGCTTCCCCAGTCCCCGCAAATTGCGCAGAGCCTTCGACAAATTCTCCGTTATTCCCTCAAACATTCTATTGAAGGGGGGCTGAGCCCCCTTTGCGCCAATTGCTCGCGCAATGAGGCTATCCCCCCGTTGTTGGTTGTTTATCTCTCCATAAAGCTTCCCATTGCCCGCGCAATGGGGAGAATATCCCTCCGGATAAAAAACCGGCGCCCCCAAAGTCTTCGCAAGGGCGGAACCCCCTTAATCGGCGGGCGCGCCCCTATGCCCCGAGCGTGTCGGAGCCGTACCAGTGCGCCAGAGCCTCGGGGACGGCTATCGACCCGTCGCCGCGGACATTGTTTTCGAGCAAAGCCGCCAGCACGCGCGGAATCGCGAGCCCCGAACCGTTCAGCGTATGCACGAACGCGGGCTTTCCGCCGGCCGATTTGAAGCGTATGTTGGCGCGGCGCGCTTGGAAGTCCGTGAAGCAGGAGCAGCTCGAGACTTCGAGCCACCTCTTCTGCCCCGCCGCCCAGACTTCGAGGTCGAACTGCTTGGCGTGCGGAAAGCCGATGTCGCCCGTGCATATCGAGAGCACGCGGTAGGGCAGATTCAGCTTTTGCAGAATCCCCTCGGCGTCGTTGCGGAGCTTTTCGAGCTCCTCGAAACTGCGGTCGGGATGCGCCCATTTGACGAGCTCCACTTTGTCGAACTGGTGCAGGCGGTTGAGCCCGCGCACGTCCTTGCCCCAGCTTCCCGCCTCGCGGCGGAAACACGGGGTGTACGCGCACGCGCAAACCGGCAGCTGCGACTCCTCGAAAACTTCGTCGCGGTAGAAATTCGTCACGGGCACTTCCGCCGTGGGAATCATATAGTAGTCGTCCGCCGCGTCATGGTACATCTGCCCCTCCTTGTCGGGGAGCTGCCCCGTCGCGGTGGCGCTCGCGGCGTTCACCATTATCGGGCACATGAGCTCGCGGTACCCGTTTTTGCGCGCCTCGTCGAGAAAGAACGAAAGCAGCGCCCGCACGAGCCGCGCCATGTCGCCGACGTAGAACGGGAACCCCGCCCCCGTCACCTTTACGCCCCTGCGGAAGTCGAGCAGCTTTTCAAACTGCGGCAAATCCCAGTGCGGCACGGCGTTTTTGATTTTGGAAATGTCGCCCCACTCCTTGACGACGACATTGTCCTCGGCGCTCTTTCCGACGGGAACGCTGTCGTCGGGCAAATTGGGAATGGCGAGCAGCATGCGCTTCCACTCCTTTTCTATTTCGCCCGCGGCGGCCTCAAGCTCCTTGACGCGCCTCGACACCTCCTTCATCTCCGCGAGCTTTGCCTTGAACTCCTCGGAGCCCTTCGGGAGTTCGGACATCGCCCTGCTCGCGGCGTTTTGGGCGGCGCGCGCGTCCTCAAATTCCGCGACGGCCGCGCGCCTTTTGGCGTCGAACGCGAGTATCGCGTCGATGTCGCAGTCAAAGTGCTTGAGCGCGACTTTGGCCTTCACCAGTTCCGGATTTTCCCTGAGGAATTTTACGTCTATCATAATTTGGGAGATAATTGGCTTTCGGAGGCGGCATTTCAACAAAATAGTTGGCGCGCCGCCGCCGCGGAAAGGCTGATTAAGGGCTTGCCGCAAAATCCGCGCGCGCGTATGCTCTGGAATATATCCGGCAACAACGCTTTAAAAATATGCATATGACAGGACACATTTTTGCGGCCATCGCGATATTGGCCGCCCGCGGGCTAACCGCGGGGAGCCCGCCGCGGCCTCCGGCGGGGAATACCCTTCCCCTCCGCCGCGCGAACAATGGAAATTCACGGGGGACCTCGCAAGGCGCGAGCCCGAAGTGGGGCTCCGACGCCGAAAGAATCGCAAAAATTTGGGGCGCGTACGCCGAAGGGTATTCCCATTATCCGCTCTCGAACGGAATGCAGTACTACGGGCCCATGCACGCCGGCGTCGTATGGCCGCTTTCGACATCGGAATGAGACCTCTAAATCCGACGTGGAAACCCGATACCGCGCCGAACGGCGAGACGATAGGGGAGGCGCTCGAAAAGGGCGGAAAGCTTCCCGAGAGCGGATTTGAAAAAATCGCCCCCGATAGCCTACTCGTGGCCCGAATGCGAAAGCTTCCCGCAGTGGAGGCTCAACATCGGCCCGATCCGAGGCGACATGTTCGGCAGGATAGCGCGCTGAATCTACGGCTTCACTACGCGCAGCATGGAGATTGTCGGCTTGTACCCGTCGATCCCCGTTATTTCGAGATCGTGTTTTAGCTTAGTGTTTTTCAGGAAGTCGGCCGTGATGAAAAACGTCGCCGTGCGCACTTTGCCGCTGTCCGCGCACTCCACGACCCTGCGCCCGACTTCGCCGCCCGAATTGTATTCGAGCGCGAATTTCCCCTTTCCGAAATCGAAATACGAAATCTTCACGGCTATTTTCCTGCTTCTCCCGCGCAAAAATTTGCCGTCGACGTCAAAGCCGATTTTCGCGCCGGTTCGCGCTACATAGTCGTACCGCTTGTCGTCGCGCACCATCCACATCTTTATCGCGTGGCCTATTTTGACCGCGGGCTCCGTCTCGTAGCCAGGGCTGTCGCGCTGGTATACCCACCGCTCGAAGTTTTTAAGCCCCGTATTGGGATCCTCCGCCCCCTTTCCGTCGCGCCGCATATTGGACTTCCAAAGATAGCTCTCGCGCAGAAAGCACCACGCGTCGGGCGCGGTTTTTGCGGTCTTGCCGAGCTCAAGCCCGACCCACACGAACATTTCGGGATTTATGGTAAACTCGTTCCAGATGACGTCGTTGGTGCGCATTTGAAGCAGCCGCAGGTTCGACGAAAAGTAGCGGTACGGGAAGGACGCCGTGGACTTGCCGAAGCGGTACCGTCCCCTTTCGCTCGCCCAATGCTCCTCGTACTCCTCGTTTTCCTCGCCGTTGCGCACGCCGCTCTTCACGACGGGATTTTCCTCGTCAACGTACAGATAGCCGTCTTTGTCGATCTTCTGTCCGATCTTCTCGTCCGGAACGTGGTAGAGGTACATCTCCACGAACCCGCGGCGGATTCCGAAGCCCTTTGAAATTCCGTAGTCGCTCCACCCGCCCATGAAAACTTTGCGCTCCACGCCCTTTGCGGCCTCCGCCCACGCGTCTATGCGCTCCCTGACGTGCGGAAACCCGTCGGGATTTTCGTGCTCGGGAACCGGCCCCATTCCCTCGTCGCCGTTGGAGTACGACGAATACCCCACAAACATTCCCTTCACCTCGTCCATTTGCGGAATCCCGGACTTCCCGAAAGCCTCGACGAGCTTCAAATACCGTTTGTGGAATTCGGGGTGCGCGGGGTCTATCGGCTTCATCCTGTCGCCCTTTCCCTCGGGATTTTCGTCCACCGGAACATTGTACTTGAACAGCCATTCGGGGGCGAAGCGCGTCGCCGCGGTGTGGATTCTTATGACGCTGCCGTATCCCTTTTCGGCGGCGGCCTTTATCATGTCTTTGAGGGGCTGGAAGTCGTAGACGCCCTCGGTTTTTTCGATATCCTTCCAATTCAGCCAAAAGCCAACTGCCGGAATCGACGGGAAGTTCACGGGTTTTATCTTGGCGATTTTCCCCATGCCGTTCATTCCGGTGCGGTAGAGGGTGACGTAGGAATTAGGGTCGGGCTTCACGCGCGGCGGAAGCGACCAGTCCCAACCGTCCCTCACGGAATCTTCCGCGATCCACTCGGCGGGCTTTACGTCCTCAAATTTCGTCTTTTTGTACTCGCCCCAATAGGGATATTCGCTCTCGGGCAAAACGCTGTCGGGAATATTTTCCCCGCGCGCGAAAATCGCGAAGGCGGCGCAAAAAATCGGAAGCAAAACCTTTTTCATGCGCAAAAGGTAGCGGAGCCGCATTTTGTTTGCAAGCCTTTATGCTTTCGCGCCTTCCGCCGAGCGGCGCGCAAGATCCGCCGCGCCCCGCACAAAAAAGGAGGGGAATTCCGAACTCCCCCCGCGCTCCGAAAATTCGGGAATATTCCGCCGCGCCCAAACGCCGCCGCCCGAATTCTAATCCTTGAAGACGTCCTCAATTTTCCACTTGTCGCGCCACCTTATCACGGGCATTGCGCCCTCCCCCGAGCCCTCCCACTCGACGGGGAGGACAATGTACCTGCCGTCTATGGCGTCCTCGGGTATCCAGCGGTCTCCGAAATATATGAAGGCGTCCTTTTTGCCCCGAACCGGAATAACCGCGCTGCTCTGCGAGCGGAAAGTCGTGTCGGCCTTCGCCTCGACGGGGACGGTTTTCGACTTTTTCCGGCCATCGCCGCGGCACGGGTTGCCGAGCTCCCTCCACTCGCCGAGCATTTTGTCGGAGACTGAAACCCTGCCGGGGTTAGGCGCCCAGCCCGTGCAGTGCGACGAAAACATGTAGTACTTGCCGCCCCTCTTGAAAAACGCGGGAGCCTCGTGGTACCCGCCGGGGAACGCGCGCGCAAACCTGCCCGTGAACCCCGTGTATTCGGGATTGAGCTCGTGTATGTGGAACGTGGAATTGTCCTCGCTCGCGCAGCCGAGATACGCCCTGCCGTCGTCGTCGGCAAACAGCGTCATGTCGCGCGACATTTGCCCACCGTCGAAGTCGCGCAAAAAGGCGAACCCGCGCGCGAGCGCCTTTTCGCGCTCTTCGCCCTTGAACTTTTTCGACTTCCAATTCGGGTCTTTTTCGAGCTCCGCGCGGTACGCCCTGAGCCCGTCCGCCCCGTTTATCGGATACTTGCCGGCGTTGGGACGGAACCTCCCGACATATTTATACGGGCCGGCGATTTTGTCCGCAACCGCGACCCCCGCGCGGGCGGTGGAGTAGTCGGGCTTTTCGGCGTAGATGTCCTTCAAATCGGCGGATTTCGCGGTCGGCCCCTTGCGAAATTCGAGGTGCATCCACATCACGTACTTCTTCGTCCGCGGATTGTAGATGACTTTCGGCCTCTCCAATATTGTGCCGCGCACGATTTCCGAATCGGGGTCTCCGCTCATTTCGAGGGCGATTCCCTCGTCCTTCCAGTTGTAGAGATCGTCGGACGAATAGCAGTGGACGCCCACCACAGACTTGTTCCCGAGCGTCCCGCCGAGCTTGTGCTCTCCGAAAATGTAGTACCTGCCGTTGTCGAAAATCGCGCCCGCGCCGTGGGCGTTTATGTGCCTGCCGTTGTCGTCGAGCCACACCTGCCCGGGATTGAATGAGTCGTATTTTAGGACGGAAGCGGAATTTACCCCGCCCGTTCCGCAACATCCGCCGGCGGCG
>CAJMOT010000096.1 GCA_905214995.1 uncultured bacterium | reverse complement strand
CTCGTACAGCGCGGACTCGTTCGAGGCAATGTCGCGCATTTCACGCTCGGGCGAGAGATTCATATTTTTCCTTTTGCCGCTCGGCGCGCTGATGCTCGGGTTCGCGGCGTTCGCGGCGCGCATGGCCGCCGCCAGGGGCGCGGAGATGACGGGCGGGCTCGTGGACGCCGCGAACATGATGCGCGACGGCAACCTGCGCGGCGCGAGAGAGGCCCTCTCCGAGCTCACGAACCCCGACAGGCTCAGCAACAGCGAAATCTTCGCCCTGTGCGTCGCCCTCGAGAAGATGACGGGTTACCTATCGAAGCTCGTGTGGAGGGTTCAGAGCGGGGGCGTGAGCTTGGCGGCGGGCGCCGTGAAGATCTCGGGGGGAGCCGCCGAAATAGAGTCCATAGCGGTCGAGAAGGCGGGCGCGCTCAGGGAGGTCTCAAAGGCGACGGAATCCATATCGTCTTCGGTGGAGCTTCTGAAGTCCAAGGCTGGAAGGGCCGCCGCGGACATCGGCGCGAGCGTCGAGGGAATGCGCGAGGGCGGCGAATACCTCTCGCGGCTGACGGAGAACGCCTCCGGTCTGCTGTCAGCCACGGAGTCTGTGGCGTCGAGGCTCGCGATAATACGGGAAAAGGCCGAGGGCGTATCCGCCGCGGTGACGACCGTCAACACCGTCAGCCAGCGCACCAACCTGCTTTCGCTCAACGCCGCCATAGAGGCGGAAAAGGCCGGGGAGTTCGGAGAGGGGTTCGCGATAGTCTCCGCGGAAATCGGAAAGCTCGCCGACATGACGGCGGTTTCGGCGATGAACATCTCCAAAATGGTCTCCGACATGCGCGACTCCGTGGAGTCGGGGGTGGTGGAAATGCGCTCTTTCGTGATACTCATGCGCCGCTCGCTGCGCGTGATAGACAGGGTGTCTGACAACATGAGGGCGGTTTCCGAGCAGGTCGCCGCCCTCGGCCCCAAGTTCGAGGAGCTCGCCGGAGGGGTCGGGACGCAGGCCGACAGGGCGGCGAGGATAAGCCGCACAATGCACGCTTTGAGCGAATCCGCCGCCCAGACCCGCGACAAAATCGGCGCGTTCAAGTCCGCCACGGATTCGCTCGAAAAGACCGCGGAGGAGCTGCGCGCGAAAGTTTCGCAGTTCAAGCTCCCCAGACTCGGCGAAGATTCTGAAACGCTTTAACGCAATATCCAAAAATATCCCAATGGAAAATCTCGCACAAAAACTGAAAAAGGCGCGCATCGTGGCGGTGCTCGCCGTGAACGAACCCGCGGACTCCGCGGATCTTGCCAAGGCTCTCTGCGACGGCGGCGTGACCGCCATAGAAATGACGCTGCGCACGCCGCGCGCTTTCGAGTGCGCGTCGGCAATAGCATCGGCGGGGCTGCCGCTCACCCTCGGAATCGGCACGATTCTCACGCCCGATCAGGCTCGCGAGGCCAAGAGCCGCGGCGCGGATTTCGGCGTCAGCCCGGGCTGCAACGTCCGAGTTATAGACGCGGCGGCGGAGGCGGGGCTGCCGTTCGCCCCCGGAATCATGACGCCCAGCGACATCGAGCAGGCTCTCGAACACGGGTGCAGGCTGATGAAGTTCTTCCCCGCGGAAAGCTCCGGAGGCATGAAGCATCTGCAAAACATTTCCGCGCCGTACAAGCATCTGGGCATAAGCTTTATTCCGCTCGGCGGGCTGAAGCTCTCGAATATGAAGCCGTATGCGGATTCCCCGCTCGTGACGGCGATAGGGGGCTCATGGATAGCGCCCGCGGCGCTCATCGAGGCGCGGGACTGGGTTCAGATCCGCAAGAACGCGGAAGAGGCTGTCGCCAATTTGTAGCCGGCTTTCGGCGTGCAAATCCGCGCCCGCGCGCTTCGGTTCCGCCGCCCGCGCCGGCGAACCCGCCGCATTGCGGAAACGCGGCGCGGATTTTTTTGCCCTCCGCACGGAAAGCCGGGGGATTTTTTGCCGCTCGGCGCGGAGTATTTTTTTTCAAAAAAGAATTTCGCATATCCGGAATCTTGTTTCGCCTCTTCGCGGCGGGCGGTTTTGATGTTTTTGCGCAATTATTTTGACACCGCGCGCGCTTTTGCATTAAAGACGTTTCCGATGAAACTGATTCTTTTGGCTGCCGCTTTCGCGCTCCTCGGCGGATGGTATTGCTGCGACAAATACGGCGGCGATATTTTCGGGGGAAAGTCCAATGCCGAATTCCCCGCCGATCCCCGCGTTGAGGCGATAGAAAAGAGGGGAATGGAGCTCTTCCCAACGAAAGTGAAGCAGCGCGAGAGATGGATAGCCGACCAGAAGTCGGCGATGGCTAAGATCGCGCAGAGGCGCAGGGGCGTGCCCGCCTCGATGGGCGACGAGATAAGGGCTTTGGCGGAGAAAAAATTCCCCGGCGACTACGACAGGCAGCAGTCTTTCGTTATGGCGCAGGAGACCGCGGCTCTTGCGATAAAGGACGCGGTGAACTCTTTCGGCCTCTCGCGCGAGGAGTCTTCCGCAATCATAGAGGCGGTCGCCAGAATATATGCGGGCGACTACGCGGCGCAGGCGTCGTCGGTCATGAGGCTCGGCGACGCGCTCTCGGCGGTGAAGGAAAAGTGGAAAGACGTTCCCAAGAGCGATTACAGCCTGATTCTCAAAAACACCCTCGAAAAGATGGGGGAAGATCCCGACGCTGCGGTGCGGTATTTCGACAGGCAGTTTCTTGCCCGCCACAACTTTTTGATGAAAAAGTTCCCGCCCGAGTTCGGGAACTTGCGCGAGGGCATACAGGATATGTTCCCGTCGGATTTTTGCGCGCAGCTTGCGGAGCTGGACTCGCGCCTCGACGCCGCGCTCTTGAAGGGCAAGCCCGCCGAGGCCTACGACGGCGGCAAAAAGCGGTTGGAGGATTTCTTTTACAAAAACGCATTCATAAAGCAGGCTGGCGGAATGTCGTTTTGCTGCTACTTTGTGGAGGTCGCGGGGAAGAAGGCGTTCCTGTTTCCGGCGGAGATGCTCGAACACCTGGACGGGGAGCTTAAATTCGACTACGGCGACGCGGTATTTAAAAGTTCCGACATATGCGTCTCTCCGGATTCGATGTTCGCGTGCGCCGCGGTATCGGGGGACGTGCCCGCCTCTCCCGTCGAATTTTGCCCGCCGTCCGAAATTCCGGAATCCTTTGAGGGGAAGCGCATAGCCATTATCGGCGCCAACAGGGACGGCGCCCGCCGCTCGATATACCCCGTGATGGGGAAAGGGGCGTTTGCGCTCGGCGTCGCCGACTACTCGAAAGTCGCAAATCTCGGATCGGGGGGCGCGATGGTCGTGGACGCGGATTCGCGAAAGCTTCTCGGGCTGATAGAGCTCTCCCCGACAAACGGCATAGAGTTCTTCGGCGGGTTCGACGCCACATACGCGTCGACGTCGCCCTCCCAGATGCCCGGATGCGAGCCTATAATAAAAATTTTGGAGGGCGCAGTCCGCCAGGATTTGTCAGGCAGGGCGAAGCTGGTTCCGATAGATCCCGGGAGCTTGAAGTCGTGGAGGAAGTTTGACGCGGGCGAATACGCCGCGCAGGAAAAGGTCCTTGCCGAACTCTGCGCCCTCAACTATTGGACCGTGCGGTTCGTCCGCACGAACACTTTCGTGGACGCGCTCGGCTCCGACCGTTTCGGCAGGGCGGCGGAAAAGTACAAGTACGATTTTCTCGACGGGCCGCGCATGCACAAGTCGCTTTTCTTCCGCAAATATTCCGAGTATCTCCGGGATGTCCTTTCCGCGGCGTCGCTCGAGGCGGACAGAATCGCCAAGAAGACGCCGAAGAATCCGTATTACAGATACGCGGTTCCGCTTTCCGCGCAGTTGGGAATATTCAAAAGCGTTTCGGCTTACCTCTCCGGATTGAGCCGCGCAAATTCCGACGCGGGGGGATTTCTGCACGTCGATTTGAAGGAGAGGCTCGACGGCGATTCGTACAAGCCGAAGACGCTGATATCCAAGGAGCGTATGAACGAAATGTTGAGCCTGTGACGCCTTTTCCCAATCCCGGATTTTGCTTGAAAAATTTCCCGCCCTCCGCGACTCTTTCAAAATGAAATTTTTTGCGATTTTCGCGGCGGCTCTCGCGGTTTCCCACGTCTCGTTTTCGGCCGAGACCGTCAAGATCGACGGCAAGTACTATTTGGAGGACTCCGGCGGAAACCTCATAAGGCTTCCCGATGGAGCCGTTTCGGAGGCTCCGAAGCGCAGGCCTGTGCGCTCCGGCAAATACGGGCTTCCGCACCCGTCGTCGTGGCATTCCGAGCCGCGTGCGGAAGCGGAGGCGAAGCCGGAAGCTCCGTCCGCGGGCGCGGGCAAAGATGCTGACGGCGAATCCGCGCGCGTTCCGCAGCCGCCGGCGCGGGAGAATTGCGTTGCGTATGTGTGTTCAGTCGTCGAAATCCGCGGCGGGAAGAGGACGGTTCTGTACAGGTTCGGATTTTCCCTTCCGGAGTCGGCGAAAGCGGCGGAGGGCGGAACGCTCGCGCAGGGCGGGGAAACCTTGGTGGTTTTCGAGATATCGAGGCTTGAAAACTAATTGACACGCCCCCCGATTTATCCATTAAATTTTTACTTATGATTACGATGAAATTCGCGACCTTTGCGGCGGCGTTGCTGTGCGCGGGCGTTCTGTCCGCCCAGAAGTACTCCGTCACCGTGGAAACCCACATCGCCGGAAGGCCCGACGACAAGTTTACGTTCGTGCTCGCGGAGGGGGAGTCCCAACACAAGGGCTTTGACGGAAAGGTGCTCGCCAAGAGATATATGGCAAAAGGCTATCCCGCGCCCTCCGTGAATATGGACGAATATTCCGACGAAGTCCCCGAAAAGGAGAAGCCCGCGCCCGTGAAGGCGGAGAAAATTTCGCCCATTGACGAGGCGCGCGGCAAGCTGCTGGGCCTTAAAAACGAAATTTTGCGCCTCGAAAATTCGCTCGCCGGCGCGCAGGGGCGCATAGGCAAGCTCACCGAGCAGGCGGACGCTCTCGAAAGCGCGATTGAAAAGGGGGAGAAAACCCCGTCGCTCTTTGCGGGCGAGTACAAGAGCTATCTCGACAAGTACGAGCCCGACGCCGCCCAGATTGAAAAGGACAAAAAAATCGAGGCGATGATAAGGAACAGGCCGAAGCACAGGGGCGACGTCGAGGAGTTTGATTTGGGGTCGTTTTGCGCGGTGAAGTTGCTGAAAGCCAACGGCAAAAAGGTTATGGTCAACATGGATTACATCTATTCCAATCCCGTATCCTACTTTTACGCCGACGGGAACAGCAACGGCAACACCATTTTGAAGCAGCGGCAGTTCGAGCGTTTCGAGCGCAAGATGCGCGATCTCGTCCTCGACGTGAACAGGCCTTACTGCATACAATTTGAGAGGCCGAAAATCAATAGCGACAAGACGCTTTCTGACGCCATGGAACAGACGGCTCTGTTCTCAAAATCCGGAGTTTCGCGTGGAGGGGCGCCGGAGGCGTCGGATGGCGGCTCGGCTCCGTCAAAATACGACGCGGAGGGCCCTTACGCCGAAATACGCAAGCAGTTCCCGACGGGGCTCGCCAGAACCGCGCGCATAATCATAACCGTCAAAAAAGTCGGCGGGGAATAGGCGGATTGAAAACTTTTCGGAAAACCGCCTGTCGAAATTTGAAAGTGTAACGCTTAAACGGAAAGGCATATCGCAATGAAAAAGTATAAATGCGAAGTTTGCGGCTATATCTACGACCCCGCCGCGGGGGATCCCGACAACGGAGTCCAGCCCGGAACGGCTTTTGCGGACGTCCCCGAGGACTGGGTGTGCCCCCTCTGCGGAGTGGGCAAAGACCAGTTTGTCGAAACAGACGAATAGCGGGCCTATGAAAGAGATAGCCCCCGGAGTATTCTATTGCGGACTGCACGACAGGAACCGCAAGCTCTTCGACCAGCTCGTCCCGCTTCCCCAGGGGACGACCTACAACTCTTATCTCGTCGAGGGGTCGGAGAAGCGCGCTCTCATAGACACGATGTACGAAAAGCTGCTCGGGCCGTATTGCGACGTGATCGCCGCGCGCGGCGCCAAGATAGACTACATCGTCTCAAACCACGCCGAGCCCGACCACAGCGGGGCGATTCCAGCCCTCCTGAAAACATATCCGGAGGCGGTCGTTTTATGCTCGCCTAAGTGCGCGGAAAACCTCGTCAACATGCTCGGGGTAGATCCGTCGCGCATAAGGGCGGTTGCGGACGGCGAGGAGGTCTCCCTCGGGGGCAGGACGCTCAAATTTATAATGGCTCCGTGGGTTCACTGGCCCGACACGATGTTTACGCATCTGGCGGAGGACAATTTTTTGTTCTCCTGCGACTGCTTCGGCGCGCACTACACCGACAACGAGCTCTTCGCCGACTGCTCCGAAAATCTCGCGGAGGCCGCAAAGCGGTATTACTCCGAAATAATGATGCCGTTCAGGGGCTTTTGCGCAAAGTACCTCGAACTCGTCAGGGCGATGAATCCCAAGATGATTCTGCCCAGCCACGGGCCCGTCTACGACAAGCCGGAGTTCATCATGAATCTTTACGCCGAATGGGTCTCCGACAAGTTCGCGCGGAAGGTCGTGATGCCGTACGTATCAATGTACGACAATACCCGCATAATGGTGGATTATCTCGAAAACGCCTTGCAGTCGCGCGGCATAACGGTCGTCAGGGCGGAGCTCATCGAAGCCGACGAGGGGGAGATTGCAATGCAGCTCATCGACGCCCCGTGCGTCGTCTTCGGGACATCCATGGTTCTGACGGGGCCGCACCCCAAGAGCGTCTACGCGGCGTACCTGATAAACATACTGCGCCCGAAGCTCAAATATTTCGGCGTGATCGGCTCCTATGGGTGGGGAGGCAGCCTGTCGGCGCCGATAGAGGCGTGCTTCAAACTGGCCAGGCCCGAAAAGATTCCCGGCGTGGAGGTGAAGGGCAGGCCGGTTGAAGAAACTTTCCGCGCGCTCGACGAGTTCGCCGCGAGAATCGACGAAAAGATTTCGGCGCTGTAATCTCCGGAGTTTGCGCTCCGGCGGATTGGCGGCCGATATAAAATCCCGCGGAGGTTTGCCGCGGGATTTTTTTTATTTGCGGATTTTGGCGCGGCAAGCCCGCGGAAGGCGCGCCGCATTCCGCATTTTTTAGGCTCCGCGTCGGAAGCCGCCGCAAAAATAGGTTTGATATTCGCCCGCAATGCGGAATAATATTGCGCAAAAGAATACGGCAATGGCAGAAGCAGCGTCAGATTCCGCGCGCGTGCCCCCCTACGGGGGAATGTTCAGCGCGATAGTCCCGTGCCGCGACGAGCGCGAGGCTCTGCCGATTTTCTACGCCGAGTTTCTGCGCGCCATGGAGTCCGCCGGTGCGGAGAATTTCGAGATAATCTTCGTTGAGGACGGCTCGAAGGACGAAACGCTCGAATACCTGCGCGAGCTCGCCGCAAAGGATTCCCGCGTGAAGTACATTTCGTTTTCGCGCAATTTCGGCAAGGAGGCCGCCATGTACGCAGGGCTGCGCGCCGCGCGCGGGGACATTGCCGCGATAATGGACGCCGACTTGCAGGATCCCCCCTTCCTGCTTCCGCAGATGTTCCGCGAAATGCGCGAGGGCGGATACGACAGCGTCGCGACCCGCCGCAGGACGCGCAGGGGCGAATCCCCCGCGCGCTCGTTCTGCGCGCGGGCGTTTTACAGGGTTCTCAATTCGCTTTCCAGCCTGAAATTCGTCGAGGGCGCGCGCGACTTCCGCCTCATAAACCGCAAGGTGATAGACGCCGTTCTCGAAATGCCGGAGTACAACCGTTTCATAAAGGGCATGTACGAATGGGTCGGCTTCAAGACCAAATGGATTGAGTTTGACAATATGGAGCGGTGCGCGGGCAAAACCAAGTGGTCTTTCGCGGGGCTTGCGATGTATTCGCTCGACGCGCTGACTTCCTTCTCGACAATTCCGCTCGTCGTGGCGGCGGCCATAGGCATATTCTTCTGCCTGTTATCGAGCGTCGCAATCGTCCTGCTTTCAATACGCCAGCTCATATACCGCAATTCCGCCTACGGGTGGACGTCCATGATATGCGTGATATTCTTCCTTAGCGGAATGCAGCTCTTTTGCCTGGGGGTTATCGGGCACTACATGTCGAAGCTTTACTTGGAATCCAAGCGCCGCCCGTCCTATATTATCAAAGAGAAAAATTAGGGGCGCGCTTTTCACGCTTCCGGGAATTTCCGCGTTTTGCGGGATTTCCCAACGGCGCGAACGCCGCCCGAAAAAAATAGGGGAGCTTTCAGTTTGCAGAGCTTGGGGAGAAATTCCGCCCGCCCGCGCGGAAATCGCGGCCGGAAAAAGCCGTCCCGTCTGCGAAAAACTTTAACCCAACAGGGATTGCGCGTTGATTCCGAAGGATTCAAATAGCTCGGGGCCGTCGGCGGAAAATCCGAAGTCGTCGGTGCCGACGGCTTTTTTGGCGTATTTGTGCCACAGCCCCGTCACCCCCGCCTCTATCGCGATTCTGTTTTGGCAGTCCGGCGGCAGAACCTCGTCTTTGTATTCGGCGTCCTGGCGCTCGAAGAGCTCCATGCAGGGCATCGACACGACGCGGGTGTGCGGCTCGATTTTCCCCGCTTCAAGCGCGCATTGGAGCTCGGAGCCGGTCGCTATGATTATCTTTTTGAGGTCGCCCGCCTCGCGCTTTGCAATGTACGCTCCGCGCAGGGCGCCGAGCCTGCGGGTTTTGACGGGAATTTCGTCCAATATCGGAAGGTTTTGGCGCGA